>JACPHD010000019.1 GCA_016188785.1 Parcubacteria group bacterium | reverse complement strand
TAAAACCCGAAGGCGTGCGATAGCCTGGGTTGCCGCGCCGGCCGCCGACTTTTACTCGCGCTGATGCTTTCATATTATTTTATGTTATTTTTTTCTTCTTTATTTTCTTGGCCAAAAACTTTAGCCAGATAAATTGTAATCAAAGTCAAAGCTAAAGTCAAAATAATGGCATAGACAAATTTGGCTAAAACAGAATTTTTGTTCAGAGTAAAAAAATTATTGATTAGCGACTGAATCGCCTCGTTCCAGGCCAAACCGGCCACTAAACTTAAGGCGGTAATAATAAAACCAAAAGTTTTCTCTTTAACTTCGCGCGAAATTTTTGCGAGATTATTGTTGTTCTCCATAATTTTTATCTTTAAATAATTTTATTAGCGCGGCAAAAGCCAGAATTAAAAAGGTCAGCCAGAATAAACCTAAAGCCAGGCCGGCCAGACAATCGCTGAACCAATGAACTTTTAAATAAATTCTGGAAAAACTAACCAATATTATTAAAAATAAATTGCTAAAAATAAATAAGCCTTTCAATAATTTATTTTTTATTTTTTTAGTAAGGAAAATTATAATTAAAAAAAAGAATATCATAGCCATAAGCGCGTGCTGGCTGGGAAAACTTAAGCCGCTTTCTAAAACCAATCCGCCTACGGGCCGAGCGCGGCCGATCAACCGCTTTAAAATCGCGCCTAAAATCAAACCGCCGGCTGAACTCATAAAAATCAAGGCGGCTTGATACCGGTTTTTTTTAATAAAAAAATAAACCGCGGCTAATATGGCAATGGTCAACAAAACCTCCGGACTTAAAATGTTAGTTATAATAATCAGCGGCTGATTTAACCATGGCCGCCAGATTAAATGAATATTTTGATCAAGCCAAAAATCAAATTTATAAGTTGCTTCTTGATCAAAATAATCTTCCGTCATTTTGGAAAAAATATAAATTGACAGAACATTTAAAATCAAATAATGAAGATGATATTTGGAAAAAATATGCTTTCTTTGATTAAGCCAGCGATAGGCGAAAATAATCAAGGTAATAGCTAATATGGCGATAATGATAATTCTGCCGAAATATCTAGCCGCGCCTTCAAAACCTTGGCCCATAAAATAACCTAAAAGCGCTGATAAAGCCGACCAGCCAAGGCCGCCGATAATGGAATAAAAAATAAATTTAGGAAATTTTATTCTGTAAATGCCGGCCAAAAAAGCCGCCAGCGCCCTGGTAAAAGGGCTAAAACGGCCGATGATTAAAGCTTTGCCCGTGTGCCCGGACACTAAATCTTTGGTTTTTTGATATTTTTCCTGATTTAAAAAAAAGTATTTGCCATAGCGAACCACAAAATCATAGCCAAATTTATGGCCAATATAGTAAGCCAACATATCGCCGGCAACTACGCCAACGGCCGCTACTAAAATCACCGTTCCCAGTTTAAATATTCCCAGCTTAGCCAAAAGTCCGCCTAAAATAATTATGGTTTGGCCCGGCACAAAAGCGCCGATAACCGGCAAAGTTTCCGCCAGGGCCGAAAGAAAAATAATAAGATAACCCCAGTGGTCTAACAAGGGCAATGGTAGATTTAATAAAAAATTACTAACATTCAGCATATTATTTTATCCCGCAAGTTTTTTTCAACGTCGCCAGATCATCAGCCGTTATTTTTTCCTGACCGCTTTCATTTAACCTGTACATAATCGCTTCTGGATTATCAAGATGATCCAGATTTAAAGCGTGGCCAAGCTCATGCGCTAAAACGCGAATTAGCGCCGGCCGGTCGTCAAATTGATAAATATTTATCTTTTCACCGGCCTGGTCTCTAATGTATTGGCCTTGTTGAAATTCGTCGGCGGTTTTTTCGCCAATGCTATTGTAATCGCCCACGGTTAAATTCAACTGGCGGATTAACCGGTTAATAACGTTGGCTACGGCGTTAATATCATCGGCTGTTTTATTAAGCGCGGCTTGTTTTTGTTTGATTGATTCTATTAACTTGTTTAAATTTTTTCTTTCCTCTTCTAAAATGTCATATTCTTCAGAATTAACTCCGCCGCGGCTTTGAGCCGCTTTAACTTCGGCTTCATAGTCGGCTTTTTGCTCTTCATAATACTTGGCTATATCGTCAAAATCATTTTTTTGCGTATTATAAATTTTAACAAAACCGTCATATTTATTTTTTAAAGATTCATAAGTGGCTTGATTATTATGGATACTAAAGCCTAACTTTTTTAATTTGTCCGTAGCGGCTTGGCGCGAGTCATAAATTAAATTAATTTTTAAAGCGCCGCCGGCCGCCTGATTAAATAATTTTTTGCCCGCCGGCTTTTGCCAAATTTCGGCCGCCTGGCTTACGGCGCTTAAAAAATCTTCGCGGCTTAAACCGAATCTTTTATCAAAATCGCCCAGAGAATATTCAAGCGGCCTGGCGCAGGGACTGATTATTTCGCTTAAATTTTTCCGGGCCAGTTTTAGGTCATTTTCAAAATAAAACACCAGGCCGATGATTAAAACGGCTGAAAAAACTGCCGTGATTATTTTATGGGACTGTCGCCGAATGCTCTTTTGAGTATAAATTTTCATAATTTAAGTATAGTGCATAGGCGCGTATGAATCAACCGGCGATAGACTTGGACCGCCGCGTAATAGAAATTACGAAACTAATCAAAACCCGCAAAATGGTGTAAAATAGAAGTATGATCATAAAAATAACCCAAACTGATTCGGGCCAGCGGCTGGACAAATTTTTGGCCGGCTCTGATTTTTTAAAGCTCTCACGAAGCCAAATTCAAAAATTAATTGAGCAGGGTTTAATTAGCCTTAGCGGTTTGACAGTTTCGCCACACTATATTCTTAAGCTCGGTGATATAATTAATATTGCAAAAAATATTTCTGCGGTTGATAAATTATTTCTTAAAAAAAATTCTGTCGGATCACTAGACACAAAAATAAAAATTATCCATGAAACCGATGAATTTTTAGTCATAGACAAACCGGCCGGACTGGCCGCGCACGGCTTAGCTGATTATACTTTAGCTGATTGGCTGATAAAGCAATACCCAAAAATAAAACAAGTCGGCGATGATCCTAAACGTCCGGGTCTAGTCCATCGTTTAGACAAAGACGTTAGCGGACTTATGGTTATAGCCAAAACCCAGGCGGCTTTTAACAGCTTAAAAAATCAATTTAAACAACGGACTGTCAACAAACAATACACGGCCTTAGTCTACGGCAAAATTCAAAAAGACAGCGCCATCATCAACTTTCCCATTAAACGCGCGCGCGCCGGCTACAAAATGGCGGCTTGGCCGGCCACGGTTAAAGGTCAGCCGGCTGAAAGCGGTCGATCGGCCCAGACAGAATTTCAGGTTAAGCAAAGGCTAATAAATTACACCCTGCTAAAAATAACCATAAAAACCGGTCGCACCCATCAGATCAGAGTTCATTTATCAGCTTACGGCAATCCGATCGTGGGCGATAATATTTACGGCACGGCCAAAACCAGAATACAAAATAAAAAATTAGGCTTAAGCCGGATTTTTTTAATCGCCGACCGTTTATCTTTTGCCGACTTGGCAAACCAGCGGCAAAATTATAAAATAAACCTGACTCAAGAATTAAAAAATATTTTAAAAATTGTAAAATAAGGTTAAGGTTATGAAAAAAAATAATCTATTCATAATTTCCGGCCCGTCCGGCGCCGGCGAAGACAGTATTATTGATGGCTTGGAAAAAATTCTGCCAGTTGAACGGGTTATCACCACCACCACGCGCCGACTGCGGCCTGGAGAAAAATCCGGTAAACCATATTATTTTATCAACCGCGATCGTTTTATTAAGTTAATTAAAGAAAAAAAATTCTTTGAATATGCCAAAGAATATAATAATAACTATTACGGGGTCACTAATAATGAAATTAGCAGAATAATAGCCAACGGCAAAATCGGCCTGTGGAAAATAGAATATAAGGGCGTCATTACGGCTAAAAAATTAATGCCGGAGATTATCGCCATTTTTATTAACGCGCCGCTGGAAATACTGGAAAAAAGAATCAGAAAAAGAGACAAGATAACTGAAAAATTCGTCCAAGAAAGGCTTGAGTACACTAAAGAATGGCTGAAACACCTTGAAATTTATGATTATATAGTAGAAAACGAAGAAGGCAAATTAAACCAGACCATCGCCAAAGTGGCTGGAATTATCAGAAAAAATCATCAAACCGGCTGTTGACAAAATCAATTAATCATTATAATATAACCTCATCATTAATATTAACCATACCTAAAATAGAACTTATCATGTTCTATTTTTAAATAGAAAAATATGGCCAAAGAAACTACTTTAGCGAAAATAAACCCGGCGGATTTAAAGCCCGGCATGACCGTCAGGGTCTACCAAAAAATTAAAGAGCTTAACTCCAAAGGCGAAGAAAAAGAAAGAGTGCAATATTACGAAGGCATAATTATTGCCAAAAAACATGGCCAGGAGGCTGGCGGCACTATTACGGTCAGGAAAATATCCGACGGCGTGGGCGTGGAAAAAATTTTTCCCCTAAATCTGCCGACTATCACCAAAATTGAAGTCAAAAAGCAGGCTAAAGTTAGGCGCGCCAAACTTTATTTTTTACGTAATTACAATAAAAAACTTAAAGAAGTTAAGCTCGTTTAATCTCCGGCCGAGGTGGCGGAACTGGTATACGCGCATGCTTGAGGTGCATGTGGAGGCAGCTCCTTGCAGGTTCAAGTCCTGTCCTCGGCACCGAGCGCGGACGATTAGCTCAGCTGGTTAGAGCGCCTCGTTTATTCACCCCGTTAAATTATGGACAATTAGCTCAGTTGGTTAGAGCATCTCGTTTACACCGAGGGGGTCGTAGGTTCGAATCCTACATTGTCCACCAAATATTTAACGGGGCAAGCCGAGGAGGCCGTGGGTTCGATCCCTACATCGTCCACATGACATTTTTCTCTCGTTCTGAAAAACAAACTCTTAACTTCGCTAAAAAATTTTCTAAAAATTTAACTGGCGGCCTAGTTTTAGGCTTAGTCGGCAATTTAGGCGCGGGTAAAACTATTTTTACCAAAGGCCTAGCCCTTGGTTTGGGCATTAAAAAAAACCTTACCAGCCCAACCTTTGTCTTAATGAAAATTTATCCCGTCAGCCAACATCAACCGATTAAATTTTTAGTTCATCTTGACGCTTATCGGATTAAACGAGCGAGCGAGCTAACGGCTATCGGCGCGGCCGAATATTTTAACCGGCCGGACACGATTACGGTTATAGAATGGGCCGATAAAATAAAAACCATCTTGCCTAAAAAGGCAAGATTGATCAAAATAAACTTACAAAAAAATAATTTAAGAAAAATTATTTTTTAATTATTTTCTGATTTACTGCCTTTAATAAATAATAAGCAGATGATGCCGGCCGTTATCATAAGATCAGCCAAATTAAATACGGTAAAATATTTTAAATCCAAATAATCAATCACATAGCCGTATTTCAGCCGGTCAAATAAATTACTGGCCGCGCCCATGACCACGGCCAACAGGCAGACGGCAGTCAACCGCCGACCGCTTAAAAGCGCTTTCAGCCAATAAAAAATTAACAACAAAATAATTAAAAAGATAATTATGTTTAACCACCTTCCATGTAAAGGCAAAGAAAAAGCTATATAATAATTATCATGATAACTAAAATTTAATATTTCACCCAATATATTAAATTGCCGGCCCTGATTATTAAAAGCAAAAACTTTTAAAAATCTGTCTAGGCTAATGAAAAAAATAGCGGCCGCGTTAACCGCTATCATTTTTTTTATCCGATTGAACATAGATCTTAAGCCATTTTTTGCAACCGGCTTTTGCAAGTAATACAAGTATTGGCTACCGGCCTGGCCCTAAGCCGCTTCTCACCAATTTCTTTTTGGCAATATTTACAGATGCCGTAATTGCCTTTAGCAATGCGCGCCAAAGCATTATCAATATCGCGCAAAGCGCTTTCTAAAACTTTTTCCGTGGCTAAATTAGTGGTATATTCATCAATTTCCTGAACGCTCTCGTCGCTCTTGTCGCCATAATCAGGAAATTTGGTATGATGTTGATCTTTAGCGTGCTCATCTTTTTTAGTAAATCTTTTTAAGTCTTCTTCTAACTGTTTTTTACTGGCTAATAAATCTTTCTTAATTTTTTCTATAACTTTTTTGTCCATAATATTATGGTTAATATAAAACCAGACTTAATAAATCCGCTACCTACAATATACGTCATAAAAGGCTTTTTTGCAAGTATTAAAATATTAAAAAAGGGCCCAGAACGGGCCCCTTTTATAAATTTTATTATATAGGCCGTAATGAGCCCCATCCCTAAAGACATATTCCTTTTCCATCCAGTGGATAGATAAGAAAATCCCTAATCTTCAAGGTTGAAGCATTTTTGTTCACTTGAAAAATGCGAATTTTTGCTGTCTTTTGGTAAATCTCCTTTATTTTTATTTTTTAAGAAGACCTACCGTTATTTTATTTTTGTTTCATAAATTGCCATGTGAACTCTGGCATTTTAAGTCAGCAAAAAAGAAAAATTTTCCCAAAAATACAATTTCGGAAAACTTTTCTATAAAATATTATGAATGACCTGATATAAATATACCACTAAAAATAAAATAAGTCAATAATTTAAGCTAATGTCATAATATACTAATTTTAGCTAATTTATATTTATATTTTTTATTATTAACAACTTAAGTCTACATTCTTGTGGACTTAAGTCTATTATTTATCCACATAGTCCACTTGTTATCCACAATTTAAGATATAAAACTTAAGTCTACATTATTGTGGACTTAAATACTTGAGGCCTGGGGGAGAATCGAACTCCCGTATAGTTCTTTTGCAGAGAACTGCCTTACCGCTTGGCTACCAGGCCATAATACTAAATATATCAAATAAAATACCTTATAACAAGCACAGTATAGGGCTTGTCGCCAAAAGGCGACCTCGGTAAAAAACCGACGACAGCTAACCAGACAATGGCTGCCTATCGTTGATTTTTATCAACTTCAGTTTGAAAACTTGGTTTTTTGCGCCTTTGGGCGCAATCCGCCCTAACGGGGCCTTAAGCCCCGATTTCTCTGGGCAAGACAGCCACCGCCTTCTTTTGATTCTGCGGACAGATATTTTCCAGTGTTTTGAAATCAAGAACATTGGCCGGCGTTACCGCTAATTTATCTATCATATCCACCGAACAATGCCGTGTAACCAAACCAGATTTTATTTTTGGATTTAGCGCCCCATTTGACGTCTTGGTCGGCCGCGTATTTGCTTACCACCGCGTTATTCAATTTTTCCTCGCCTTTTCTAATTGCCTCATCCCGCTCTTGCCAAAAGGCGGTTTTAGTGACTATGGCCGAAGCGTCGATAAATTTGAACATATTGCCGAACAATCCTTGCCCGCGTAGAATTTCATTAACTTTGTTAAAAATATTGGCCATAGTCTCCCTGGTATTACTGCGCGTTTACAGAATAATTTTATATGCTATAATTTTACTTATGTCTGAACAAAAAATTTTAAAATTTCCAAAAAATTTTCTCTGGGGTGCGTCCACCTCGGCTTACCAGATTGAAGGCGGCAATACTAATGATTGGAGCGAATGGGAGAAATCAGAAGTTAGAAGTAAGCAGTTAGAAAAAGAGGAAAAAAATTTAGACGATTATATCTGCGGCCAGGCTTGTAATTCTTACAAATTATTTACCGAAGATATAAAATGCCTGAAAGAGCTTAATTGCTCGGCCTATCGCCTGGGCCTTGAATGGGCGCGAATTGAGCCGGCCGAAGGAAAATTTAACAGACAAGCGATTGAACATTATGGCTTAATTTTAAAAACACTTAAAGAAAATAAAATTAAAGTGGTGTTAACGCTTTGGCATTGGACAATGCCCGTCTGGCTGTCGCACCTGGGCGGCTGGAACAATAAAAAGACCGCAGCATATTTCGCGCGCTATAGCGAGCTGGTGGTTAAAGAATTAGGCGATTATGTTGACTATTGGGTAACAATCAACGAGCCTATGTTGCATGTGGCTAACGGTTATTTAACCGGCAAATGGCCGCCGAACAGAAGAAATTTAGCCGCGGCCTGGCAGACTTATTATAATTTAATTAAAGCGCATCAAGCCGCTTATGATATAATCCATAAAAAATTTCCGCGGGCAGAAGTCGGGCTGACTATGCTGACTAATTTTTTTGAGCCGGCGCATAAATGGAATTTAGGGGAAATTATTTTGGCCAAACTGGCTAATCATTGCTGGAACGACCGGTTTGTGAAAAAATTAAAAAATAAATTTGATTTTTTAGGCTTGGATTATTATTTTCATGACCGGCTTGTCTGGTATCCGCCCTTTAAAAAAAACTTAAATAAAAAAATTTCCGATTTGGGCTGGGAAATATATCCTCAAGGCCTAGAACAAGTTTTAAAAAATTATCAAAAATTTAAAAAGCCTTTATTTATTATGGAAAATGGCCTGGCGGACGCGGACGATAAACTAAGGCCGGATTTTATCAAAAAACATTTAGCTTATATTTATCAAGCCATCAGGGAAGGCATAGACGTGCGCGGTTATTTTTACTGGTCGCTCTTAGATAATTTTGAATGGGACAAAGGCTATTGGCCAAAATTTGGCTTGTACGCGGTGAACCGGAAAACTTTTAAGCGTACGGCGCGGCCCAGCGCCAAAATCTACGCAGAGATTTGCCAAAATAATCAGGTTGAGGTAGATTAAAATTATAATCGGTTTGTCATTGCGAGCTCCGCGTTAGTTGAATATAATCTCGCTAATTTAATCGGCAGAGTTAATGTTCACGCTGGCGGGTTTGCCATGACCAAAGACTCTATGCTTATTAGCACTAGCGATTTTCCGGAAATGGCGCAATACGCGGCCTTTGTGCAACTTAAAGAAAAATGGCCGCAAAGACAAGCCGCCGGACAAAAATTATATTTAATTCCGATGGAGATTGATGAGTTTCGGAACATTCGCTATGGCAAATATTTACCGCATCATAATTGAAGCAGAAGGAACCTGGCACAGCGATCAAAAAGAGATCCCTTATAACGATTCGGGAGTTGAGTCATTTGTAGAATTCCAAATTCCTCCGGAAAATATTTTAACAGACGAGATCAGACAAATTGATACAGCAAAAATTGCAAATTTTGAGTTTATCCCAAAAGAAAATGATAAATAAAAAGATTATTTAGTAAATTATATTTATGCCATACAAAACAAACTTTGGCGATCTGCCAAAAGAAAATTCACGGCTGGAAACGGCTAAAATCGTAATCTTGCCCGTGCCTTATGACGGCACCAGTACCTGGGGCAAGGGCGCGGATAAGGGCCCACAAGCCATCGTTGAAGCTTCGGCCAATATGGAATTATATGACATAGAAACAGATTCTGAAGTTTATAAGCGAAATATCTTTACGGCCCGGCCGGTAATTGAGACCGGCGCGCCGGAAAAAATGGTAGAAAAAGTTAAAGCCGCGGTCAGCGATTTTTTAAAGCAGGAAAAATTTGTCGTAACTTTGGGCGGCGAACATTCTATTACCGCCGGCGCGGTTAAGGCTTACACGGCCAAATTTAAGAATTTATCGATTTTGCAATTAGACGCGCACTCGGACTTAAGGCCGGAATATCAGGGTTCAAAATACAGCCACGCCAGTGTGATGTCGCGCGTTCGCGAGCTCTGTCCGATCGCGCAAGTCGGGATCAGAAGCATGGATATTATAGAAAAGCCGTTTATAGATAAGTCGCGGGTTTTTTGGGCTGAAAAAATTTATAATAAAACTGATTGGCATAATCAGGCAATTAGTAAATTAACCGAGCAAGTTTATTTGACCATTGACTTAGACGTTTTTGATCCTGGAATTTTGCCGGCCACCGGCACGCCCGAACCGGGCGGTTTAGGCTGGTATGAAATTTTGGATTTTTTAAAAAAAGTAATTAAAAACAGGGAATTAGTCGGCTTTGACGTCGTGGAGTTATGCCCGAATAAATATAATAAATCATCTGATTTTTTAGCGGCTAAACTAATTTATAAATTATTAAGCTATAGATATGAAATACCGTTATTGTCCGAAATGCGGCGGCAACTTAAAAGAAACATTTTTAAATGAAGAAAAACAGCCAAGGTTAAAATGCCAAAAATGTGCTTTTACAAAATTCAAAACCGACTTCTTCAGCTTTAATTTTACATGGCAATAAAATTCTTTTGGGCAAGCGTAAAATTAATCCGGCCAAAGGCGCCTGGGATGTGCCGGGCGGATTTTTAGAGCTGGGCGAACATCAGGAAGCCGGCTTAAAACGCGAAATCAGGGAAAAGCTCGGCGTGGGCGTACGCGGTTATTACCGTAAACTAGGCTATAAATTACAAAATAGCTACCTGGTAAAAAGTTTGGTATAATAATAGTATAAATATTTATTATTAAATATAGCTTTGTTGGATAAATAAATTGCTTAAACGGCAGGATTATTTATACAGCAAGATCTAAACAACTATGGAAGCATCTTACAAAAATTGCCAATCATGCGGCATGCCTTTGAAACGAGATGAAAAAGGCGGAGGCACAAATTATGATAGAAGCAAAAGTAAAATGTATTGCTCAAAATGCTACGAGAATGGAAAATTCACCACCCCTAATATGACAGTTGAAGAAATGAGAACTCTGGTAAAAGAAAAATTAAAAGAATCTGGTTTTCCTGGATTTCTCGCGGGACTTTTTACGAGAAATATTCCAAAACTGGAAAGATGGAAAAAGAATAGCTAATAAAAAATATGAATATAGAAAAAATTCTAAACGACAAAAAAGTTAAGTCAAAAGAAAAAATAGAAACCATCAGCAAAATGCTTCTGGACAAAAAAATTAGCCTTAACGAACTAATAAGATTTGCCAAAATTTCCAAAGACCCGGTAAAAGCAACTTGTATTGAGGCAATTGAATTTGCGACAAAAAATAAACCAAAAATTGCTTCTTCGGCTTGCTTGGAATTTGTTTCCCAAACTTTAAGCGAGAAAGCGCCAAGAGTAAAATGGGAGTCCGCTAAGGTTATTGGCAACATCACGCGTCTTTACCCTAATGGATTAGATGAAGCAATAAAAAATTTAATGATTAACGCCAATCATTCAGGAACAGTTGTAAGATGGAGCGCTGCTTTTGCCTTAGGAGAAATCATTAAAATGAAAACAGCAAAAAATAAATATTTAATTCCCAAAATTGAATTTATCTGCAAGCGAGAAGAAAAAAATAGTATCAAGAAGATTTATCTTGAAGCATTAAAAAAGGCAAAACAATGAATGTGGATAAAAAATGAGCAAAGTAATTTTATGCCAAATAAAAAAATAAACAATAAGCGACTCACTATTTTTGAAGGTCAAAAAATCCGTCGGTTTTGGGATGAGAAACAAGAAAAGTGGTATTTTCCAGTGGTAGATATTATTCAGGCGTTAATTCAGCAATCTAATTATCAAATAGCTAGAAAATACTGGAATAAACTCAAAGAAAGGCTTAAAAAAGAGGGAAACGAGTCGGTGTCAAATTGTCACCAACTGAAATTTGAGGCGGCAGATGGTAAATTTTATTTAACTGACGCGGCCGACGTGGAAACAATTTTGCGTTTAGTCCAATCAGTTCCCAGCCCAAAAGCTGAGCCGATCAAGCTTTGGCTGGCAAAAGTCGGTTATGAAAGAATACAAGAAATAAATGATCCGGAAAAAGCGCTTAACCGCGGCCGGGGTTATTGGCAAAGAATGGGGCGGAACGAAAAATGGATCCAGCAAAGAATGATGGGGCAGGAAGTCAGAAATAAATTGACGGATTATTGGAAAAATAATGAAGTTAAAGAAAAAGATGAATATGCTATTTTAACAAACATTATTCACCAAGAATGGAGTGATTTATCCGTTAAGGAACATAAAAATTTAAAAAAGCTAAAGACGCAAAATTTACGTGATCATATGACAGACGCGGAGTTAATTTTTACGGCTTTAGCTGAACTTTCTACGCGCCAAATAGCTGAAACTATGAAAACAAAAGGATTAGAAGAAAATAAAACTCCGGCCAGAAAAGGCGGGCGCATTGCCAAAAACGCGCGCGAGGAATTAGAGAATAAGACTGGTAAAAAAGTAGTAAGCGGAGAAAATTATTTACAACTTGCCAGAAGCGGTAAAAAATTAAAAGATAAAATATGAACCCCGTTAGAAATTCATTAATCTAAACGGGGGCGCATAATAAAAAATTATGGCTAATCAAATTTCTAACGGGGTGAACATAAAAAATACGGTAAATTTTATTTTTGAAATCAATCAGCTTAAGCGCCAGCGCCATAGCGGCTTTCAGTTAGCCGGAATAAAAGAGCCGGACAGCGTAGCCGAGCATGTTATGCGGGCGGCGCAAATCGGCTATATTTTAGCCGTGATGGAAGGCGACGCTAATCCAGAGAAAGTCGCGGCCATGATTTTAATTCATGACAATGGCGAGGCGCGCATCGGCGATCAGCATAAAGTCGCGGCCAGATATTTTAATACCAAGGAAGCTGAACATAAGGCTTTCAGCGAGCAGTTAGAGCGGTTGAGCCGCGGCGTGGCGGAAAAATGGCAAAAATATTTTAATGAATTTGAAAATAGAAACACTAAAGAAGGCATTATCGCTAAAGACGCGGACTGGCTGGAAGCGGCTTTTCAGGCTAAAGAATATATGGATATTGGTTTTTATACGGGTAGATGGATAGAAAATGTGGCTAAAGCCTTAGAAACAAAATCAGCCAAACTGCTTATTGAGGAGATGCGCCGGACCAAATTCACTGATTGGTGGCAGGGGCTTAAAAAAATGACGTATAAAAAATTATATAAATAATATGATTTATTCTAGTTAGACATGAATATTCAGGCCAAATTTAGTAAATTTTCTACTGCGGAACTCGCCTGCCCGCGGCAGTCTCAAACAGTCCTCGCACGAAAATTCACTAAATTTAGCCTGAATAAAAATAATTAACTGGCATACTCATAAATAATATGCTGGAATATAAAAATTTAAAAAATCAAGATGAAGAAGTCATGGCCGTAATTAAGCGGGAGATGATTAGACAGGCTGAAGAAATAGAATTGATCGCTTCGGAAAATTATGTTTCTAAAGCCGTATTGGAAGCCATGGCGAGCGTGTTGACTAATAAATATTCAGAAGGCTATCCGGGACGCCGCTATTATGGCGGCAACCAATATATTGATGAAGTGGAAACTATCGCCATTGAGCGGGCTAAAAAACTTTTTTCCGCCGAGCATGCCAATGTTCAGCCTTTATCCGGTTCGCCGGCCAACGCGGCCGTGTATATGGCCTTTTTAAAACCCGGCGACAAAGTTTTAGGCCTAAGGCTGGATCATGGCGGGCATCTGTCGCACGGCCATCCGGTAAATTTTTCCGGCCTGCTCTATAATTTTACGCAATATGAAGTGGATAGCCAAACCGGCCTGATAAATATGGACAAAGTCAGGGAGCTGGCGCTAAAAGAAAAACCCAAAATGATCGTGGCCGGCTATAGTGCTTATTCGCGCGAAATTGAATGGCAAAAATTTAAAAATATCGCGGCTGAAGTCGGCGCGTTCACTTTCGCGGACATCGCACACACGGCCGGCTTAATCGCGGCCGGAGAGATGAATAATCCGGTGCCGATTTTTGATGTGGTCTCCACCACCACGCATAAAACTTTGCGCGGCCCGCGCGGCGCTATAATAATGTGCCGCGAGCAATTCGCCAAGCAGGTTGATCGCGCGGTTTTTCCCGGCATGCAGGGCGGACCGCACGATCACATTACCGCGGCTAAAGCCGTGGCTTTTGGCGAAGCCTTGCGGCCGGAATTTAAGCAATACGCTAAGCAAGTAATAGCTAACGCCAAATTGATGGCCGAAGAATTTATTAACTTAGGCTATCAGGTAATTTCCGGCGGCACGGATAATCATTTAATGGTGGTTGATATGACGGCAAAAGGCCTTACCGGCAAAGACGCGGAAATAATTTTAGATAAATGCGGCATTTCGGTTTCCCGCTCCACAATTCCGAATGACCCGAATCCGCCGATGAATCCGTCCGGCGTTCGTTTCGGCGCGCCGGCCATTACTACCCGCGGCCTGAAACAAGCAGAGGTTAAAAAAATCGTTGCCTGGATAAATGCCGGTCTGGAACAAAAAGACGAGCCGGAAATGCTTAATAATATTAAAGCGCGGGTTAAAGAGCTGTGTTTGGAATTCCCCATTCCTAGCATATAATGTCATTGCGAGCCCCGACGCTTTGGTCGGGGCGAAGCAATCTCACGGACACGGAGTTTGATTAAAAGTTAATTGTTCGCGAGATTGCCGCGTCGCCTGATTACAGTCTCCTCGCAATGACAATTTTTTTATGAGCAAAATCATTAACGGCAAAATTTTAGCTGAAAAAATTAAAGATAAGATTACGCGAGAAATACACGCGTTAAACGGGCCAAGACCAAACTTGGCTATTATTTTAGTGGGCGAGCGGCCGGATTCGGAGCTTTATGTAAGCCTGAAAGAAAAAGAGGCGAAAAAAGTCGGTATTGATACACATCTGTATAAATGTTCAAAAAATACGAGCGAGTCGGAACTGTTGGATGTAATTAAGTGTTTAAACGACGATGAAACTATTGACGCGATTTTAGTGCAGCTGCCTTTGCCGGCTGGCCTGGATACGGAGACAATTATGCTGGCGCTTGATCCGGCCAAAGATGTTGACGGTTTTCAGCCGGATAATTTAGTTAAGCTGCTTTCGGGCTGTGATTTTTCCGGCTTAATACCGCCGGTCTTCGCCGTAGTTTTAGAAATGTTAAAAAGTATTGATTATAAAATAAAAAATAAGCAAATTTGCATAATTTCCAACTCGGATATTTTCGGCAAAAGCCTAGCGCATGTTTTAAGCTGCGGTGGCGCTAAAACCGAGACTATAAAAGCTGATGATAAAAATTTAGCCGAACGCGCCAGGCAGGCCGATATCTTAATCACGGCCGTAGGCCAGCCTAAATTTATAAAAAAAGACATGATAAAATCCGGCGCGGTCTTAATTGACGTGGGTATTGCCAGGCAAGCTGGTAAAGTCGTGGGTGATGTGAATTTCGAAGACGTAAAAGACAAGGCCGGCTATATTTCGCCGGTACCGGGCGGAGTCGGACCAATGACTATTGCCATGACGTTTAAAAATACGTTAGAAATTTATAAGAGAAGGTATAAACTATGAATTACAACGATTAAACCTTGACAGCTTTAGGCCGCCAGCGATATAATTTAAATATAAAATATTTTATGACTTTAACTCCAGAACAATTTAATAAGCTTGCCTTAAAAGAGGATCTAAAAGATTTTTATACTAAAGTTGAAATGGATAAAAAATTTGATCAAGTATTGATTTCCAACGACAAGCTTATGAAAAAGCTTGATAATATTGAACATGCGTTCGTTTCCAATCTGGCGGCTCATGACAGGTTTGAAAAAAGGCTGGTTAGAATTGAAAAACATCTAAATTTAGGAATTTTATTTGATTATTAGAAAAATTTAAGTTTACCGTTAATATATAAAAAGGCCCGCCAACGTTTAGAGCGTCAGCGGGCTTTTGGTTGACGCTAATTTTGCATAAGCGCTTCTGAAAAACCGCAAATAGAAAGAACGTTTTGGTCATGGTCTTCTTTTAGGATAAGGTTGCCATAGTCAATCAGCCCTTTTAACCTCCATGGCCGAAGAAAGCTAACGCAACCCAGACCGATGGCGTTAGCGCCGGCGACTGCCAATCGGCGAATATCTTTCTTTTTTTGGATACCGCCTTCGGCTTTAATGGGTATAGTTATACCGACATCTCTGGCCATGGCTACCCACTCCACGACTAAATTGAGCAGAGGCCAGCCGGATAATCCTCCTTTGCCAAACCCTCGCCGCTCCAGCGGAGAAATAGTGTCGCGGCCGAACAATTCTGGCCAGTCAATCCAGACTTCCGGATTGTCGGTCCAGGTCGCATTTTGCAGCCAGGGAATAGTGTTAGACACGGAGACGACGTCGCAATAACCAGTGTCGGTAATTCGCTTAGCCTGCTCCGGACTGGTTAGAGCGTTGATTTTCCAGAATATTGGTTCGTCCGGCAGAAGATGCCTGGCCGCCTGGAGCTTTTTAGCGGCCTCGGCAACTAAAAGTTGCGGGTCATGGCCGGCGTTGGGGCAGGAATCATTAAATTCCAAACCGAACTTAGCCTTAAACCTATGGCGGAGTCTTTTTATTATGCCGCAAAAAGCCATGGTTTCTTTCAATCTATCTTCAGCCGTTTCGGCCGCGGACATAAAAGAAATCACGAACGGCTTTAAAAAGTTCTGCCAAATGTTCAGGTTTAACAAAGCCACCGCGCCCGGCCCGCTTAAGCCGACGTCGTTTAAGGCAATACCTTTGCGCCGGTCAACATAAATACAGCCGGGCAGAAATTTTTTAGGCTGTAAATCATAGCGCAAAGCCAGATTGCCGGGACGGGCAGGCAAAGTGGTTGTTTTGGAAATAAAAACCGTTCCTTTCCAATCGTAGCCGGGAATGGCCTTTAACGGTTTATGCTGGCGCCAGTCGCCGCCGATTTTGTCGCCCTGACCAAAAAAATTGCGCGTGCCGGCCGTGTTGAACACATGACTGCCAAAATTTACGCCTCTTAATTCTAGTGACATTTTTTCTCCTTGTTGTTAAAGACCAGTTTTTTGTCTTAATTTTTCGGTTGTGCTAATCTTAAAATTAGCTTATTAAATAATAATTGTCAAAATGGCTGGTAATAACAAAAAACAAGAGCTTAAAGAGCTTTTAAAAATCCATTACGGCTTTGATTCATTCCGGCCGGGCCAGGAAAAAGTGATTGATAATATTTTAGCCGGCCAATCCACGGTGGTAATTATGCCGACCGGCGGCGGCAAGTCTTTATGTTATCAACTGCCGGCTTTAGTTTTAGACGGCGTGACTTTAGTAATTTCGCCTTTAATCGCTTTAATGAAAGATCAGGTTGATGGCTTGCATAAAATTAGCATCCCAGCCACCTTTATAAATTCCTCTATCAGCCAGGCCGAGACTGTAAATCGGCTGGCAGCGGTTAAGGCCGGAAATTATAAACTGCTTTACATCGCGCCGGAAAGATTTTACAGCCCTGAATTCATGGCCGCTTTAAAAGAAATTAAAGTGAGCTTATTCGCGGTTGACGAAGCGCATTGCATCAGCCAATGGGGGCATGACTTTCGGCCCAGCTACATTAAATTAAAAAGCGTGATTGAATTGTTGGGCAGCCCGGCGGTCGTGGCTTTAACGGCCACGGCCACCTTAGAAGTCAGGGATGATATTATTAAACAATTAGGCCTGATAAATTGCAGTTTGGTCATTACCGGTTTTGCCCGGCCGAACTTGCAATTTGGCGTGATCAATACGCAAGATTCGCGCAAGCCGCAATTCGTACTGGACGCGATTGCCAGCTCGCCGGATGGCGCCGGCATTATTTATGTCGGTACCCGTTCGCGTGCGGACGAAGTTATGCAGATTCTTTTAGCCAATAACATAAGAGCGGCCAGCTATCATGCCGGCATGCTGGCCGAAGACCGAAAATGGGTGCAGGAAAATTTTATGACCGGCAAAGTTAAAGTCATCGTGGCCACTAACGCTTTTGGTTTAGGCATAGACAAACGGGACATCAGATTTGTGATTCATTACGATATGCCAGGCACGATTGAAGCCTATTACCAGGAAGCCGGCCGGGCCGGACGCGACGGTAAGCAAAGCTTTTGCCTTTTACTTTACAGTCCGCGCGACCGCTATCTGCAGGAATTTTTCATCAAGGGCGATAATCCGCCGCCGGAAATGATCTTGGAAATTTATGAAGTTTTAAAAAATTACGATTCTGATACCGTGCTGGTCACTTATGCCGAGCTGGCCGGCAGTCTGTCGGACAAAGTTCCGGAAATGGCCGTGGGCACGGCCATAAAAGTTTTAGAGCGCCTGAGCCTGATTACCCGTTCGCAGACCCGAGTGGGACAGGCTTATATAAAATGCCAAAAAGCAAATATTCAATCGCAAAATTTAAACAGCAAAAACCAGCGCGAAATATTTGATAAATTATTCAGTAAATACGAGCCTGAATTAGCCGCCGGCCTGTATGTTAATTTAGAAGAGATAGCGGAAATTTTGAAAATAAAAAAAGATGCCTTGCTGCGCCTGATAAAAAAAATGGCTGACCTGGATTTATTGGAATATATGCCGCCGTTTCGCGGCACAGAATTAAAAATCTTAAAACGGCTTCAAGCCAGCGAGGTTAAGCTTGACTTCGCGGCTTTAAAATATAAATTAAAGCACGCTTATAAAAAACTGGATCTGATGGAAAATTATATTTATCATTTTGACTGCCGGCAAAAATATATTTTGGATTATTTTGGCGAGCCGGCGGCCGGCCAATGTGTTAAATGCGATAATTGCTTAGCCGGTAAAATGGGCCGGGTGGAAAAAGTTCAACTAGAAGAAAGGCTGAAGAAAAAGCCGGCCAGCCTGTGCACTAAACTTACGCAACTGGAAACTTTGGAATTATGGAATAAAAATATGAGCCTGGAGCAAATCGCCGAAGCGCGCGAGCTAACGGTTGGCACGATTGTCGGGCATCTGTGTTTTTTAGCGGAAAAGGGCCTGGGCATTAAAATTGATAAATTAGTCAGCCTGGAACGGCAGGAAAAAATTATTAAAGCCATTAAGCAAGTTGGCGCGGATAAGTTGACGCCGATCAGGGAAGTCCTGGGTGAAGAGTATGGCTGGGACGAGATAAAATTAACGCTGGCGCGGATGCGAAGCCAGAAGTAAACCCCGTTAGAAAAGTGTCGCAGTCGGTGGCTTTAAACCACCGACTGCGACAAAATTATTTACCCCCGACTTCGTTAAAGGCTTTTTCTAACGGGGTAAAAAGCGCGATTTGACTTTTTAACTTAATTTAGCTAAATTTTAAGCAAATAGAGCCGACCCCAAAAAGGAGGTTGGTTTTTATTTTGCTGGCACGTTGACAACTAAAGAATAAATAAGAGGTATAAATCACTTAAGAGAGGCCAGGAAAAATGAGAAAAAAACTTAAAATCGGAGTTTTGGTATCAGGTAATGGTTCAAATCTGCAATCGATTATTGATGCCTGCAAATCAGGCAGAATTAACGGCGAAGTTACGTTTGTTGGTTCGGACCGGCCTGGGGTATTCGCCCTGGAACGGGCAGAGAAACACGGCATACCGAATTTCGTCGTAGATTACGGCGAAGAATTAAAGAAGTTAAAAAGGGCCGGCAGTATTATTGGTGCGAATATCGCGCCAAAAGATTATAATTTTAATGATATCTTAAAAAAATTGGGAGGTACACTGGCGGTTAAACTTAACAAAAGTAAGTTGGCCAGTACGGCATTGATTGAATCTTTACTGCTTGAAGAGATGGCAAAGTACCAATATGATCTTTTGGTTTTGGCCGGGTTCATGAGATTATTTACTCCTTATCTCATTGACAAAATCAACGTTAACCCGTATATGCCCAAAATTATGAACATCCATCCGGCGCTACTGCCGGCCTTTCCCGGAACCGACGGTTACGGCGATACTTATGCCTTTGGTTGTAAAGTGGGCGGCTGCACAGTGCAATTTATTGATTATGGTGAAGACACCGGACCGATCATCGGCCAAAAAACATTTTCGATTCCGGAAGAGTATAATACGGTTAAAAAGATTAAAGAGCGCGGATTGCCGGTGGAATGGGAACTCTACCCAGAATGCATTCAGCTTTTCGCCGAAGGCAGACTGCAGGTAGTAGACAGAACTTACAAAGGAAAAATCAAAAAAGTTGTTGAAGTTTTACCATCTGATTGCAAGATTGATAATTATCAACTGTTCGGACGGTGAAAACGAGTAAACAAGGAGAAGAGAGATGAGCCAGATTATTTCGCTGTATAAAACAAGAGTCGGGTCTAATCCAATCGCGCTTCAACTCTTAAAACAGTTCAAGCCGGATTATCCTGATTTGCAATTGATTGGCATAGAAGATGTTTTACGCTTTGAGTACGATGATGGAGCTAGCCCGGACATAGAGCGTCTTAAGCGCCTATTTTGTTATCCCGGCGCCGAAAGCATGACCACGCAGACGAAGTATGACGAAGCAGAAGTCATAGAAATTTCCTAAGCTTTTGTTAAGCCCGGTGATTTAATCGTGCTTTACGCTCCGGGCTTAAAGAAAATCGGCTTGGGCGGGTCACTCTTAAATGATCTGTATGGAGAAATTGGCGATGATTTGCCTAAAGTTAATTTAAAACAATTGCGAACCGGCTGGCTTAACTATCATTTAATGCTCAAACAGCTAGGACGGTCGCAAAGTATTCGCTCGCGGTCAGTGGTGGCTGAAGGCGGCTTAATAAGGCGCCTGTTTGAAATGAGTCTGGGCAGCGGTTTAGGCTGCCGGATTTATTTTGATATTGACATTGGAATCAAGCCATTATATTGGCTGTGCGGCGAGTTAAACACGGCGATTGTGTTCACAGCCAGCGCCAGATCTTTAAACTGGAGTAAATTTCTGGGAAAAGAAGATTACCGCATTTTAGGCGCGGTAACGGCTGAACCGGTGATAAACGTTCACAGTTATGGCAGATGGTTTTTTCAATGTCCCATTGAAGTTTTGGCCGAGAAGTGGCAGAAGACTTTTAAGGAGGCGATTGGATGAAACCCCGAGTTAATATCTTGTGGGTACCGGGCACAAACTGCCACGAAGAAACTGCTTATGCTTTTAAACTGGCCGGCGGCAATCCTCGTATTGTTTTGCTTAACCGCGCGATCGCCGGCAAAGAAAAATTAAGCGATTGCGGTATATTCTGTCTGCCCGGCGGCTTCGGCCGGTTTGCTTAACCACGAGCTGGGAAAGCCGACCATTCTCATGGACCTGAATGAGTCGGTCAAATTTGAGCACTGGCAAAATACAAAAGTGGTGATTCACCATAACTCGGATTGCCCCTGGACTAAGGGTCTGGACGGCGTAGAAATGCTTCTGCCGGTAGCGCACGGAGAAGGCCGGCCCCTAAGTTTAAACGGTCAGGCAATCTACAATATTGCCGCCACCTATGGGACTTATGAAGGAAAAACAAAATACCCCGTAAGCCCCAACGGCAGCCATATTGCCGGTGTCAGTAACGGCCTAATTTTAGGCATGATGCCGCATCCGGAAAGGAGAGTGGAAAAAAGACAGGGCGGCGCGGACGGCTTGATTATTTTTAAAAACGGCATTAAGGCTGTTAAGTGAAAAAATTGTTCATTGCAACGTAACAAATAACCCCTTACCCCGCCAAGCGCAAGCCGACGGGGTCTTTTTTTTATTTAGGTTTTTCTGATAAGATATAATTAATAACGATTACTAATATTCCTCCCCCGCTTTCGCGAGGACTAAAGGCCGCAGGAATGGCGATTTAAAATATGGATAAGCAAACGGAAAAATATTTATTAAATCTAGTTAAACGCAATTACGAAGAGATCGCGGCTGATTTTGATCTGACCAGAAAAAAACAATTATGGCCGGAGCTGTTAAGACTAACCGAACCGGTTAAAAATGGCGACAGGGTGTTAGACGTTGGCTGCGGCAATGGCAGACTACTAGAGGCGTTTGGTGAAAAGAAAATTAGTTATCTAGGGGTAGATAATAGCGAAAAGCTGATAGAGACGGCGAGAAAAAATTTTCAATTTTCAATTTTCAATTTTCAAACAAATCCCAATTTTCAATTTTCAAACAAAATACAAAATACCCGCCCGTACCAAAACGCCAGCCCGACAGAGTCATCCGCCCGTTCCGGTGCGGACGGGTTCTGGCGGGGCACGTTCGGGCGGGCAAAATACAAATTTCAGGTAGCCGATATTTTACAGTTAGATAAACTGCCGGAGAGAAATTTTGCTTATGTCTTTTGTATCGCAGTTTTACATCACTTACCGGGCGAAAATTTAAGAATAAAAGCGCTGGAGCAAATGAAAAATAAAATAAATAAAAACGGCCAGATTATTTTAACGGTTTGGAATTTATGGAAACAGGCAAAATTTAGAAAATTAATTTTTAAATATGGCCTCTTAAAGCTAATCGGAAAAAATAAAATGGACTGGGATGATATTTTATTTAACTGGAAAAATAATCTGGGCCAGCCGGTTAGTCGGCGCTATTATCATACTTTCACTAAAAAAGAGTTAAAAAAATTAGCCGTCCGCGCCGGCCTGAAAATAGAAAAATTATCTAAAGATAAATATAATTATTATGCTGTTTTAACAAAATAGCCTTGATTTATCGGAATTTTTGTGGTAGTTTATGAAAAAGAACTCCGGCAACAGGAATTTTTTATATCAAGCCCCTGTAGTGAAATGGATATCACGCGACGCTTCGGACGTTGAATTCCGGGTTCGAATCCTGGCAGGGGCGCTAAGATAATTTACGAATTAAATTAAATAATTAAAAATTGAAAATTACTGCGGTGGCGTAGCTCAGATGGTTACCCGCCCGCAACGACTCGCAAGCTTGTCTTGCGTGTCGGGCGGGGAGCGTAGCACTTTCACCCCGCACCAAAATTATAGTTATTTATATTTAGTTAAGGCAGGATAGCTCAGTTGGTAAGAGCGAAGCACTCATAACGCTTAGGTCGTGGGTTCAATTCCCACTCCTGCCACTAGCAAAAATAAAATTATCAAGATTATTTTGGTGCGGGGCAAATAACGCTAAGGTCAACTCTGTTTTCTTTTTTGGCGCCGAGGTAAGCGCCGAGGCGCTTCAATCCCACCCGCCACCACAATTTAAGTTTAAGGCGCCCATAGCTCAGTTGGTAGAGCTGCTCGCTCTTAACGAGAAGGTCCCAGGTTCGAGTCCTGGTGGGCGCACCAAACTGGACTTCCTGATTTTTGGGAAGGTTGCCTCGCCAATCCAAAAATTCTCATGGCTTATGACGCTTTAAGAAGGGCTCTCAAAGAGCGACTGGAAACCGGTAAATTATTAGAAAAATTTTAACATAGCTTTATGAAACTAGGCATCATTTTACAATCAAATAAACCGGAACATGCATGGAATACTTTCCGCCTCGGAATTACCGCGCTAAAAGCAAATCATCAAGTGGAAATTTTTTTAATGAACGAAGGGTCGGAACTTGATACCATTCCCGACAGCAAAGATTTTGACATTTCCGCGAAAGTGGCTAATATGAAAAAAATCTTTTTTATCACAACTTTTATTTTTGTTTTCGGTTTTGCCTTGTTCCCCGGCTTTTCTTTCGCCCAAGGAATGATGGGCTTCCCGAGTTCATCCTCTGATAGCGCTGCCATACAAAGCCAGCAACAGGAAGAGCAGGAAGGCAAACAGTTTCTGGATAACCTAAACAACAAAACAGTTATCTGTTCGCAACTCAAAGACGCGGATTTTGAGAAAATTGGCGAATACTTTATGGGTCAATCTATAGGGGATACTTCAAGGCACATTGCCATGAACGAAATGATGAAATCAATGATGGGAGAACAAGGGGAAGGACAAATGCACATTACTTGGGGCAAGCGAGGTAGCGGTTGCGATACTTCCGCCGCATTTCCGTCGCAAGATGTCGGCTTTATGCCCATGATGCAAATGATGATGGGAGGGTGGCCTGCCCGCAATGCTTCGCAAAGCGAAGCAGGCGGGTCGTCTCCCCTTGGTTCTAATCAATTAAATAATTCTATGATGAACTTTGGATTTACGCCTTTTGGCGATTTTGGCTGGATTTTTATGATTCTTTGGTGGGCATTGATAATCGCGGGCATTGTCGCGCTTATTAAATGGCTTATGAATCAATCTCGTGGCAGCCATGATTATGAAAAACCTGCCCGTCCGGCAGGCGGGTCGCCGCTTGAAATTTTGAAGGAACGATACGCCAAAGGCGAGATTGACAGAAAAGAATTTGAGGACAAGAAAAAAGATTTAAACTAAACATTCTTTTCCTTTTCTTGAGTCCGATTTTGGAGTGTGGTGTCTGTAGATTACTTCTTATAAGTACCACGCTAAGGTTTTATATTATCAATGGGTTGTTAAAACTGATAAGACCGCCCCCGAGATAGGGATGACATGAAAAATTTGATTGATTCGGACGATGTTGTGCTGGTAGTTGAAGTAACCCATTCGTGGGCATCCCATGGGTTACCCAAAGAGGCAACAGAATTATTAAAGAGCTAACCGGTTACTCAGCATTTATCCATAAGCTTTACTTTAAAACAAAACGGAACCAGCTTAACGTTATTGGTTCCGTTTTCTATATATCGAGCTGTGCTCACGCCATGCCGATAGATAAAGACATAATTTTTTCTTATCATTCCTGCGCCTTTAGTCCTCGCGAAAGCGGGGAAGGAATCCATTACCTTACTAAACTATCTTGAATTTAGCAGAGATTAAAAAATTTTACAAATTTTTATTTTTCTGTTAGGATAGTTTATAGTCTCGCCAGAGACTTTTTGTTTAGTAAACAATAATGGGACGGTAGCTCAGCTGGTTAGAGCGCTGCCCTGTCACGGCAGAGGTCGCGGGTCCGAGTCCCGTCCGTCCCGCATTTACAACTTAGGGGACTGTCTCCGAATGCTCTTTCGAGTATAAATTTTACAATTTCGTGGAAATTTAGGCTGAATATGGCATTCGGCGACAGTCCCCTTAAGTATCGGCAAAGATCGAATTGCTTAAAACAAAAAAGCCCCTAAAAGGGCTTTTTTGTTAGATGCCGTCTTATATAGCGTCATAGCATGTTCGCCACGCAAGTCCTGACTTCCCCATCTTGTTAGGATTTCCACTAAAGGTACCGACTACATCCTTCATGGCTGATGCAATGTCGGCTTTCCTTTTTTCCCATACAACAAGAGGTTTTTCTTTCCATGACCAGGCTCTATGGTCAATGTGTTTGCGGAAAGCCGCAAGGACTGGATAGATAAACGCATCGGGGTAAGTATATATGGTGGCACTGTCTATAAATTTTAGAGGGTGGGGATTATTTTCGTGAACTACAACTCCCATAGTTGTTAGTTTTCCAAATGAACCACCAGCATCAATATTATAAGCCTTTGGTAGATCTCGATATATAACATCACGAAGCTCTAAAATATCAGGAAGAATTTTGCTTGCTCTCTCTAAAATATACGTATGTCTTTTTTTGCCTTTTTCATCTTCGTTGGCGTAGTAATCAACCACTGCTCCCTTTGAAGAGTATGCCTCAATAGGGTGCTTATTTCTGTCAAAATCATCTAAACAGTAAATATACGATAATATCTCGCGGATAGAAACATCTTTCCGTTTGTTTCTGTCGTCAAGCTCAAATTCGGAATACGCAATCCGGTCATTATAAGGTTGATTGGCCAAAACCCTTTTAATTGAATCGTAGGATTTAGCAAGATTTTCTAGTGACTCTGTCTGCACGGCGCGGGAACGATTCCGACCGTCAATAATATCAACAAGCCATTTTGGGTCAATCTCACCAACAATACATTCTACTTTTACTTGGGCGTTTACTGGACCAGCAAGAAGAGAATGTTGAATTGCCGAAAAAGTATGCCCTCCGTTTGCAATTCCATGGATAGCTTTATCTGAGAATTCTACAGTAACCGTATTAGTTTTATTGTCGAATTCTACATTTGGAGAAACAATTGTGATACCAAGATTTCGGAAAATCATTTCCTCCGGATCATTTTTCAAAGTGTCAACTATTGCATTAAAGACATCACTACGTTTTTTGGTGTCACGAACATTTACGTCACGCCATTCTTCCCATTCTGTGGGAATTTCACTGACTTTGGCAGTGAATACACAAAGACGTCTGCCGTCAGATGATTCGTACTGGCTTCTGAATGAACTAACTTTGATTTTCTTGATCATAGATTTTGTTGATAATAAAAAACGCTTAATAATTAGTTAAGCGCTACAGATAAAACTCCAATTAATAATAAATAATGAATCGATACGGAGTTCGACCCAATATCTGTTGCGAGAGAATATCACATCTCTAACGCCCGTTATGAACGGATTGGCAGCGCGCTTAGCTATACCAATATTGAAATTATAAACAATTTAAAAATTGTGTCAATTTTTTGGAAACCCCCGACCCTTGCACCTAAAATTCATTTCTGAAGCTAAGCTCAAACAATAATTGCTTTCTGGTGGTAATGAACCCGAGTAGCTCGATCTATATTAAAAACGGAAAAATTGTATTTACAGTTTTTATTTTTGCCCTTTTTAAAAAATTGATTTGATGTTATAATAACAATAGCTAAATTCTCTATAATTTTTGTTTAACATTAAATAAAATATATAAATTGTTTAAGTAGTTTGACAAAATGTTTAATTACCTTGACGAATTGTATATATCTCCTGTATAATCCCCTAACATAAGATTTATTAATATTTTTTTATTATGCTGGATTTTTTAAAAAATGGGCAAGGCGAAATTTTAAATTTAATGTTTTCCAACCCCGATAAAAGATATTATCTGGCGGAAATAGCAAAAATTTTAGGCAAAGAACCGGCTAACTATCAAAGATACATTGAAAAAATGATTAGTGATGGTATTTTTTGCGAGGAGCGCATAGGTAATATGCGGTTTTTCTGGCTAAACAAAAATTATCAGCTTTATGATGAAATCAAAGGCATTATTTCCAAAACAATCGGAGTTGAGGCTCAATTAAGAGAAATAGTAAATAAAATTGACACAATAGAGGTTGCATTTATTTTTGGCTCTTTCGCTACAGATAAATTTAACAGCCAGAGCGACATAGATTTATTTATTATCGGCGAAGTCAACAATGATAACTTTATTGAGGAAATAACTAAGCTTGAAACACAAATCAGCCGAGACATTAATTATCATATTTACAGAAAACAAGATGTAATGGACAAATTGGCGGCCAAACATGATTTTATAAATAATATTTTTAGCAATAAAATGATATTGCTAAAAGGCAACACAGATGAATTTAGAAAATTTAACCCAGTTTGAAAAGACCGGTAAAATTGAAAAAACTAATTTTACCGTTGAGGGAATTGTCAGAAGGTATAATATTGCTTCATCACGCATTAAAAATGTAAAAAAGTATTTAATGAGCAATGACGATGATGAAAGTGTTTATATATCCGCCTATGCCGAATTGTATAACTCGTTCAGAATTTTATGCGAGGTGATGTTAGCTTTGGGTGGTTATAGAACCAGCGGAACTACTAAGGGTCATCATGAGGCCGCAATAAATACGATTTGGCTGACTATGGATGATGAAAAAATGTTTAAAATTTATACTCGCTTAAAAAAGATTGGCAAGAAGAGAACTGGCATGGAATACGGAGGCACGTTTGATATTTCGCCGCCAGAAATAAAAACTATGATTGAAGATGTTGAGCTGGTATTAAAAAAGGTTGGGCAGAAATTAGAGGAGGCAAAGCCTGGACAAAAGCTTAATTTGTAAAAATCTATCTTTTTAGCTAATACTTGGAATACAATAATACACTTTCAACTCCTTTTGCTCCCGCCAACACATATGAACCGAAAAGCCATTATCTTTTTTATTCTCGCTCTTTTCTTTATCGGGCTGGCTTTTATTTCAGTTAAAAATTTTAAAGAACTGGCCAAACCCGCCCTCTCAGGCAAACTTCAGGTAGCGGCCAGTTTTTATCCGCTTTACTTTTTTTCCCGGCAAATCGGCGGCGACAAAGCCGAGGTGGCCAATATCATGCCGGCCGGAGCCGAGCCGCATGATTACGAACCCACGGCTCTAGACCTGGCCAAACTGGAAAACAGCCGGCTGATTATTTTAAACGGCAACGGGCTTGAAGCTTGGGGCGATAATCTTAAAAAAATTATTGACCATAAAAAGACGAAAATTATTACCGTTGAAACAGAATTGGACGCGACGGCCAACGTAGATCCGCACGTCTGGCTGTCTCCGCCATTAGCCAAAAACATGGTTGATAAAATCGCGCAAGGCTTTGAACAAACCGACCCCTTAAATAAAGATTATTACGAAGCCAACGTTAAAGCCTTAAAAGATAAATTAAACAGCTTGGACATGGCCTATAAGCAAACACTATCCAACTGCTCACAGAAAAATATTATCGCCTCTCATGCCGCTTTCGGCTATCTGGCAAAGGCTTATGGCTTTAATCAAAGAGCGATTACCGGCCTGACTCCTGATATTGAACCAACGCCGGCGCAATTAGTTGACATTACAAAATTTGCCAGGGATAATCAGATAAAATATATTTTTTTTGAAAGCCTGGCCAGCCCTAAATTAGCGCAAACGGTCGCCCGCGAAATCGGCGCCGACACATTAGAACTTAACCCGCTTGAAGGGCTTAGTCAGGAAGAATTGGCTCAAGGAAAAAATTATTTTTCCATTATGCAAGACAATTTAACAAACTTAAAAACCGCGCTCCAATGCCAAAATTAGACCACACAAAAAATATCATTGAAGTTGATAATGTTTCCTTTTCCTATAATGGCCAAGAAAATGTTTTAGAAAACATTACCTTGGCCATTCATCAGGGAGACTACATCGGCCTGGTCGGCCCTAATGGCTCGGGCAAAACCACTTTGCTTAAAATAATGCTTAAGCTGCTTCGGCCGAAACAGGGGACGGTAAAACTATTCGGCCGGAATATTCGCGATTTTAAGGATTGGCGGAAAATCGCTTACGTACCGCAGAAAACCGCTAACTTTGAAGCTAATTTTCCGGCCACGGTTTATGAAGTCGTCTTAATGGGGCGAGTGGCCGGTAAAAAATTATTTAAGCGAACCACGGAAGAAGACTGGCTAGCAGTTAAAGACGCGCTCTTAAAAGTCAGCCTGTGGGAGCATAAAGACAGGCTGATTGGTGGCCTGTCGGGCGGCCAAGAGCAGAGAGTTTTTATCGCCCGGGCATTAGTCAATCAGCCGGAAATTATTTTTTTGGACGAACCCGCCACCGGCGTTGATAAAAAAACCCAAGACGATTTTTACGCCCTGTTAAAACAGTTAAATAGAGAACTGCAGATAACTTTAATCTTGGTGTCCCATGACATTAAGCGGCTGACCGAAGAAGTCATGCACATCGCCTGCGTTGACCGGACGCTCACCTGCCACCTTTCGCCCGAAGAATACTTGGCCGAAAGCGAATCTTTAAATATTCGCGGCAACAATATTAAGCTCATAACCCATAATCACTAATGCTTGAAAATATTTTTCAATATAGCTTCATGGTCAGAGGGCTTGCAGCCGGCGTCATCGTAGCCATAATCGCTCCGCTGGTCGGAATTTTTCTGGTCTTAAGAAGATATTCTCTAATCGCTGACACTTTAGCTCATGTCTCCTTGGCCGGCATCGCGCTGGGCCTGCTGTTAAAAATCAACCCGGCGCTGACGGCCCTAGCGGCGGCCGTTTTAGCCTCTTTAGGTATTGAACGGTTAAGGGCTTCAAAAAAAGTCTACGGCGAGTCGGCCTTGGCGCTTTTTCTTTCCGGCAGCTTAGCTTTAGCCGTAGTTATTTTAAGCCTGGCCCATGGCTTTAACGCTAATTTATTTAATTACCTGTTCGGCAGCCTAATTACGGTAACGGCCAATGACCTTGGTTTAATTTTAGTTTTAGCCGCCATCATAATTTTAACGCTCTTAGTTTTTTATAAACAGTTAGTCTATGTTACTTTTGACGAAGAAGCGGCCAAAGTGAGCGGCCTCCGAACCGGTTTAGTTAATACCATTTTAATTGTGCTGGCGGCCTTGACCGTGGCCCTGGCTATACCGATTGTCGGT
>JACPHD010000016.1 GCA_016188785.1 Parcubacteria group bacterium | reverse complement strand
TAAAGACCGCTTTCATAATTCAGAGATCCTTATCGTATGGGCATCTTTTGCGGCTATCTTTGTTAACCGCGTATAGGTAACTGATTGCAAATCGTTACGATAGGAGACTTTAGTGTCCTACCGTTGTTTGACCGGTGACTTCATTATATTAATATTGTAAACAGCTAAATGATTTTGTCTAATTTTATCTAATACTGCCGCAGTTGACTTAATTTATAGGTAAATTTATAAATTTAGTGAATTCATTATAATTCAATTATAACAAATATAACAACTTACGGCAAATATTCTAAAGGATTAACCGGCACGCCGTTTAAACGAACTTCAAAATGCAGATGGGCGCCGGTGGTTAACCGACCGGCGCCATTAGTGCCGGGCAGGCCGCCGGTAAAGCCGATGGTTTGCCCCTGGACCACGTACTCATCGGTTTGGACATAGATCTTTGAGACATGGCCGTAGACCGTAGCCAGACCATTGCCGTGAACTATCATAATATAGCTATAACCTCGGCCGGCGTCTTTAGCGATGGCCACATAACCTGAAGCCGAGGCCCTTAGAGTACTGCCTTGCGAGGCTCTAATATCTATGGCCGGATGTTCAAAAATATAGCGGAAAGGATAGTCCGGGTCATGAAAATAAGCCATGATGACGTTTTTCGGCACCGGCCAAATAAAACCGGCGTCGTTAAATTCTAATTTTCTACCAGCGATTTTTGATAATTTGGCCCTGACGATTTTTTCTAAACTAACTATATCAGCCTCGGCTTGCTGCTGTTCTTGCTTGGCTAATTTTAACAGTCGTTGATATTCTCTTTCTGACGATTTAGTTTGATCTAAAATATAAGTTTTACTTTGCTGTTCCGAGGCCAGGCCGTTTTCTTTTTCTTCAAGTTCGGCCTTCAGCTTAGACAATTCCTGCTTTTTTCCATGCAAATCTTTTTGCTGGCCGGCCAAATCTTCTTTATACTGCTTTAAAGTTTCCAGACTCTTGCCTATTTCTTTATTTATATCTTCTAAATATTTAACCTGGCTGACAAAATCATTTAAACCGTCATTAAGCAGTAATATTTCCATAGTTGACTTATCGTCTTGCCGCTGTATCAGCCTGACCACCGAAGCAATATGCTCTTGCTGATTTAAAATCTGCTTGTCTTTGTCTTTAATTTCAAGATTAACCTTACTTATTTCTAAATTAGTCCGATCAATCTCGGTCTGCGCGCTGGCAATATCTAGAACGGCTTGGGCCAAACGATTTTCTAAAATTGCCAGTTGATTATTCAGACTGGCTTTTTCATTTTGTTTTTGCTTAATCAGGCCTTCATAAACCGCTTGCTGATCCTGCATTTTCTTAATCCGGTCTTTTTTGTCCTGAATGTCTTTATTTATCTGCTTAATTTCTTGGTTTTGTTCATCAGCAATCTGCGAGTAAGCAAAATTAGGCGCGTTTAAAAATAAGCTTAAAAATAAAATTGGAATAATGATTTTTATTATTCGGTTCATAATTTTCTTAGCGATTTTATTTTGTCATTGCGGCCTCCGAGCCGCAATCCAGAAACTTGTTTAGAGCGCTAAACCCTGGATTGCGGGTCAAGCCCGCAATGACAAATCAATGTTATAAATTCACTTTTATAATTTCTTTACTGCCATTTTTATTCTCTTTAAACTTTCTTCTTTACCTAAAACTTGGGCCACCTCAAACGGCCCGGGACTAGCCGCCCGCCCGGTTAGAGCCGCGCGCATTGGCCAAAGATAGTCCCCTGCTTTTAACTCGTTAGTCTTTAGATAATCAATCATATCTTTTTCAATATTTTCTTTAAGCCAGTCGCGGTCGGCAATTTTTTCTAAAAGACCATAAATAATCCGCAGATTTTCTTTAACCTGTTTGGCCTCTAAATTTTTCCAAATCAGCAATTCTGGTTCATAATTTAGCTCATCGTTAAAGAAAAATTCGGTTAACTCCCCTAGGTCTGATAATTTTTTTAATCTTTCCTGCTCTAAACCGATGGCTTTTTTAATATAATCATCAGACTGCTTTCGCCGGTCGCGAGTTAATTTTAAATTTTCACGCATAAACGGCCGGCCTAATTCAGCTAATTTTTCTAAAGACATCTGCCTGATATAATAACCGTTAAAATAGTCTAATTTTTCCGCGTCAAAAATTGCCGGGCTGATACCCATGTCTTTATAATCAAAATATTCAATCATTTCAGCTAAGCTTAAAATTTCATCGGTTTTTTCTTTCGGAGCTTTGACTGAAGCGCTGGGGTGCCAGCCCTGCAAAACGCAAAAATTCAATAAAGCTTCAGGCAAATAGCCTTTATTTTTATAATCCTCCACGGCCACATCGCCCTGGCGCTTGCTTAACTTGCCGCCGTCCTTATTTAAAGTAAGCGGCAAATGAATAAATTTCGGCGGCTGCCAGCCGAAAGACTGGTAAAGCAAAAAATTTTTAGGAAAACTGGAAAGCCACTCTTCGCCACGCAGAACATGGCTGATTTGCATTAAATGATCATCAACTACGCTGGCGAATTGGTAGGTTGGCATACCGTCTGACTTGATTAAAATTTGATCTTCTAAACTGGCGGCCATAAATTTTATACTGCCGCGCAACTCATCGTGAACCATAACTTCTCCGGTCAAAGGCATTTTTTGCCTAATGACGAAAGGCTGGCCGTCTTTAATTTTTTTCTTAATTTCCGCCTGGCTAAGCTCGCGGCAAAGGCGGTCGTAAAAGGGTGGTTTTTTTTCAGCCTGCTGTTGCTCGCGCATTTCAGTTAATCTTTCGGCCGCGCAAAAACAGCGATAAGCCGCGCCTTTTTTTAAAATAATTTCAGCCTGCTCTTTATAAATCTCCATTCTCTCTGATTGAATATACGGGCCGAATGGGCCGCCAGCCTGCGGCCCTTCATCAAATTTCAGGCCAGCCCAAGCCAAAATATTGATTAAGCCCTCAACCGCGCCTGCTACTTGCCTTTTTCTATCAGTGTCTTCAATCCTTAAAATCAGCTGGCCATTTAAAGTCTTAGCGATTAAATAATCAAATAAGACAGCTCTTAAACTGCCGATATGCAAAAACCCGGTTGGTGATGGCGCGAAACGCACCCTAACGTTTGTTGACATAACTTAGTAATTGTCATTCCCGCCCCGCAAGCTGCGGGGGGAATCCATTTCTTTTAATATTTGGTAATAAATTTTTATTTTATTTTATCATTTCCGCAAAAAGGCTTTTAATTTTTTGATCATGGGACCAGCCGATAATTCTTTTTAAAAGCACTTCGCGGCCGTTGCGATAATCTTTATTGATTTCCCGGCCGATTCTAATAATGGCTTTTTCCAAAGTTTTGTCTTTGTGCTTGGCTTGATTATATAAATTTGACAAAAAATAGCAACGGTTGGCGCTAATTAGCGGCTTGCCTTTGCCGTTTATTTTATAACCAACCCAAGCTCTAATACTCGGCTGGCCTTTAGTTAAGGCCAATAAGACGCGCCGCATGCCGTCAAAAACCCGGTAATTATCTCCCGTCTTATAAACTAAAATCGGAAAATTATCCCTTTCTTGATGAGCCGCCAGTCCGGTTTTAATAATTTCTTGGCGCATGGCTTTATCAACCGGCCAGGCTTTGGCAAAGGCCGAGGGGTTATGATTAAATTTCTTTATGACATATTTGTCAATGATCGGCGACATGCCGGTTAAATAAATTTTCGCTAAAGGAATTTCTTTTAATTTCCATTGATATTTATCGTCGGATAAAATCTGAAAGACCCATTTTAATTTCCAGCCTTCGGCAATGGCGGCTAATAAATTCCAAAACGACATCTCCCCTTCCCTATTATTAAAATTATCAATTGACTTGTCTATTTTTTTATAAAATTTATCATCTTTAATATCGGAAAAAATTTTTCTAAATTCGTGCTTTAAATATTGCTTAGCGACGAACAAAGCGTTTTTGGTGGGCGTGTATTTTAGCATAAATATCTCTGATTAATTTTTTCAATCTTCTTCTCTAGCGCCTTTTCAATGTCAACTTTCATGGCTTTAGCCAAAAGCAAGGCGGTTATGATGACATCGGCAAATTCTTCCGGCAAATTTTTTTTATCGTGATTGTCCAGCTTTTGTTTTCTTTGTAAAGAATTGTAAGCCAATACTTCATCACATAATTCGCCCAGTTCTTCGGTTAATTTGACGGTTCTGGCTAGAATTCTTTTTGCCTGATCATCATAGCCATAATATTTCTTAAGGCGCTCATCTTCAATTTCTATGAATTTTAATAAGTCTTTGAATTGCATAGCATGAATTGGGCGAACCGCCAATAATAAAAACTCCTTATTTTAAATCAGCAATAAGGCGTGTAAAACCAACGGTATTTACCCAATAGTTATTAGGATTGTTAGTGAGGTATTTTTTTATTTCTTTTCTTTGCGCGGTTATTTTGTCGCCGTGTCCGTTTTCGCCCAGTAAGATATTAGAATACTTGCCATCTAAAAAAGAAATATAGGAAACTCCATTTTTTTCTCTTAACCCTAAAATTTCAATTAATTCAGATATTGATCCATCTTGGGCACCACCACCAGTGTTTAAATGTTTAGCTTCGCAAAGTAAAATTTTATCTTTCGCCTTGATAATCAAATCAAGAATTTTGTTTTGCTTTTTAGTTTTAATTTTTATACCTAAATTTTTACGAACATTTTTTAAGCTAAATTTTTTGGAAAATTTAACCACGCAGTAATCAGTTTTTGAAAAATCATCCCAATCAAAAACCTCTTTAAACTCTTGTTTTTTTAAAATAGATATTAGTTTGTTTTCTCCGCATTTTCCTTTTTTGCGTGATGAGTTGGTATCTAATATCGCCTGTACCCATTCCTCTGGCACCATTTCATTTAGCACTCTTTTAGCAAAGTATTTTTCAGTAATTTTTTTAAGTAAATCTATTTCACTTTTTGCTTTATCTATAAAATTGTCGCAAGCGCTTATAAAGCAGGCAAATTCAGAGCAGTTGGAGTATTTGCCGATAATTTTTGATAATTCTAAAAAATATTTATCTATCACCGCCGGTTTTTCTTTTTTGCTTTGCAGTGTTCTTATGGTGATTAAAATATTTTTTATTTCCTTAGTATTTTTAATATATTTATCCAGATCGGGATTTTTTTCGTCAAATACATAAAAATCATCAAGCAGTTTTTCCTGGTTATTTTTGGAAATTTCAAAATAATGCAGGTTGTTTAGAGTTTTGCTCATAATAAATTAAATTCAAAAATTTGTAAACTAAATCAAACGATATGCGTTTGCGGTTATTGTCTCGGAAGTTAGTTAGAAAAAAAGAAAGATATTTTTCGCGATTAACGGATAACTCACTATTAAATTTTTTCATTAACTCAATTTGTTCAATAATTGATACTTCTTTTTTAAAAATTAAATGAGCCATATTTCGCGAGGTGTTTTTTCCGACCAGCCCTGCTATTTTATATTTTCTTATATCTTCAAGCTGAATTTTTTTGCCGTTTTTACTATCAATAGCTCTTAAAAATAAAATATTTTTTTCAAGCAGTTTTTTAATATCATCGCTGATTTTTATTATTTTTTTATCTTTGATGTTTTGTAGCGCAATTTCTATTTCATATTCTCCGGATTTTAAGTAATCATTCGTTAAACGAAACACACCTAAACCATTTTTAATATTTTTTATTTTATAAATAAAATCTCCGCCAAACTGCCAGCCTGATTTTTTTTCAAGCGTTAATTTAATTTTTTTGTTTTCAGGATAAATTGTCGCGTCTATAATATTCTTATCTGACGCTTTTTGTTTTTTCTTAAAATAAAACGAAATTACATTGTAAGTGGTATCATCAAAAACTTGTTCTGAAAAAATATTTAATTTTATAATTTCAAATTTCGCGAAAAATAATTCTCTGATTTTTTTTTTTTTTTCAGCGCATAAAAAATTTAACGGCACGATAATTATACCCTCCTCACAGTTTAATATTGAAGAAATAGAAACTTGATATAAATCTTCGAATTGAGAATTTTTGCCAAAAAAAAATTTTTCTTTTATCTCTTTGGTGGCTTTGTTTTTATGCAAATAGGGCGGATTAGTCAGAATAAATTTATATCGATTTGAATATTCTTTTGTGCTGTTTAAAGAATCACCCGAAAAAACTAGCTTGTTGTCAACGTATTTATTATCAATATCGAAACCAATCACTTCCTTCGCATTATGATTAAAGGCCCAGCAGATCAGATCTCTATTTCCGGCGAAAGGATCAATTATTTTCTTATGAATTACAAAATTAGATAAACCCTGCAAAATATATTCGGAGTTAGTGCTAAAAAATTGGCCTAAATTGCGTTTTTTGATTATTGCGTTCATGCCTATATTATAGCGTAATTTGGGTAAAAATAAAAGTCGCTATTTAACGACTGATTGGAGTGAGAGAACGTCTTTTAATGCCGTTAAATTCTTTTTTCCTTTTTTGTTTCCCTGAATTTCTCCATAAATATCTTAGCCGCCGGTTGCCTGAATGAATGAACCGCTTCTGCCAATTTTTCCGCTTGCACCCAGCGCCAGGTACTATGTTCCCAAAAATTAACTTTTATATCCGCATCACTGCCGGTAAATTCAGCGATAAATAAGCCTTGCTTCTGGCCGCGGTAGCCGGAAGCTAGTTTCGCGCTAACGCCGTATCTAGATATTTGTTCGCCAAATTTATAAGCGTTAATTTTGGGAAAAACCGCCACTGTTTTAAATTTATCAGTATTTATTTCTTCGCGCAATTCGCGGCTGCCGGCTTTAACTAAATTTTCACCGTCAGTGCCGCCCTGTGGTAGCTGCCAATGGCCTGATTCGTCCGCCCGTTCCACAATTAGTATTTTAAATTTGCCATTTTCAGGTTTATATAACAAACAGGCCACGTTTCGGCGATAGCGCCAGGGCAAAATAAAACGCCAAAGAAAAAATTTAAGCGGAAAAACTATCACCGCGTTACAAATTCGTTGCCAGCGCCGCGGTTGTTTGATTAAGCGCCATAACCATTCCAGACCGATTAGCCTTAATATTTTTGGCGCCCGTTTAATCCGGCCGCTTAAAAAGTCAAACGCTCCACCCACGCCAATCCCGATTTTAACTGACGGCAGTTTGGCTAAATTATAAAAAATAAATTTTTCCTGATAAGGCGCGCCTAAGGTACAAAAAACTATTTCCGGCTTAAATTCTTTAACTGGCTTGAGCTTGTCTTCCGGTATAACCGCCTGCTGATCAATATCCAGCGCCAACGCCTGCAAGTTTGGATATTTATCAGCCAGCGCCTGCTTAATAACTTCAGCGCCGGATAATCCAGCCTGCCAATTAAAAATAGCCACTCGCCTGCCCTGCTCTTGAGCTAATTGTAAAATATCTTTAACTAAATCAGCGCCGGTAATTCTTGATAAATCAGCACCCATCAGCCAACCGGCTATTTTTAAACCCACGCCATCAGGCACGGCCAGATCAGCTTTATTTAATATGTAAAATAATTCTTCGTCATGCCCGGCAGCCTTTAAAATAATTTCCGGATTAGGCGTAACAATCTGATGTTGCCGGCCGTCAGTTAAAAATTCTTGAATTTTAGCTAAAACTTGTTTTTTTGTAAAAGTATTAACATTTATGCCTAAGATATTGACGGTTTCCATAGTTTAATTATACTAAAAAAACTTAATTTTGGCAAAACTATTGACAAACCCTGCCGACTATACTATATTTAAATTAGCAGTCAATGCTTTAGAGTGCTAATAACTTTCTGTCATTGCGAGCGACTGAAAGGAGCCCCGCCTGAACGGAACGGGCAGGGAAGCAATCTCACGGATGGCGAGTTTAGGTAAAAGTTTATTATTCGTGAGATTGCCGCGTCGTCGCTAACGCTCCTCCTCGCAATGACAAAATAATAATATGTTTGATAAATTTACTCATAAATCGCAAGAAGCCATAATCAACGCGCAAATTATCGCCCAAGATAACGGCCAACAGCAAATCCAGGCCGTGCACTTGCTGGCTTCCCTGCTTAATCAAAGCGAAAGCTTAATCAAGCCAATCTTAGAAAGGTTAGCCATTAATTCTCTCCAAATAGAAAAACAAACTATAGAGACCATGGAAAAACTGCCGAAAATTTCAGTTTCCTCTAATATCGGCACGGTCCAGGGCACGGCCGAAGTGGCCATAGTTTTAGAACGCGCCAAGAAAGAGGCGGATAAAATCGGCGACGAATATATTTCCACCGAGCATTTATTTTTAGCTTTAATCGGCATAAAATCAAGCGCCCAGAACATACTGATTAACGCCGGCGTGGAATACGCGGAAGTTTTAAAAATATTAGCCAAACTGCGCGGCGCGCAAACCATTACCGATCCGGAGCCGGAATCAAAATTCAGAGTTTTAGAAAAATACGCCATCAATTTAACCGAGCAGGCGCGCGGCGAAAAGCTTGATCCGGTTATCGGCCGCGAGGAAGAAATCAGGCGCATTATGCAAGTCTTGTCCCGGCGCACTAAAAATAATCCGGTCTTGATCGGCGAAGCCGGCACCGGCAAAACCGCTATTATTGAAGGCCTGGCGCAGAGGATTGTCTCCGGCGATGTGCCGGAAACCTTAAAGGGCAAAGAATTGATCAGCCTGGATCTGGGCGCTTTAGTGGCTGGCTCAAAATTTAGAGGCGAATTTGAAGATCGGCTTAAAGCTGTGCTAAAAGAAATTAAAGCCCAAGGCGGCAATATTATACTGTTTATTGACGAACTGCACACTCTCGTAGGCGCCGGCGCTTCCGAAGGCTCAATGGATGCTTCTAATATGCTTAAACCGGCTCTGGCGCGCGGCGAGCTAAAAGCCGTGGGCGCGACTACGACCCGCGAGTACCAAAAATATATTGAAAGAGACGCGGCTTTAGAAAGGCGCTTTCAGCCGATTTATGTAAGCGAACCTTCCATTGACGATACGATTGCTATTTTACGAGGCATTAAAGAAAAATACGAAGTGCACCATGGCGTCCGGATTACTGACCAGGCTTTGATCGCCGCGGCTAAATTATCTTCCCGCTATATTACCGACCGCTTTCTGCCGGACAAGGCCGTGGATTTAGTTGACGAGGCCACTTCAGCCTTGCGCATGGAAATAGATTCTTCGCCTGACCAATTAGACGATTTAAAACGTGAAATAAAGCGGCTGGAAATCGCCAAAGCCGGCTTAAGCCAGGAAAATAAGCAGACCGCCGAATTAAAAGGCCTGAATAAAAAATTGGCCCAGCTTAAAGAAGAAGCCAATCAGCTTGAATTGCATTGGCATAATGAAAAAAATATTATCGCTAAAATCAGGCTGTCTAAAAAACAAATTGACGAGTTAAAAATTCAGGCCGAAATTATTGAGCGGCGCGGCGACGATTTAACCAAAGTGGCGGAAATATTATATTCAAAAATTCCCGCGCTGGAGCAGGAAGTAAAAAAGCAGGAGTTAGAACTGGTAAAAATCCAAAGCGCCGGCCAAAGAATTTTAAAAGAAGAAGTTGATGAAGAAGATATCGCTAAAGTGGTAGCGCGCTGGACCGGCATTCCGGTGGCAAAAATGCTGGAATCAGAAGTAAAAAAATTAGCCAAAGCCGAAGAGGTTTTAAATAAGCGGGTAATCGGCCAGGATGAGGCCATTAAATCCGTGGCCAACGCCATCAGGCGCTCGCGCGCCGGTATCAGCGAGGAAAAAAAGCCGATCGGCTCGTTTATGTTCGTTGGCCCGACCGGCGTGGGTAAAACCGAATTGGCTAAAGCTTTGGCTGAATTTATGTTTAACGATGAAAACGCCTTAATTAGGCTGGATATGAGTGAATTTATGGAAAGGCATTCAGTGGCTAAAATAATCGGCTCGCCGCCCGGCTATGTCGGCTATGACGAAGGCGGGCAATTAACCGATAAAATCAGGCGCCGGCCCTACAGCGTAGTTTTGTTTGATGAAATTGAAAAAGCCCATCCGGAATTCTTTAATATTCTCCTGCAAATTTTAGACGACGGCCGCTTAACCGATTCTAAAGGGCGGATAGTTAACTTTAAAAATGCCATAATTATCATGACTTCAAATCTAGGCAATGAAGTTATTAAAGAGTATTCCATCGGTTTTGCCGACACCACGGACATAAAAAAAGCCGCCAATCTGCGCAGCCATGAAATGAAAGAAAAAATTGACCGTATTCTCAAAGACCATTTTAAGCTGGAATTTTTAAACCGGATTGATGAAATTGTTATCTTTAAAAGCTTAAATAAAGAAGTTCTGTCTAAAATCGTTGATCTGGAATTGGCCAAAGTTGAAACCAGGCTGAAAAATAAAGAAATTAACATTAAAATCGGGCTTAAAGTTAAAAAGATGCTGGCGGAAAAGGGCTATGACACGACTTATGGCGCCCGGCCATTAAAACGAATTATCCAAAATATGATTTTAGACGAATTAGCCATGGAAATAATTGAAGGCAAAATCAAACAAGGCAATAAAGTTGAAATTGACCTGGGCTTAAAAGATAAAATCTTGATGACAGTAAAATAATTAGCTTATCATAGCAAGAAACCCGATTTCTTTTTGAAGAAATCGGGTTTCTTAATTTAACCTTAGTTTGCCCCAAAACTTTTCTTGTACTATAATGATAATATAATTTAAATTACCAATTTTCAATTCTCAATTTTCAAACAATTTTCAATTATTTAATTTTCAATTGATAATTTATTTATTCATTGAAAATTGAAAATTGAAAATTGAAAATTTTTTATGAAAAAATTGAAATATTCACTAATATTTTTTATATTAGCGCTTTCTATATTTTACGTAAAAACCGCATCCCGGGCACAGGGTTTTGACCCGAATAATATTATCAGCGACTTGGAAATTATGGATTATACCTCCATGGATTTAGCTGATATTCAAAAATTTTTAGAAAACAAACATAGCTATTTGGCTAATTACTCCTGCCCGGACGCTGCCGGCACGGTTAAAAAAGCCGCGGAAATAATTTATAACGCGGCCGTAAAAAATTATGATTGTGGCGGCGTTAGCTTAAGCGACAGCCCGAGCGAAGAGGAAAAAACCTTAAAATGCAAAAAAGTTACCATTAACTCTAAATTTCTGCTGGTGCTTTTGCAAAAAGAGCAAAGCCTAATAGAGGAAATTTCGCCGTCTCAAAGCCATCTTGATTGGGCAACCGGCTATGGCTGTCCGGACTCGGGCGGCTGTAACGCCCGCTGGCAAGGCTTTGGCAAACAGGTTAATTCCGCGGCTCTGCAGTTTAGGGACTATCTGGACAACCCTCAATTTTATACTTACCGCGCCGGCAATACTTACACTTTTACCAACCCCTACGGCGTTATCAGCCAAGAACCCATAACCGTAACGCCGGCCAATCAGGCCACGGCCGCGCTTTATAATTATACGCCGCACGTTTATAACGGCAACTTTAATTTTTATAAAATCTGGCAGCGCTATTTTACGAAAGTTTATCCGGACGGCTCGCTTTTGCAGGTTGACGGCGAGCTTGGCGTCTGGCTCTTGCAAAACGACCTAAAGCGGCCGTTTTTATCCAAAACGGCTTTAGCCACACGCTTTGACGCCAATAAAATCATAAAAATAAATAAATCCGATTTAGATAAATACGAGACCGGCGCGCCGATTAAATTTCCCCAATATTCTTTAATCAGATCGCCTCGCGGCACCATTTTTTTATTAGTTGACGATAAAAGGCGCGGCTTTGCTTCTTTAGAAGCTTTTCGCCGAATGGGCTTTAACCCGGCTGAAGTTATTAACGCCAGCTGGGAAGACGTGAACTATTACGCAGCCGGAACCAATATTACGGCTACTTCAACTTATCCGACCGGAGCGCTACTGCAAAATAAAAAAACCGGTGGCGTTTATTACGTAACAGAAGGAATTAAAGCGCCGCTGGTTGATAAAATTTTCTTAACCGCGAAATTTAAAAATAAGAAAATCATCAAAGCCTCGCCGACCGAGCTTGAGCAATACCAAACCGCGGCGCCTTACCTGTTCGGCGCTCGCCTTACACTTACGTAATTTCCGGCGGTAAAAAACTTCTCTTAGCCTCGGACAAAGTCTTCAGCGGTTTAGGCTATAAAACGGAAAATATTATAATCGTGCCGCCGAGCGTATTATATTTATACGATGTCGGCGCGCCCATAACGGAAATAACAGTTAATAATCAATAATGAATAAATTTTAAAATTTTTATTGAAAATTTAAGCATTAATTCATTGTTTGAAAATTGGTAATTGAAAATTGAAAATTAATCATATGTCCATCGTCTTCGCCGCCATCGTCCCCCACCCGCCTATTCTCATACCGGCCATCGGCAAAGAAAATATCAATCAGCTTAAAGCCACGGCTGACGCTTACTTTAAATTAGAAGAGGATCTGTACGCTGCGCAAGCGGAAACCATTATTATTATTTCTCCGCACGGCCAGCTGCAGGCCGAGACTTTTACTCTTAACTTAAGCCCTGAATTTAAAGGCGATTTTGAAAAATTCGGCGATCTAACGACTAAATTAAATTTAAGCGGCGATGTCGGGCTGGCGTATAAAATCAAAGAAAAATTAGAAACTAAAGTTCCGCTTCAGCTTATGAGCCAACCCGAGCTTGATCATGGCGCCGCCATCCCCCTCTATCTTTTAACCGGACATCTGCCCAAAATAAAAATAATCACGCTTGGTTATGCCGGGCTGGATTTAGCCGCTCATTATAATTTCGGCCAGTTGCTAAAAAACCAGCTATTAAACTTAAACGACCGCGTGGCTATAATCGCCTCCGGCGACTTGTCGCATAGATTAAGCAAAAATGCCCCGGCCGGTTATAGTCCTAAGGGAAAAAAATTTGACAAAAAGCTGATTGATAGCCTGCTTAAACTGGAAACCGATGAAATAATTAAATTTAAGCCAGAACTAATCGCCGAAGCCGAAGAATGCGGCTTAAAATCAATTATTATTTTACTGGGCATTTTAGCCGGCATAAAATACGAGCCTCAGCTTCTATCTTACGAATTCCCTTTTGGCGTGGGCTATTTGACTATGAATTTTAAGTTATAGCCCCACAAATCTACGAATTGGCTACAAATACTACAAATCCTATTCGTGATATTCGTAGCTGATTTGTAGATTTGTTGGAGTAAAAGGTTTTTATTTATCGCCGCCTATTACCTTGAAAAAATATTTCCATTTCTCGCCAGTTTGGCATAATTCTTTAGTGTCGTTCAGACATTTTTCAATATAAACTCTGGGCTTTTGTTTGCAGACTTTAAAAACCGCGCTTCTTTTAAAATTAGGAATATTTAATTCCTTGATTACTCGCAAAGCTAAATCCTGCCAGGCATAGACAGGCATTTTTTTGGTTTTTTTGCCGGCGAATAAATCCCCGATTTTTTCCAAACCTTTGTCTATTTGCATGTTAACATTATAACATATTACCCGTCTTGCTTTAAATGACGCGACATGATACAATCAAAAATCGAAAATCATAAATCTAAAATATCCACATGCCAATCTTAAAAATAATAACCCGGCCTAATCCGATTTTAAGGAAAAAATCGGTTGAAATAAATTTAGCCGAAATAAAAAGCCGCGGCTTTAAAAAGCTTGTTTCGGACATGGCCAAAACTATGCTTAAAACCGATGGCGTGGGACTGGCCGCGCCGCAAATAGGAAAAAGCATCAGATTAGCCGTAATTAATTCTAAAGACGGAGTTTTTTGCCTGATAAATCCTAAATTTATAAAAAAATCCTGGGCGCGCGAATTAGGGCAGGAAGGCTGCTTATCCATTCCCGGGGTCTTCGGCCAAGTTAAGCGGCATAAAAAAATCAGCTTAACTTACTATAATCAAGCCGGAAAAAAAATCAAGCTGGCCGCGGACGGAATGATGGCGCGTGTTATCCAGCACGAAATTGACCATCTTGATGGAATTTTGTTTATAGATAAGGCGGTTGAAGTTGAAAAAAAAGAAATTTATGGATAAAACAAGAATAATTTTTATTGGTACGGCCTCTTTCGGCTTGCCGGCTTTTACGGCTTTGATAAAAACAAGAATAATTTTTATTGGTACGGCCTCTTTCGGCTTGCCGGCTTTTACGGCTTTGATAAAAGATAGCGAACTGGAAATAGTTTTGGTAATCACCGGCCCGGATAAACCGGCCGGCCGGAAGCAGATTATGGCCGCCTCGCCCATAAAAATAGCCGCGGTAAAAAACAATCTGACGGTTTTACAGCCGGAGCATATTGGCGATATTAGGGAAAAAATTTCCCTGCTTAAGCCGGACTTAATTATCGTGGCGGCTTACGCCCAGCTTATACCGGAAGCAATTTTAAATTTGCCCAAGCATGGCTGCCTTAATCTGCATGCTTCTCTTCTGCCTAAATACCGCGGCTCGGCCATAATCCAAGCCGCCATTTTAAATCACGACGAACAAACCGGTTTAACTGTCATAAAAATGGATAGGGGGTTAGATACCGGACCAATCCTGGCGCAAACGGCAGTTGACATAGGCGCCGAAGATACGGCCGGAACATTATATGAAAAATTAGCCGAAACCGGCGCCGATTTTCTGCTTGACACGATAAAAAAATATTTAGCCGGAAAACTTACGCCACAAGCGCAAAACTCCGCCCGGTCCAGCTATGCTAAAGAATTAACTAAAGCGGACGGCTTGATTGATTGGTCAAAACCGGCTGAATTTATTGAGAGATTTATTAGGGCCATGAACCCCTGGCCCATGGCCTGGACCTGGCAAAACGGCCAGCAAGTTAAAATAATTTCCACGCAAAGCGAGCCCCTGGAAATAAATTCTTATAAGCCGGGAAAAACTTTTAAATATAATTCCGGTCTGGCCGTGCAATGCGGCCACGACGGTTTAATTATAACCAGCCTGCAACTTGAAGGAAAAAACCCGCTCAAGAGCGAAGAATTTTTACGCGGCCATAAAGATTTTATTGG
>JACPHD010000015.1 GCA_016188785.1 Parcubacteria group bacterium | reverse complement strand
GGGATGAGAATGATATAAATGATCTGGCCAGTCTGGAAGTCTATGATCCGAAAACCGATACCTGGGAAAACAAAGCGCCCCTGCCCCAGGGTTTAAGAGGTCTGACTACGGCAGTATTAGATAATCAGTTGTATGTTATGGGTGGCGAGAGCGGAGATGGTTTTAATCCAGTTTTGCATGACAACGTCTTAGTCTATAATCCGGAGACAGACCTGTGGCAGGAGCTAAATTCAAAACTGCCGCAACCCATCAGCGTGGCTACGGCGCAAACCGTTAACGGAGTTATTTATTTAATCGGCGGTCATACTTATGGCCAGGATTTGAACACTGTCTATTATTGGCCGGAAAAGCCGTTGGTTTCAATCCTACCTGAGCCGGTGATTTTAGTGCCGGGGATTATGGGCAGCTTTCTTAATTTAAACCAATGGCAGATTGATCCTATCTTTCACACTTATGATAACCTAATGGAAGCGTTAATCGCGGCCGGATATAAAGAAAACAGTCTTAATGAAGCTGAACCGACTTTGTTCACTTTTCCCTATGACTGGCGCCAGGATAATAATCTAACGGCTAATTTACTGAAACAGAAAATTCAGCAAGTTAAAACCCTGACCGGCCGGGATAAAGTGGATATTATCGCCCACTCTATGGGTGGACTGGTGGCGCGGTCATATATTCAAGGCAGTGATTATCAAAATGATATTGATCAGGTAATATTTTTAGGTACACCGCATCAGGGATCTCTGGAAAGTTATTTGAAGTATGAAGGTGGCAATGGTTTTTTTACAACTGGCGAAAAATTAGCAAAATATCTATTTCAAACCGAAGCCGCTACTCAAGGTTATTTTGACCTAACCGATTACATTAGGGTTCAAGTCCCTACAGTTGAACAAATGCTGCCGGTTTTTAATTATCTAAAAGATAAACAACCGGATAATATCTGGCAACTGCGTGCCTACCCGCTAAATTATCCGCAGAATAATTATTTAGAAAATTTAAATAGTCCAGCCAACATTGATCTATTAAAACAGCGAGCAAAGATTACCAATATCATCGGTGATCTTGGCTTAAACAGCACTTTAAATTATCTTAAAGTAATAGCTGATCCGGATTTAAAAGATAATAAATGGCAGTCCGGCTATCCGGAAAATTTAGACAAAAATTTAGATAGTCTGGAAATGGGCAATGGCGATAGCACGGTGCCGTTGAAGAGCGCCGGCGGTTTAATCGGCGTGGAAACCATAGAAACCGCTAATTCGGATCATACTAATCTGCCCACGGTCATGCAAAAAGAAATTATTAAAACTCTCACCGGTAAAGAGCCGGCAGACTATTTTAATAATAAACTAACTTCATTCATTAAAAAATGGCTTTTTTTCCGTGTTTATTCGCCGGTTGATTTCGCGGTTATAGCGCCTGATGGCAGTAAAATCGGCAAAGATTTTTTAAACAATACAGAAATTAACCAAATCCCAGACGCGTTTTACAGCGGCTTTAGCGGCTCGGCCGAATTCGTTTTAATTCCTAATCCTCTGGACGGCCCATATAAGGTGGAAGTGCAAGGCGTAGACAATGGCGGCGAGTATACTTTGGCCAATAGTATTATTGACGGTAATATTGAAATCAGCAAAGAATATAGCGGCGCTATCGCGCCAGCCCAGCAACGAGATTTTACCATAAATTATGCGGCCTCCTCGGAAAATCCGCTAAGTGATTTAGAGCCCATGGACACGGTACCGCCGGTGGTTGTGATAAATAAACCAGTGGAAAATGATAAATATTTGCATAGCGATAGTTTAATTATAGACTATACGGCCACGGATGATTTTTCCGGTCTGGCCACTACCACGATTACTATTGACAACCAGACAGTGGCCACGACTACGATTTATTTATTTGATTATTCATTAGGAATGCACAATCTAACCATTACTGCCATTGATAAAGCCGGTAATCAGGCACAACAACAAATTAATTTTGAAGTTATTGCTAATATTGATAGTACTATCAGCGATATTGAAAAAATCTATGAGTTAGGCTGGCTCAAAGACCAGGTTTATCACAAGTTATTGAAAGATGCGTTTAAACTATTAAAAACAGAAGCTAAATATCTTAACCAAGAGCAGGAGTTAACTGAAAAACTAATCAAAAAGACCGGCGCTGACAGCAAGCTAACCGATAAGCAAAAGCAGAAGTTGATTGAGCAGTATACTAAAAAATTAGCTGAGTTAAAACAAAACCGAGCTAAAGCTATAAATAAAAATCTGGATTTAATAATTAAGCTATTAAATAAGGCCAAAGACAAAAATCAGATAAACCAGCAAGGATATGATATAATATTAAGTGATGTTAATTATTTAAAAGAAAATTTATAATTAAATAGAAAATTATGTTAGAAAAAAAGTCAGTGTTTTTGTCAGCGGTTTATTCGTTTATTGCCGCGATAATTAGTTCAATTATCTTTTTGCCGGTATTTAATAATTTTTATTTATCAAATTTTAACCCAATAAAGTTTAATAGTATGTTCTCACTATGGAGTTATGGGTTTGATATAAAATTAAATAGCTTTCTTTTTGCCTTTTCATTTTTTCTGCCCTTATTTATTTTAGCTTTAGTTCCCAACAAGCAATGGTTAGCTTGGCTAATTTTAATATTTATACCGTTTACTATGGTTTTAGTTGGCGGCAGTAAGCACCTATTATGGTTTGTTATTTTCACCCTGGCCGGCTGGCTCTTGGCCCGAGGCGGATTGTTAGTGTATAAAAAATTAAAGCAGTAAAATTAAATTTTATATGGAAATCACCACTAAACCCTCAACCACTATCATCAATAAAACCGGCTCCTGGCGCACTAACCGGCCAAAGTTTATATATGACAAATGCCCGGCTTGCGCTATCTGCCCGCGCGTTTGTCCCGAAGGCGTAATTTATCAAACTAACCAGATAAACACTTTAGGCAAACTCCCCTACGACTGCGACTTGGACTATTGCAAAGGCTGCGGCCTCTGCGCCCAAGAATGCCCGTTTAAGGCCATTGAAATGGAGCTGGATGAAAAATAAATTTATTTATGAATAATAAACAGCAGATATTAGAAGGTTCTAACGCTATAGCGCAAACTATTAGAAACATAAAACCAGCCGTTATTTCCGCCTACCCGATTACGCCGCAAACCCATATCGTGGAAGATCTGGCTAAATTCAAAGCTGACGGCCAAGCCGACTATGAATATGTCCGCGCTGAATCTGAATTCGCGGCCGCTTCCATTGTTTTAGGCGCCAGCGCCACCGGCGTCCGCGCTTACAGCGCCACCAGCTCGCAAGGTCTTTTGCTTATGACCGAAGTAATTTACAATATCGCCGGTATGCGCCTGCCCGTAGTTATGACCTGCGCCAACCGGGCCGTGTCCGCGCCAATAAATATCTGGAATGATCAAGAAGACGTTATGGCCATTAGAGACGCCGGCTGGATTTTATTATTCGCGGAAAATCATCAGGAAGCGGTTAATCAGCACATTATGGCTTTTAAAATAGCCGAGCAATTAAAACTGCCGGTTATGGTTAATGTTGACGGTTATGTCATCACTCATACTTATGAGCCGGTTATTATACCGGAGGCTGAACAGATAAAAAAATACCTGCCAGACTATCAGCCTGAACCGGGCCAATATTTAGATCCGGCCAATCCGGCTACTTTAGGCGCCTTAGTCGCGCCGGCGCATTATATGGAAATCAGACAAGAACTGCACGACGACCTGACCGCCAGTCTAAAAATAATTAACCAGGAATATAAAAATTTTAATTCCTTAATTGAAAATTGTAAATTGAAAATTGAAAATT
>JACPHD010000002.1 GCA_016188785.1 Parcubacteria group bacterium | reverse complement strand
TCTGCTCGTCTGAATTAAGGCGAGCACTTGGGTACAGGGAAAACTGTCCCTGCGCCTTATTGAAAACATTGTAATTTTAAAGAACTATTTTAATTAACTTTTAATAATAACACATAATAATAATGTCAATGGCTTTTTATAAATTTTCTCTAAAATTAGCTAATAATATTTTATTTTTAAAGCAAAAAATACCTTGTTGTCAATCTTATAATTAAGAGATATAATATTTATATGAGAGAACTTGATCAACTAAACCCCGTTAAATCTGTATCGCTTGTCAAAGGCTTTAAACCACCGACTGCGATTGATTTATTACCGCCGATTTCATCAGCAGCTTTATTTAACGGGGTAAAAAAAATTTTAAAAAAATATCCTATAATCAATGCTTATCTGTTCGGTTCGCAAGCTACCGGCAAAACCACTAAATTCAGCGATTATGATGTCGGTATAGAGTTAACGCCCGGATTAAAGCCGGAAAATATCTTTAATTTAAAAATAAAGTTAAGCGCTGATTTGGCTAAACTATTAAAAACCAAAGTTGACATCGTGGTAATGAATGATAAAAAAACGCCAACCCTGCTCAACTTTAATATTATTAAAGACGGACGGCTAATTTACTCTCAAGCAAAAAATAAACGAGTGGCTTTGGAAGTTTCTATTATGCGCGAATGGCGGGATTGGCAATATTATGAAAATCTTTGGTCAGATATTTATAATAAAAAAATAGCCGAAAATAAAATATAATATATGGTTTCAGCCGCAAAATATACAATCAGCGCTCATAATAATTATTTGCAGCAATTTATCAAGCAATTAGAAAAATACCAAAAAATGGTTGATAAAAAAAGATTCCTTAATGATGAAATGGCCCGAGACGCGATTATTAAAGCGCTGGAACGGGTAATTGAAGCTATGCTGACTGTAGGAGAAATGCTAATTGCTGAAAATAATTTTTCTAAAGCCGAAACTAAAGACGAAATATTTGAGATTTTAGCTCAAGAAAAAATTTATCCGGAATCGTTTAAAGAAAAGTTATGGGGACTGGGCGGCTTTAGAAATATCTTAGTTCATGATTATGTTGAAATTAATCTGGAATTAGTTTATAAAAACCTATCTAAAGGCTTACCGATATTTAAAGAATACTCGCGCTATATTGCAAAATATTTGATAAAAAATCATTAGCTTCTTTTTCTCCTATCCGCCTCGGCTAACTGCTCGGGCGTGTTGATGCCGAACCACTCACTTGAATTTTCCAGCTTAACCGCGCCCAGTCTGGAGCCGGTCATTAAAGCCTCTTCAATAAAACTGGGCAGGCCGTACTCTCCTTTTACCTGATTAAACGGCTTTAAATTAGGATAATGATCTAAAAACCAATCTTTTTTAAAACATAAAGTGCCGGTATTGATCTCTTTAAATTGCTCCAGCTCGGGCGTCATATTTTCTTTTTCCACTATTTTGATAATCCGGCCGTCTTGACCGCGCACTATCCGGCCCAAGCCTTGCGGATCATCCTGTTCGCAGGTTAACAAACTTAAATCATTATTATTTTCTAAGTGCATCTCAATTAATTCGTTGAGCGAATTAAATTTATAAAACGCCGAATCGTCGCCATTCAACACTAAAAAATTATTAAAATCAGCCGGCAAGGCCTTGGCTCCGGCCAGAGCCGCGTGCGCCGTGCCCAAACATTCAGTTTGCCGGGCATAAATATAGTCCGGGCCAAACTCGGCCTTAACCATTTCCGCCCTAAAACCGACCACCAGGCAAATTTGGCTTTTAGCTAAACCGCCCCGTATTAGTTCTTCTAAAATATAACTAATTATCGGCCGCTCATTTATTTTATATAACACTTTGGGCAAATCGGCGCAGTTCAATCTTTTACCCTGGCCGGCCGCTAAAATTACCACACCGAAATTTTTTAATTCATTGGACATAACATCTATGTTCATTATGAGGAGCATATTATTCTGTCATTCCGGCCTTGAGCCGGAATCCAGAATATCAACCAACGTGGTTTTTCTGGATTCCTGCTTTCGCAGGAATGACGATACTTTTTAGACAACCTGCTGTACGGGAATGACAAAAAAAATTAGTCTCTCGCAATGACAATAATAAATAATTTTATATTTTTATATCTTATTTACTTTTTACTTTTTCAGAAAAATTTCTCCGCCAAATCTTTTAAGCCGCGCGGAGCTATATTATATTCGCCGGAGCGAGCATACGGACCGTCAATTAAAAAAATCTCGCATTTATCTCCTAAAATTCCCTTAAGCTCAAGAGCTTCTTTTAAATTATCATCAACCAATAAAATATCTTCGCCCTGAAAACGTTTTAATTCTTCCAACTCGGCTTTGATTTTATTGGAAATAATAACCTCGTCAAAAAACTCTCTGGCGCTTAGATCGTTAATTTTTAAAGCAGAAATTTTTTGCTCCTGAAATTCCTTGTCGCCAAAAGTGGCTAAAATAATTTTATGGCCAGCTTGCTTAAACCGATTTAAAATCTTATTCGCTTCCGGAAATAAGTACCGGCTAATTTCCTTTTCCAGCCAATCATCAAACTCATTTAATTTGGCCATCATCTCTTTATGCTTCCAGCCCAAAATCCGCAAATGCTCTTTCGGGCTGTAATTTATCCCCTTGTCCTTAAAATTTATTTTATAATAATTTTTGAATTCGGTTTGGCTCATATTAAAAAACAAAGCTAAACCGTCCCGCTTAAACCTGGCCGTATCAAATAAAGTATAATCCAAATCAAAAATAATTATCATAAATCGTAAATCACTTTGGCCAATTTGTCGCTGTCATGCCTAACTAAAGATCTGAAACCGCCCAACACATCGCCCTTGGTCGCTTTATAAAATTGATGACTCAACAAATTATAGCCTAAAAATTTTATCTTTGACAACCGGCTTAAATCGCCGGCCGCGACCAAATTTTCACCCGGCCGCAAGTATTTTTTTAAAAATTTTTCAGCCGGCCTTTCTTTATTATAAACAACATAACCAATAGCGCCCCGGCCCAAATATTTTTCCAAAGTTTTAATATAATCCGCTAAAGTAAAACCGTCGGTATGGCCTGGCTTAGTTATTAAATTGCTTACATAAATAACTTTGGCTTTGGCTCGGGCAATTGCTTGACTTAAGCCTTTGACTAAAAAATTGGCGATTAAACTGGAACATAAATCTCCCGGGCAGATAACTATTTTATCGGCCCGCTTAAGCGCCTCTTTCGCTTCAGCATTCAACACCGCCGCCGGTTTTAAATATAATTTTTTTAAATCAATCAAACCTACGGCCTGGCCGTAAATTTTACTTTCGCCGATTATTTTTTTGCCGTTTTTTAGCTCCGCTACCAGCTGGGCGCTTTGCAATGTTACCGGCAGAACCCGGCCCTTAATTTTTAAAATGCTCCCGGCCTGCTTAACCGCCAAATCAAATCCGCCACTCACTTTTTCCAAAGTTGATAAAAACAAATTGCCGAAAACATGCCCTTTTAAGCCGCCGTTATCATAACGGTAAGCAAACAACTCTTTTAAAATTTTATCCGCCTCGGCTAAAGCAACTAAACATTGCCGCGCGTCGCCAGGCGGCAATACTCCGAACTCGCGGCGCAAAATTCCGGACGAACCGCCGTCATCAGCCATGCTGACGATCGCCGATAAATCCACCGGATATTTTTTTAAACCGGTTAAAACCATAAAACTGCCTGATCCGCCGCCAATAGTGACTATTTTTTGATTTATTTTAGTATTCACCATGCTAATGTAAAATAAAAATCTAAAAGATAAAAATTTAAAATTACTCTTAATGACGAATGACTAATGTCAAATGACAAATCAAATCCTAAATCCCAATGTCAAAAAATTAATTAATTTGTCATTTAGTAATTTGACATTGATTTGACATTCGTCATTGGAAATTTGTCATTGTAAATTTCCTTTTTCAACTTTTAACTATCAAAATCCATTCTAAACTCCTTGCCCCAGTCTTTAAAGCCAAAATTCAAATACCAATTATGAACTTTCGGCCGGCCGTACCTTGAGGTGCCGACTAACTTATAGCAATTATTCTGTTGGGCGGTTTTGATTAACTCGGTAATTAATTTTCCGCCCCAGCCCTGGCTTCTATAATTTTCCTCAACAAAAACATCCTCCATAAAACCAAATGGCCGTTCATGGCTATTGTTTAAAATATATAAATACGCCCGGGCTACTTCCCGGCCATTATTTTCAATAAAAAATTTTATGCCAGTCGCGTTGATTATTTTTTGTTTGATGTCCATATGTTTATACATTATTCATTCAACGGTCACACTTTTCGCCAAATTCCTCGGCTTGTCAACGTCCCGGCCGTTTAAAACCGCCATATAATAAGCAAACAACTGCAAGGGTATGACTGATAAAATCGGCGTTAGCGTTTCCAAAGTTTTAGGAATATAAATAATATCATCAGCCAAATCCATTATGGTATCATCGCCTTCAGTAGTAACGGCAATAATCTTGCCGCCGCGCGATTTGATTTCTTGCATATTGCTCAAATTTTTTTCATAAACGCTGTCTTGCGGCGCGATAAATAAACTGGGAAAATCTTCATCTACTAAAGCGATAGAGCCGTGCTTCATTTCGCCCGAAGCAAAACCTTCGGCATGAATATAGGATAATTCCTTTAACTTAAGCGCGCCTTCTTTAGCTACCGGCTGATTATATTTTCTACCCAAATAAGCAAAATGCCTGGCTTGATAATAATTTTCCGCGATATTTTTTATCTGGCCGTTTAACTGTAAAACTTTTTTTATCTTTTCCGGCAGATCTAATAATTCTTTGATAATGCGTTGCCCGGTGACGAGCGACATCTGTCTTTGCCGCCCGAGCAATACGGTTAAAAGCGTTAAAATTGTCACTTGCGAAGTAAAAGCCTTGGTGGAAGCGACTGATATTTCCGGCCCGATATGATTATAAACGCCGGCCTCAGTTTCGCGCGCTATACTTGAGCCGACCGCGTTCACTATGCCTAAAGTTAAAACGCCTTTTTCTTTGGCTTCTTTAATCGCGGCCAAAGTATCCGCGGTTTCGCCTGACTGGCTAATGGCTATAACCGCCGTCCGCTTATCAAGCTCCAACTTACGGTAGCGGAATTCTGACGCGTAATCAACCTCGCACGATAAGCTGGCATATTCTTCCAGCATATATTCGCCTACCAGCCCGGCGTATCTGGCCGTGCCGCAGGCTACGATCACAATTTTTTCTATCTGCCTTAATTTTTCGGCAATGGCTTCCAACCCGCCTAATTTAGCTTTGCCCTCTTCCAAAATAAGGCGGCCGCGCAGGCTGTCCTTAATAGTTTCCGGCTGTTCAAAAATTTCCTTGAGCATAAAATGAGGATAGCCCCCTTTTTCACACTCGGTTATATCCCAATCTATATTATTGATTTTTTTATTTATTTCTTGATTATTTAGATTAATAATTTTAAAACCCTGGCCGTTTATCTCGGCTATTTCGCCGTCGTCAAGATAAATTATTTGCCGCGTATAGCTCACAATGGCTGAAATATCCGAAGCAACAATCGTCTCTCTGTCCGCCAAACCAACGACCAGAGGCGAGCCGCGTCTGGCGGCCAACATTTTATCCGGTTCATCCGTATGGAATAAAACCAAACCGTAAGCGCCTTTTAACATCAATAAAGCCTTAACCAAGGCTTGAGTTAAATTTCCCGTGTACAAATCTTCTATTAGGTGAACAATAACTTCAGTATCGGTGTCTGATCTAAAATCATGGCCTCTTGCCTCCAGGCGGTTCTTCAGCTCTTTATAATTTTCAATAATTCCATTATGAACCAGCCAAATTTTATTTTTACAATCCGCGTGAGGATGGGCGTTAGCTTCAGTCGGCCGGCCATGAGTCGCCCAGCGAGTATGGGCAATGCCTAAATTGCCGGTACGTTCCATTCCGCTTTGGCCTAATTTATCTTCTAAATCTTTAACCCGCCCGACTGACTTAACCGCGAAAACATCGCCCCGGCCGATCATTAAAGCCAGACCGGACGAATCATAACCGCGATATTCTAAACGTCTTAAGCCGTCAACTAAAACCGGCAAAGCATTATTTTTTCCTAAATAGCCAATGATACCGCACATAATATTTCTTATTATTAAATCAGTTTCCACATTTGCAAAAACAAAGTTTTTTCCGTCTCATAAATCATCTTATTCTCTATAATCACGCCGACCGGATTGTTATGGCTGTCGCGCGAAATAAAAGCGCACTTATCCGCGTAAATTAAAATGTAAGTCATATTGCCTTCGCTTGGTTTTTCAGCGCTTAACCACTTACGTTCATCCAAACCATAAGTGCCGCCGCCCTCGGACAAAGAAATCGTCCTAGCCTTGATATTATTTTTAATTCTTTTTTTATTAAAATCCGGATAAGCGCCATAAATGTCTTCACGCACGCCGGCGGCTGAATAAACATAATACTGGCCGGCGCCGATTTCTTTCATAGAGCTTAAAATATCGTCTAAGATGAATTTTATGCCGGCCTTGCCTTCATAAAATTTAGTAACCGGTTTGCCGCCGCCTTTTTCCTGAAGCGACCTTAATTCCGGAATTAACTCTTTTATTTTCTCCTCGGCCCTTTTTAATTCGTCTTCGCGCACAGCCAAAAGCTTTAAAATTTTATCCGGGTCTTCGGCTACGAACTGCTGTTTGGTATCTTTATGAAAAAAACTTACCAAACCGGCTTCCTGCAATTTCTTTAAAATGTCATAAGTCGTGCCGCGATTTAAATTAGTAAGCGCGGCTAAATTTCTCACCGAACTGGCGCCATACTCTAATAGAAAAAAATAAACCGCTATTTCTTTGTCAGTCAAACCTAATTTTTTAAATACGGAAATATCCATAAAGTAATTATATTATATAATCAAGTATTGTCAACTATTTTTCTACGAAAATAAGAAAAAATAAAAATAAACAGCTTAAATTAGCTATTTATTTATAATATAAATGTCAATATAAAATAAAACCGCCATAAATTTGGCGGTTTTATTTTATTGTTAAAAAATTATCTTAAAATTTTGGCATCATGTTTTGCGCGCCTGGCTTGCCGGCTCTATTATCAATCTCGCCCGCTTCATCATCTTCTTCGCCGCCGGCTTGTTTTCTAAAAGCCTCGGGCAAGTTAACCTGCATGTTCAGGCTTTTATTTTCTTTAATTTGCGGCGCCATTAGACCCAGGCCATACTCTTGCATGGCATCATAAATTTGTTCGCGAACATCAAAGGCCGCTTCTACTTTATCAATCAGCTCATCTACATCAAACTTTCCTTTAACCATAGTTTTTATCTCCTCCACCCGCGCCTTAAAATCAACCGCTAATTCTTCCAGTTGCGCCGTATCTATTTTCTTTCTCTTTAAATTTTTTATGTCACGGTCAATCTTTTTTATTTCCGCGGTGGCTTGACGGATACCCTGGCCGATATTAAGTACCATGTTGATCGCCTGCTCCGCGTTGCGGATATTGTCCATACTGCCGTAAAAATCATCTTCTATTTTTGATAGAGCTTCATCCGCCTCGGTTTTAGCCAGCTCCCTGGCCTGGCGCAAAGCCTGCCGCATATTTTCCAGGTCGCTTTTATAATCAGCTAATATTTCGCTGATATCTATCTTGCCTTTATTTTTTGCTTGGTAGCGCGCTAAAGAGCGGTCAAGCTGCTTAAGGTCGCGGTCAGCTTGCTTTAACATCTGGCATAAACGGTGCAGATCACCCATTCTGGGTCCCCAATCCTGCATGACCGAACCAACATCTTCAATATCACCAATAACTTCATCCAATTCGTCGGCGGTTTGGGCCTCATTTATTTTTTTAACCAGGTCATCAATGCTATTTAAAGCATTACTTAATTCTTCCGGTATATTAACGCCACATTTATTTATGGCTGTTTTAGTTTTAGCCACGACTTTTTTCATCATCTGTGCCGAACGGGTGAACTGGCTTAAGCCGCGCTTCATATCTTTAAAACGGCGCTCATCCATTTTTTTCATGTCTTCTTCGGACGGGCCTTGCTGCTGGCCTTGGTCTCCGTTCGGACGGCCGAATTCCATATTCTTCGTCTGCGGCCCATTATTAGAATTATTATTATTAAATTGCTCCTCAGACTTAAACGGCTGAGTTTCATGATTAGTTGGAGCGGTTTGATTAGTCTGATTTTCACCGCCTGGCTGTATGGGTTGCTGTTCCATATTAACCGGCGCGGATTGATTAACTTGATTTCCACCTGTCGGCATTAAAGGCTGGGTCTGAACCGGCTCTTCGGGAGCGACAAAGCCGGTCGTCTCTTCGGCTTGCGCTTTTTGCGCGCCCAAAATATCGTTGCCGCTTAACGGCTGACCTGCCTGCGCAGACAGGTGATAAAAAACCGCTTCGGTTTTTTTAGTTATGGGGTTTTCCGCTAAAGCAATCATCACTTTATCAAAATTACCCTTAGCCACCATGGCCTGGGCTGAACCCTTAATTCGCTGCCAGCCGGCTAATGACATAACTTGATTGTAAAAACTCCTGACCTTGGCAATCGGGGCATCAATGCGATAACGCACTAAGCCGTTATGGCTAAAAGTCAATCTTTTGGCGCCGGGAAAAAGCGGAATAGCGGTTTCGGCTAAGGCCACTCTATCGGCGGTTTTTAATAAATTAAAACTTTGCGGCGACGATTGACCAATCGTCGTTTGAGTAATTAAATCATACGTCCGCTTATTGATGGCCATGCTCTGCAAAAAAGCATTTTCAGCCAATATAGCCGCGGTTACCAGAACCAAAAGAGCTAATGAATGAGAAATTTTTGTTTTCACCCCGTTAGCCCCGTTTAGAAATTTATTTCTAACGGGGTTAGAAATTAGATTTGTCATAATTTTTGTTTTTACTATGCGACCCCGCATTTTTTATATAGATTTCTAACGGGGTTCATAGTTTTTATTTTTATTTTTTGAGAACTAAAAAACAGCCAAAGCGCGCTGGTTTTAGCTGTGAACCCAGTCAGAAAGAATCTTTCTAACGGGGTAAATATATAAAGTATTAATTTTTAATAAAAAAACCGACTTCATTTGATTTTTTGTTTTTATTTTTATTTTATGTTTTAATTATAGCACACTAAAAAATTTTTTGCAAGGGCCGAAAATTATAAAACTGTATTTTTGCCGTTTTTTTCCATAAAACATTTTATATTATCCGCGGTTACTTCCATAATGCGCCTAATGGCTTCCTCGCTGTAAAAAGCGATATGCGGCGTGAAAATCACGTTATCGCGGGAAAATAAAATATGATCCTTGGCCAAAGCCAGCATCTCTTCAGCGGTTTTTTTATCAAAGGCCAATTGCTTTTCTTCCATGACTAGATTCTCTCCCTCTAAAACATCCAGCCCGGCGCCGGCTAATATTTTCTTGTCTAGCGCTTCAATTAAGGCTTCGGTTTCCACCACCCCGCCGCGCGCCGTGTTGATTAAAATCGCGCCTTTTTTAATTAGTTTAATATTATTTTTATTTATTAAGTGATGCGTAGCCTGATTATCCGGCACATGCAAACTTATAATATCGGAATTTTTTAAAAGCTCGGCCAAGCTAACATATTTAAAGCCTAAAAAATCAGCCTGAAAATAATTTTTGCAATTATCAAAGGCCAAAACTTTCATGTCAAAGCCCCGGCCCATTTTTACTAAATGCAAACCAATATGGCCGGCGCCGATGACGCCTAAAGTTTTGCCGCGCAAATCAAAACCTTTAAGTCCTTCTACGCTATAATCCCCGCGCGTGGTACGCAAATAGGCTTTATGAATATTGCGCGACAGAGTTAAAATCAAGGCAAAGGCATGCTCGGCCACGGTATTTTCGCCGTAAAACGGCACGTTGCAAACCGCGATATTTTTATTTTTACAGGCTTTCAAATCAATGTGGTCAAAACCAGTAGAGCGGGTAGCGATCATTTTCAGCTTGGGCAATTTATTTAAAATTTCATTATTCACTTTTGAAGAGATAAAAGTTGAAATAATTTCGCAGTCTTTGGCCAGCTGGCAATTAGCCGGGCTGATTGGTTCTTTAACAAATGCCAAAGCCTGGCCTTTCAAGGCTTTATTAAAAAATTTCTTTTCCCAAGGCTTGGTCTCAAAAATGGCGATTTTCATAGTTAAATTATATCATATTATAATTGTAATTGCGAGCGACCGGAGGGAGCGAAGCCCGCCCGTACCGAACGGTACGGGCGGGCAATCTCACGAAGCTGGAGTCTCACATATAGCCTCAATCTTTTTCTCCACTTTATACCCTCGGCAATGCTTCAACATACCCAAATACGACTGCAGACTTTGCTTAAAAGATTCTTCGGAAATTATTTCATTCTGCGATTCGCCATATCTGTCGCTTATTTTCTTTAACATTCTTCTTTTGGTTTTAGTCCTAAAAACCCGATAATCGGAAAAATTAACCATCCCCAGGAAATCAACGCCCGAAGCAATGGTTTTAATAAAAACTTTATTCGGATGCAGTTCCAGTTTAAGTTCTTGGCGCAAAAATTCCTTTATCGGTTCAATTAAATTTTCCAGCCACTCTTTATTTTCCGAGAAAATTACAAAATCATCAGCATAGCGGATATAATACTTGGCTTTTAACTTGTGCTTAATAAATTGATCAAACTTATTCAGGTAAATATTAACGAACAACTGCGAAGTTAGGTTGCCTAAAGGCAGTCCGGGCGAGAAACTGCCGATCACATTTTTTAAAAGCCAAATAATCTTTTCATCCTGAATATACTCTCTTAATCTGCCAATCAATATGTCATGGTCAATATTGGCAAAAAATTTTCTGATATCGCCTTTTAGCGCCCAGCAAGTTTTAGTATTGTTTTTACTCACTATATAGGCATACTGGAGAAACTTATTAACTGCTTTATGCGTGCCTTTATTTATCCGGCAGGAATATGAGTCGGCGATAAATGTTTTATCAAAAAACGGATATAGAATCCGGTAAATCGCATGATGCAATAATCGGTCACGCACGCTGGCCTTATGAATATCTCTGGGCTTAGGGTCATTAATTTTAAAGGCTTGATAACCGCCGTGCCGGTATGTTAAGCTTTTTAGGTAATAATGCAGGTCAAAAATATTATCCATTAAGTTCAGCAAAAATTCTTGAACATCCCGCCTGTTTCTTTTGCCGCGAATAAACTCGCGCCAGGCCGCGAGTAAATTTTCAACACTAATTATATCTTCAAATTTATGAACCAGCTGAATTTTCATAATAATAATGCCTTTAAGCAAGCCCCCCCCCCCAACGGAATTTTAGCAATGCTAATTTACCGGTCTTGCAAAAGACCGCCGAAGCTTACAAATTATGGCATAACATTCTGCCGCACATCCAAAGGTTAACTCGCTACTCTTTGAGCGAAAAAATTAATTTATTATTTATTGAGCTGGCGGAACTTATCTTCACGGCCGGCTTCGCCGCCAAAGAAAATAAGGCGGTAATTATTAAAAAGGCTTCATTAAAATTAGATTTGCTAAAATTTTTTATCCAAATCGCTTGGGAGCTTAAAGCGATTGACAACAAAAAATTCGCCGAACTGTCCGCGCCTCTAGTTGAAATAGGCAAAATGCTGGGCGGCTGGCAAAGACAGCTAATAAAAGAAACTCCTCCGATTACGGGAGGAGTAAGAAGATACTAGCGGGGACGAACGAATCGATCATTGTCGTTGAAGTTGTTGTCGAGCCAATTGAAGTTGAGTACCCACCGCTTGCCATTCCAGTTGAAGTAGGCCACCTTGCGGTTACGGTCATCATCGATCAAAATTGTACAAAGTATCGTCTAGTCCACCACCCCTTGAATACTCTTGGGGTTGTATTTTATTCGAGGCCATCAAAGCCCGCCAATACTTTGCACCGAGTATCTTCTTTTCAAATTTCTAAAAATACTCTACCGGAAGCCTTAACTACCGATATACTGATTCTTAGAAACGCGAGATGCGGTTGCCCGAAGCCGTAACCGCGAGCACAATTCCCATCTGCTTACATTATATCAAAAAATTAAAATTTTAAACATAAAAAAACCCGCATAAGGACCTAAGTCTAAATGCGGGGAAAATACGGAGCGCCAAGGGGTCAAGGACTAAGCCGCCCAGCGCCCAAGAGCTACTCGCGGGGACGAACGAAGCGATCAAGGCCGTCGAAGAAGCTGCCGAGCCAATGGAAGCGGAGTACCCACCGCCTGCCATTCCAGTCGAAGCAGGCCACCTAGCGGAGACGGACATCAACGATCAAAATTGTTCGCGGCATAATAAAATAATGCTTGCCGCGCGACTCAACCGGGAAAATTTCCTTCCCCTCATCCTGCGCTTTAAGCAATGCGGCCGCGAAACCCAGACTGCCGTAAGCGTTACCTGCTCGTTCAAACATCGTGTCGCCACCGACATACTTCTCGCCTTCCCGAACCGGGCAAGAGGAATAATCCAAGTTAGCGAGACTAATGTCGCCTTCCAAATTATCACTCTTGATCGTCCAACCGTTGGGAACGAGGCCGGTGTCTTGGGCGCGGACCGGCGTGATGATACCGCGGACTTTCTTACCGAACCGGACGAGCAGAGCGACCATATTGTCCTCCAGCTCCGTGCCAGGGTAGGCCAGCGCATCCTGGAATTGACCCGAGTCAATTCCAGATTTGCGAGCCGCCGATAAAATCCGGTCGTGTAGCTTTCCGGCCTGCGGTTCAGTAGGTTCTTTTACAGATGGGGTTAATGTCTTTTCCATTAGCGTCATCCTCCTTAAATTAAATGGTGGTTTGGGCTTACCTGATATTTCAGCGCCTGCCGAATATCAGACTCGCGGTTCATTGCAGCTTCCAGAAAATTTAACTTAAATTTCCTAAAAGCTGCAATGATAGCTTAAATATTGGCTAAATTTAAAAGGGCAATGCTAACCCTAATTTATATCATAAAAATTAATCCATGTCAAGCGGAAAAAATTTTTCCAATTAAAAAAGCACCATGGTTCCGGCGCTGGCCTACTCTCCCAGGACTAATGTCCAAGTACCATCGGCGCTGACGAGCTTAACTTCTGAGCTTGCCCCGTTAAATATTTATGTTTAAAGTCCCCGGCACTGACTTACTCTCCCGGGGCTTATGCCCAAGTACCATCAGCGCTGACGAGCTTGACTTCCGTGTTCGGGATGGGAACGGGTATGACCTCGTCGCTAGAAGCACCGGAGACATTAAACACAAAAAATTTAACGGGGTGAAGGATGGGATCAGGTGCCCGCCCGACTGAACGACTTCAGTCGTTCGGGCGGGTGGCCTCGTCGCTAGAAGCACCAGAACTATGGCGCTTTTTTATATAATTTTTTAAAACAAAAATGTGGGAAAATCAAATGGCTTATTAGTACTCCTCGGCTCAAACCCTCGCGGGCCTTACACCTAGAGCCTATCAAGGTCATATTCTCTGACCAGCCTATGAAACCTAATCTTGAAGACGGCTTCACGCTTAGATGCTTTCAGCGTTTATCCTAACCGAAGATAGCTACCCAGCGGTGCCCCTGGTGGGACAGTTGGTACACTAGAGCTTCGTCACTCTCGGTCCTCTCGTCATGTTATCATCTATCACTAGATGCATAGACTATATCTTCACCCTCTTGCCCGCTTAAATTATAAGCGGGGTAGGGTGACGGCATATGATAGAAGTTTAAATCCTGATTATCAGGTACCTTCTATCTCATTTTCCCGAAAATTCGGGAGTAAATCAGTCGTTACGGGGTCAAATCAAATATTTTTTTAAGTTGCTCAATCGATCTTTTTCTCGGAGATTGATAATTAAAATTTTGTATGGTCATTATACAAAATAATAATTTTTTCCGGTCACCGCGAGTCAGCTTATCTAGCGGCTTCCTGATTAATATATCAATCGCCTTAAGCAATGATTTAATCTGTGGCTGCTTAAACTTTATAAACGGATACAATTTACGCAATATTTTATTGCATTGCTTGTATCCGTTAATGCGTAGTTCTGTAATATTATCATTTCTCTTTGATATATAACCGATACCTAAACGACTCTTCATCCAATAAAGCGGCTTATCGTGTCGACTGTCTTGATATAAACAGATTGTAGCCATGAAACGCCAGCCTCGCTTGGAGTCGCTTCGTTTTTTTATTTGCAGCATCAAACTGCCATCGCCGTCTAAAAAACCAGCAATATAGGCGAGTTCGGATGTTTTATTTGTAATATTTGATCGACTTCCCACGGTATTGACTTAATATTTATGGTCCTCACATATATTGTACCATAAATATTTTAAAGCTTCCACCGTTATTAGCCGTATTGTCATGCGGGATTACTCCCGCAAGTAGCATAACCCGTCAGGGTCTACTAAAGAGTGTCCTTCTCAAGTTTCCGCGACCATAGTAGATAGGAGACCGACCTGTCTTACGACGGTCTGAACCCAGCTCGCGTGCCGCTTTAATGGGCGAACAGCCCAACCCTTGGGAGCTTCTCCACCCCCAGGATGCGACGCATATTATTCCATTATTACTAATGGCACTGACTATATCTTCACCCCATTAAAATTAACAGGGGTTGGCATATGATGGAAGTTTATTTCCTGATTATCAGGTACCTTCCATCTCATCCTTGCGGAATCAGTCGATACGGGGTTAAATTAATTTATATCGCATTGATGGTATGATATATGGTTTGACTAGAGTACAAAAACTATCAGAACTTTTAACCGGTATGTATATATTCCAAGCGCCGGCTTTTTTATGCAACTTGCAATTAATAGTAAAGTTACTATTTAAACAACTAGTGAGTTTAATTTGTTCATTATAGTTAAATGAATCGCTACTAATGCGCAACGCTCTGCAATCATTGCGCCGATAACCATCATCCATGTACCAAATCGCTAAACTCAAAGGCGATATTAATAGTTTATTTATATCATTAGGAACTACTTTTTTAGCCTTCTGATAAAACTTATGATAATAGGAGTTTAAACATTTTAAGGATAGGGTTGAAAAATGCCATCTGGAATAAATTTTACCGCTTTTAGAGCTTCGGCTGGAAACTATGCGGGGCGGACGGCTTATTATGTTTTTTAATTCGCCGTACAACCACATTAAATATTTTTTTCTGACTGAATCCATGCTCCACTCTTAAGCGAACATTGTTGCCATTTTTTTCTAATCCGCCATCCCCCAATATTAATCCTATTATGATATTAATTTGTCTTTGAGTTAAAACCATAAACAATATAAATTAATCAACTTCCCACGGTATTGCCCTATTGTTTCTGGGTTTCATCAATAGGGTTTCACCGTTATTAGCCAATTTACATGTTATCGATTACTCAATAACTCGACCCTTACACGAGCCGACATCGAGGTGCCGAACCACGCCGTCGCTGTGGACGCTTGGGCGTGACTAGCCTGTTCATTTAATTTCGCCCCGCAGTATTACAGGGCTACTTCTTAAGTTACCTTAAGCACTGACTATATCTTCACCCCGCATTATGCGGGGGCGCGGCATATTATGCCGGTGTAATTGACCGGCATCTTGAGCTCTTAACGCCTGTCAGTAATGAAGCTGACAGCTTCCATTATTTCTCGCTCTTAGTCGATACGGGGTTAGAGGGTAATTTATAATTAAACATCGGTATCATATAAGGACGCACTAACTCAAACAATTTGTCCTTATTTGGACCGCTAAAATTCAACTGGCAGGCCCGTCTATCAGGCCGGCAGTAAATTTTAGCCAATAAGCTAAAATTATCTTTTAGGCATTTCAATAATCTTTGTCGGCTAAAATGATCAAGCCGCGATAAGTAAATATGAGCTGACTTATCACGCCGGTAATAATAGCCGTCATCCATATACCAAACCGCTAAAGTTAATCTGCTTGATAATAATTTATTGATGTTTTCCGGAATAATTTTTTGATTATCATAATAAAATTGTCGCCGCAATTTACCAAACACAGGCGAAGAATGGCTCTGCAGCCTATAATAATGATAAATTTGCTTTGTCTTTGGATGCTGACGGCTCAATGGTTTGGGTTTTGTCTCAAACAGGTTAGACAGGGACTGAAAAATCCAATCCATATATTCACGTTGTTTAGCAGAATGCTCCAAGCGCAAACGTGCGTTCTTTAAGCCGGTTTTTTGCAAAAAACCATCACCTAAAACCAAGCCATAGATAATCATTTTTTGTCTTTTGCTTAACTTCATACATTTTATGTTAAGCCCTCTAACTTCCCACGGTATTGCCCTTTACAATTCACCTCTGACTTATAAAGGGTTTCACCGTTATTAGCCACGTACTTTGTCCCGCATTGCTGCGGGACAGGGACACAAGCGTATCCCCGGAGTAGCTTTTATCCGATGAGCTTCCGCCGTCCTATATCGCACGGTCGGATCACTAAGTTCCGCTTTCGCGACTGCTCGACTTGCGGGTCTTGCAGTAAAGCTGGCTTGTGCCTTTACACTATCTCCCGGATTTCCATCCCGGGATAGCCAACCTTTGTAAACGCCTCCGTTACCTTTTGGGAGGCATCCGCCCCAGACAAACTACCCGCCAGATACTGTCCCCAACCCGGATTCACGGGATTTGGGTTAGAATTAAAAGCACGCAAGGGTGGTATCTCACTGTCGCCCCGCAAAATGCGGGGCTCCCACCTATACTGAACATCCGTACCCCTAACTCAATATCAAGTTATAGTAAAGCTTCACGGGGTCTTTTCGTCCAACTATGGTTAACGAGCATCTTTACTCGTCTTGCAATTTCACCGAGTCCTTCGTTGAGACAGTATTCAAGTTGTTATGCCATTCGTGCAGGTCGGAACTTACCCGACAAGGAATTTCGCTACCTTAGGACGATTCATTCACGTTATCACCCACTCTCGGGATCCTCATAGTTGCCCATGAGATCGGACTATATCATCCGTGAAAAATTCTCTTCTGAATTTTCGCGGTTTGGCATATAGTCTCTGAGGATACTCTTCTTGTGATTTTTGAAAATCACTCTGTTCGTATTTTCTTTTCCTACCCCTGCCTTCATTTAAACTTTCTCTTAGTTTGACAATTTCCGCCAAGCCTTGAGAAGTTAGATGTTCTTTTCTGAATATCTTTTCGGCAATCTGGCAAAAAATAGAAAAATTTTTCTTTTTTTGTTGAGAACGAAAATTAAATTTCCGAAAAAACGGAATAACTCGTTCTTGAATCGACAAGGGATTAGAACAAACATACATAAACAATCCGTCTTGTCTTTGTTGGATTCTTCCACAACCTAAATGCTTTTTAAGCTGCGAAAGTATATAAGATTCTTTTTGGGAAACATTAAAGGCCAGGACAACTTGCCACTTCATTAGATGATCTTCTCTTCTGCGAAGAGAAACATTAAAACTGCCTTCTCCATCAGTAAATCCTGATAAATAATGCCCCCATTCTAATGGAATCTTATTTAACCAATTTTGATTGCTCATAATATTTTTTAAGAGTCTTTCCTGCTGATTGTCCGGCATCCCGAATGGCGGGATACAAAAAATGATTTTCACTGCCATTTTTCAGACGAGTACATTTTTTACTCCGGAGTTTCCAGCATTTAGCCAAATTTTATAACTACAACCGTCAATTTATAGTTATCGCCGGCGTTCATCCGCGCTTAGGTTTAAAGCTTTGCCGCGCACAGCGCGGAAATTCCAAATCACAAGTACCAAATCACAAACAAATTCTAATGTTCAAAATTATAATTTCTAAACAAAATCGTTTTGAATTTAGTATTTTGAATTTTGATATTGTTTGTAATTTGGAATTTGGTTATTGGGATTTCCGTGCTATGCACGGCTGACCTCTCCCCTTAACGTTCGGACACTGGCCAGGCATCACCCCCTATACATCCTCTTGCGAGTTAGCAGGGAGCTGTGTTTTTGTTAAACAGTCACTTGAATTCTTTAGCTGCGGCCGTCCCAATGCCGATATTGACACCTGCCTTTTGGCCTCGTCCCCGCCGAAATTGCAACTTCGGCACTGGACTTGGCTCAACACAAGGATCAATATCGGCACGGGGACGGCAGGCCTTATTGCGAACTTACGGCCGCTATTTTGCCGAGTTCCTTAACGAAGGTTCTCTCGTACACCTTAGGCTTCTCGCCTTACTTACCTGCGTCGGTTTACGGTACGGTTGCCATAATCCTTTTGCTCCGCAATATACGGAGCGGCCTTAGAGGTTTTTCTGGGCGATTTATCCATCTGAATTGACTCGGCCGAAGCTTTGTCTTTCAACAACGTTGAAAAATATTGGCCCGGATTTGCCTAGGCCTATCGCCAACGCCATTAACGTTCATACCATTAAAAACGCTCAAACTTTTAAACCGCGTCCCCCCATCAGCAGACTACGGCAGTGCTGGAATATTAACCAGCTCATCCATCGGCTACGCCCGCACTACACGGGCCTCGTCTTAGGACCGACTAACCCTGGGTCGATTTGCGTTGCCCAGGAAACCTTAAGTTTTCGGTGGGCAGGGTTTTAACCTGCCTTTTTGCTACTCATGCCAACATTCTCTCTTCTAAATCCTCCACTCAAATTCACATTTAAGCTTCAGCGAATTTAGAACGCTCCTCTACCGCGTCCCAGTGCCGAGATTGCTACCTGCCTTTTGGCCTCGTCCCTAACCGCAATTGCGGCAGGGACGAAACTCAACATCGGTATCAACATCGGCACTGGGACGCCCACATCTTCGGTAATATGCTTAGCCCCGATATATTTTCGGCGCGCGGCAACTTGACTAGTGAGCTATTACGCTTTCTTTAAAGGATGGCTGCTTCTAAGCCAACCTCCTAGTTGTCGCAGTCGCGACACCACCTTTTACACTTAGCCTATATTTAGGGACCTTAGATTGTGATTAGGGCTGTTTCCCTTTAGACTAATGAACCTTAGCGCCCATAGTCTGACTCCCGAGCTTAACTTCCAGGTATTCGGAGTTTGGTTAAGGGCAGTATCTTGCGACCTGCCCTCATTCAGTGCTCTACCCCCTGAAAGGAACACTCGAGGCTAGCCCAAAAGCTATTTCGAGGAGAACCAGCTATTGCCGAGTTCGATTGGAATTTCACCGCTAACCACGATTCCTCCCCTAGTTTTGCACGGCTAGTGGGTTCGGTCCTCCCCCTTGATTTCTCAAGGGTTCAACCTGATCATGGCTAGATCACACGGCTTCGGGTCTTGTATATGCGACCTAGGACATATAATCACAGTAAAGTTCATAGAACTTGATATTGCTTCATTCATATTATTATTCATTTACCATGGTTTATTTCCGGTTTTAGATTTTCAATTTGAGATTTAAATCAAAAATCGAAAATCATAAATCTAAAATTCGTTATCCATGGAAAAAATACAAATAATTCTATGAATGAAGCAATATCTAAATACTGTGAATATAAGACCTGGCGGGCTATTAACCCTCGCTTTCACTACGCCTGCATGCCATTTGGCACTTAGGCAAGCCACATACAGCAAACTCGTTGGCTCATTCCTCAATAGGCACACGGTCACCGTGTCTCGCTATCGCTCGCCACGTGAATTTCCAATTTCCAATTTCCAATTTCCAATTAAATACTAAATCTTTAATCTCCAAATTATCAACAAATATTTTTTGACATTGGACATTAAATAATTAGACATTTTATTAGGAATTAGGAATTAGAAATTAGGAATTCCGTGTCGAACGTTAGTGAGACACGGCTCCCATTCCTTGTAAGTATATGGTTTCAGATACTATTTCATCTCCCTTACCGGGATGCTTTTCACCTTTCCCTCACGGTACTTGTTCACTATCGATCTCAAGAAGTATTTAGTCTTGGGTCATAGTCGACCCGGCTTCGCACGGGATTTCACGAGTCCCGCGGTACTTAAGATATGCTATCGCAGAGTAGTAATTCCTTTGGCTTACGGGGCTATCACCCGCTCTGGCAGAGCTTTCCAGCTCGCTTCAACTAGAAAATTACTTTTATTGCCTCCGCCTCGCTCTTCTGGGAGCGATAATAACTATCTTGCAACCCCTTTAAAACATATGGACCCAGCTCCTTCAGTCTCCCGCCACAATGTGGCAGGGGACGCGGTTTAAAAGGTTTAGACTGTTCCCCGTTCGCTCGCCACTACTTAGGGAATAAATATTTTTTTCTTTTCCTCCGGCTACTAAGATGTTTCAATTCACCGGGTAGTCGTCTCGCCAGCCTATGTATTCAGCTGGCGGACGCCCCGCTTTTGGCGGGGCGGGTTTCCCCATTCGGACATCCTCGGATCAAAGGTTGCTTGCCACCTAACCGAGGCTTATCGCAGGCTGCTACGTCCTTCATCGGCTTCTTGAGTCAAGGCATCCGCCATATACCCTTAATGAGATTTTCCCACACTTTTGTCTTAAAAGTGTTTTTTGTTTATTATAATTTAAGATGCTCTATTCTCTAATTATTTTTATTTTTATTTAATCAATTGTTAAAGTTCTATCTTTAACTCCCACAAATCTACAAATCCGCTACGAATATCACGAATAAATTTGTATTATTTGTAGCTGATTTGTAGATTTGTGGATACTCAAGATTTTTATTTAAATAAACGTTTAAAACAAACAAAAAACCGCCGGTCAAGCGGTAAGTTAATGCGCAAAATAGAGCCGGACTTAACCGCTTGTAAATTTAATGAATGATGAAATTATTTTCATACAAAAAATAATAGAAGATTTAATAATTGTATTATACAGGATGTATATTATCTGTCAAGAGGAATTTTATCTCTTCGCTCCAGAATACGCAATCGCTCTTATTATGTCCCAATCAATGGCCGAAACAGGCGTCTTGCCGTAAATAGCTCTAAAACTTTTAATCGCGGCTTTTTCGCTATTAGTATTTCTGATAGACGGCCTTAAGCCGTAGGAGATAACAGAAACAGCCGCATCGTCATGCGTATTTTTCCGATCAGACGAGCGCTTGTAGATTTTTTTAAAAACGTTAGTGGCGTTTTTTTCCGATTCCGCGCTTCTAGTCGTGGGCCATCGGCCATTGCTGATTTTAATCGCGTCAGACCACTCGGCTTCGGTTGATGGCACTTTGCCGAAAGCTGATTTATAAGAGTTGACCACACCGGCGCGTTCGCCCGCGCCCAGCGACCTTGTCGTCTCTGTGCCATAGGTAATAAAATTGTTTAGCGCATTCTTTACTGCTTCCACAATATCTTCAGCTTCATTTATTAAAGGTAAAATATATTGGTTATTGGTTTGCGTCTCGCGATCCAGGTCGCGCTTTTCATTCACTACAGACGCTACTTCCGAGACTGGTGATGTAGTGATATGTGAGGCGTCAGAATCAATGTTTTTAAGAAGAATAATGGCTTAACTAACCGAACGGGAATGGCAGAACCATACTCAACCGATGAAATAGAATCAGGGTAAATATCGTTCGCTTTTCCGCCGAGAACATTAACTCCTATCAAATTTCCCTGTAAATCAATTAACGGACCACCACTATACCCGCCAACAAAACCTCTTAAGGGCTGATCGTTACCATCAACATATCCCGGAAGAATATCCCATAAAACTGTTAGAAAAGGTATGTCATCATGTTTGATACCTGGATAAACACGATAAATTTTATCAAGATTATCTCTGCCAGATCGCGATTGGTTATTCACTACTATGCCCATACTAATTCTCAATGTCAGTAAGGTGTAGCCGTTCTTCTTTTGATCCTTTATGATTTCTCGTTCCTTTTCGTCATTGGTGGGATTACCTGTAATTGGATTGCCAATCGTTATTACAAGATCACTCTCCATAACTGTACCTGTGCCAATGGTCGCTGGTTTTAGATATTTCCATCCAGACTTATCTACTCTCAAAAGAGCCAAATCTAATGTAGGATGCTTAGCGATAACTTGTGCGCTAAGAGACGCAGGAGATGTAGCATCTCGTGAAGGAACAACAATGACTATATTTTTAGAATTATCCTTAGTTCCTGATTTTTCTACAACATGCCTTGCAGTTAACACATAACCATACCCTCCATCCTCACGAATAAGCGTTCCTGTTCCTCCACCACCTACACTAGATATGAAAACAGTTGAATCGCCGATCTTCGAGAGAGAATTTTTCATCTCTTGGCTCATTGTTATCATTACTGTGGAATCTACTACCAAATTATTTACGATAGCCCTTACTTTACCACTACCCATAGACAAAGGAGTAAAATCAACACTAATTCCGTTTGAAGACGATAATTCACCCCACCCTCTTAAAATTTCTTTATGAGAATTTTGGAGAACAACTTTTCTGAGAGGGATACTTTTCGCTGGGGTGTTATTGGTAATGATCGACCATGAAACATTCTCCGGTTTAAGTGCTACTGCCTTGCCTTGCCCATCAAGAGCTTCCACAGACAAACGTTGTGTTTTATTTAAAGGCAGTAATACAGACTGGGGTGATATTCTGAGAGTGGTAACGGGTAGAGGATTAATTTTACGTTTCAATATTTCTTCTAATCGAGAACGATAGGAAGGATCTGCTGAAAAAAAATCTTTCCAATAACCAACTATTTTCCATTCACTGCTAGCTCTTTTTTTAAGATACTCAAGCGATTTCTCAACATTAAAACCACTCGCTAATAAATATGAAATTCCAAAATTGTCTGCCATCCTTTCATTCTCTCGTGCTGCCTCATTAAGGTATCCAATCCACTTTTTAGTAATATAAACCGCAACTTTGAAAGTTGCCACCCTCCGAAATCTCGCCAACCGCTAGAAGTTCTACCCTTTTGTATTTTTTCTATTTTATCAGCAATATTTATCAACTTTGTCCAAACAGCTTGAGCTGTTTTATATTGACTGATATTCAATTCTTTATATCCTTTATACTTTATCGTATCATTTTTTAGATTTTTACCAATATCTACTTCTTGTTGGGGCGTGAGTGTGACATTTGATAAAATTGGGCTATTATCAACATTTACAGTAATACTGTCGGATGCCGAATCTCCTTGGCCGCTGCAATTTAAAGTATAAGTTTTTGAAGCAATAAGAGTTTCAATTTTACTCCCCGAGGTGCCGGTCCAGCCAATGGGGCTTACAGTGCAACTTGTCGCGTCTGTTGATGTCCAGCTGATGGTAACCTGAGAGTCAGAGGGAACACTTGAAGGATTTGCGGAAATTTTAGCAGTTAGCTCATAAACAGGAGTTGGAAGGGGGGTTACCTCAACACTTCCTATTACCGCAATAGGCAAAGATTTCTGAAGACCATTGTCTGTTAGTATACCAATATAATAAGTTCCAGTTTGAGTGTTGGCGGGGATAGACGGAGTAGTATAAGTATCACCGAAATAATCATTGTATGAATTGGGATTGATGCTGGGGAAACTGATGCTATTGCTAAACAATTCTTTGCCGTTTGTCAGATTACTATCCGAGGAAAGCAAAATGCGGCCGGAAAATGGCTGGGAAGAAATTCCACCTCGGTTGCGGACAATAAACTGTATTTTTACCTTATCTCCAGCATTCGCGCTTTGTTTATCTATCGTAAAATTTTCAATGGCTAAATCAGCTGGTGAAGGCGTGACAACTTGACTTGTAATGAAAGACTGGGTTGCTCCAAATACTGTTCCTCCGGCGCCATTTACTGCGACAATTCTAAAATAATATGTGGTGGCTGAGATAAGTCCTGTCAAGTTAGTTAATACGTCTATATTAGTATTATCGTTTCCCATGGTTTGAGATGGAGTGATATTGCCAAAAGAAGAGGAATTTCCCCACTGAAAGAATGCTCCTGTCGCCGTACCACCGGGGTTAACTGTAGCGTTTAAAGTGGCGGAATTTGACGTAATGGTCGTGGCCGAACCAGTATTGACAACGGGTTGGACGGAAGGGGTTGCCGTTGTTGTCGCGCATGACTCATTAGAATACGCCGAGTCACCGGCTGAATTATAGGCGCGCGCTCGGTAACAATAATTAGTGCCTCCTGACAAGCCGGTATCTTCGTAATAACCGCCGGAGCCGGAGATTGCGCCGGATGTATTTATTTGGGAAAACATCCCGCCAGAAGCTTTTCTTTCAATCTTGAAACCTGACTCATTATTGGCATTATCCTGCCAGACAAGTGCTATGCGGCTTGACGATAAAGCTGTGGCTGAAATATTGCTCGGCGCAGTCGGTATGGAAGGAGTGGGAGCAACAGAAAGGGTTGCTTGGGTTATGGTGATAGTCTTTGGACTTCCTGTTGCGCCAGAGGCGCTGATAGTTACTAGCGCCACTCTTGGAGACGACTCATTGTTTTGAGCATATTGAACATTTATCACCCCGCTATTTACTCCGGATGCTCCGCTTGAAATAGACAGCCATAGGGTTAGCAATGATACTTGCCGTTGGTTTGGGAAAAATAATAGGAGTAGGGGTTGACGCACTAATTGCAGTTACCGAAAAACTAAATGCACTGGATTGCTGGTTGTCAGAATTTACTGCCTGAACAGTCCATTGAGCCGGCTGGGCGGTAAAGTTAGGATAGATTTTTATCTGACTGGAATTCACCCACCCTGCCGAGGTGATGGGGATAGTATAGACTTCGCTACCAGTGCGTAAAATAATCTTCAATCCCGAAACAAAACCAGCGCCGTTGATGGTGACCCATTGGCTGGCGTTGATTGCCGGACCGGGTTAGGGCTGATACTGGTGATCGCCGGAGTAGCTGCCAACGCCTCAACAGCAAAGTAAACAAAAAAGAAAAGCACTATACTTACCCCCAAGAGGCTTCTCAAAAAAATATTTTTTGTCATAATATAATTATTTAAAGTTTATTATAACTTAAAATTATTTTCCTTTTAATTTAAAGAAAATTCAACCAGCTTGGTTTTGATTTTTTCATCGCTTACTTTAAAGCCGGGTAAAAACTCAACTTCTTCTTCATAATTGACGTCATTAAAATATGACAGTTGTATACGGAATAATTTTTCGTTGAATTCCGGGCCGAAAATTTCTTTGCTTTTTCGGGAAATTTTTTCAAAAGAAAAAAAATCTTTTATAATAAAATACAAATCAACATAATCCTTCCATTTGGCCCGCTGCCCCAAGGCAAAAGCCTTCATGGCCGCCAAAGTCAGCAGATCCGGCATTTTAATTATTTTATCAAAACTTTTCTCATATTCAATTCTGTATGGATAATTAAAAAAAGTAACTTTCACGTCCTGACTAAAAAAAGTATATTCACCGGTTTTATTAACCAGCACTTTGGTTATTTTAGCGACGCGCCCAACTTTTTTTTGAATATCCTTATTTTTAAATTCCTCATAAGAGAAAAGATCAAAATCAATAGATCGTCTATGGCCGATTTGCAGGGCGACAGCCGTACCTCCAACCAAACCAAAATTTCTATTCGCCATTTTAAGCAACGGCAATAATTCTAATTGTTGGTTTGATAATATTTCCTTATGCACCCCGTTAAATTTTTTATAATTCATATTTTTTTATTTTGATTATTTGATGTTCATTTAATAAAATATTTAACGGGGTAAATATTTATTAAAATACAGCTTAAAATAATGTACTACTTCGGGAAAATAATTCTGCCGGCCAACCTCGGACGGCTGGGATTTTTCACGAAAAATTTTAGCCACCTTTTTAATGCCCAAAATTTTGATGAGCGTCTGCACGTCATCCCAGTCGCCGTAATTCAAAGTTGCCTCAACGATTGATTCGGCTTTAAGCTTATCATAATCTTTAACCCACCAAATCAAATATTTTCTTTTTTTAATAAAATCATGCAAATCCATAATTTAATTTTAGCTTAATTAAATTATCCTGAATTTCTCCAGCAATTCCGGATTATTCATATGGCTTTGCGCTGTTTCTTTGGCAATAATTTTTGCGTCATACAGCCTCTTTAAATCATGGTCTAAACTTATCATGCCTTCTTTGGAGCTGGTTTCAATCACAGTTTTAATTTGAGCGATTTTACTTTCCCGAATTAAATTAGATACAGCCGGAGTATTGGTTAATACTTCTCTAGCCGCCAGCCGGCCGCCCTTTATTTTAACGACCAATCTTTGTGAAATTACCGCAGCCAGAGTCAGGGAAAGCTGCATCCTGATCTGGGTCTGCTGATAGGGCGGAAAAATATCTATAATACGATCAATGGTTTGCGCCGCGCTATAAGTATGCAAGGTGGCCAAAACTAAATGTCCGGTCTCGGCCAAAGTTATGGTGGCGGCAATAGTATCCAGATCCCGCATTTCACCCACCATAATTACATTCGGATCCTGCCTTAAAACATGCTTCAAGCCTTCATTAAAAGAAGTCATATCCGAACCTAATTGCCGCTGGGTTATAATGCTTTTGTCATGCTTAAATCTAAATTCAATCGGGTCCTCCAAAGTGACAATGCTGCAACTTCTCTGCTGATTGATATAATTTATCATGGCGGCCAGGCTGGACGATTTGCCGCAGCCGGTCGGGCCGGTGACTAAAATCAAACCCTGCTGCAGATTAAGCAAATCATAAACCACTTTGGGCATAAACAGATCTTCTAAACTGGGAATAGTGTCGGTTATCACTCTGGCGACTAGACCGAGATTGCCTCTTTCGTAAAACAAATTTATTCTGAATCTGGCTTCATTATCATCTTCATAGCCGAAATCCAATTCTTTGTCAGCCATAAATCTTTTCTTTTGCTCTTCATTAAGCAAAGAAAAAACCATTTGTTCAATATCTTTTTTGGCTAAAACCTTTTTAGGTTCGACCGCGGCCAACTCGCCGTCAATTCTTAATAAAGCCGGAGCCGCCGCCACTAAATGAATATCAGAAGCGCCTTTCTTGACCGATAATTTAAAAATGTCTGGCATGGTCATATAGTTTATAGTATTACCAATTCTTATTGGTTAAACCTTGATTAGCCGCGTCAACCTGCGCTTCCTGTTTGCTCGTTCCCTTGCCCGTGGCGACCAGATGGCTATCCAGATAAAGCCCGACTTCAAAGCGCTTATCATGGTCAGGTCCGGACTCGCTTAAGACTTTATAATGCGGCGTAATACCGTAAAGCTCCTGGGCTTTTTCCTGAAATTTTGATTTAGGATCAAGATAAAGCTGATTTTTTAAAATATTATCTAATTTGGAAATAATGAAAGCTTTAACGAATTTCTTGGCCGGCTTGATGCCTTGGTCAAGATAAATCGCGCCAATAACCGCCTCCATGGCGTTAGCTAAAATAATCTGCCTGGCTTTGGAGTTTTTGTCTTTTGATTCGCCTTTGGATAAATATAAATATTTTTCCAAACCCAGCTCATCGGCGATAGAGGAAAGCATTTTGTAATTAACTAAACTGGCGCGCCAGTTGGTTAGATCGCCTTCCGGCGTTTCCATAAAATCGTGAAACAAAATTTCCGTAACGATTATCTCTAAAACCGCGTCGCCTAAAAATTCCAAACGTTCATTGTGGCGCAAGGCAAAATCAGGATGCTCGTTAAGATACGACCGATGCACGACCGCTTGCTTTAACAAATCCTGATTTTTAAATTTAATTTCCAGCGCCTCTTCTAACTTTGAAAAATCCTTCATAAATTATTAATATTCTCCGCGGCCGGTTTTTCTATTTTTTTAAGAGTCGGGCCGACATCTTCATAAATCGCGCCCAAAACTCCATTAACGAACTTACCGGACGATTCACCGCCAAAAGCTTTAGCAATTTCAATAGCTTCGTTAATGGCCACTTTGGCCGGTATATTCTGATCAAAAATCAATTCATAAACGCCGATTCGTAAAATATTCCTATCCACTATAGTAATTTGATCCAACGGCCATTCGGTGGCGTATTTGGTAATATATCCGTCAATTTCCGCTAAATTTTCTATGACCGCATTAACAATAAATTTAACAAAACCGAAATCATTAAACTTCGGGGCGAACTGCTTAAAATTCTGCTCAATCAAATCAGACAAATCTTTTTCTCGCTTGCCGTTAAAATCCCAAGAAAATAGAGTTTGCATGGCAATAGTCCTGGCTAAATGGCGGTTGGACATAAAAAGTTAAAAGTTAAAAGTTAAAAGTTAAAAGTGTTTTCTAAAACAACAATTAAACTTTAAAATTTAACTTTTTATTTTTTCTCTTTCTTTACTTTACTCTTTATTTTTAAAACGTCCCGACCCTTGTATGAGCCGCAGAAACCGCAGACGCGATGCGGTAAAATAGCCTGGCCGCATTTAGGACATTGGTTTAATTTTACTTTTTTCAAAGCCTGGTGCGAACGGCCGCGGCGGGCCTCGCTTCTTGATCTTCGTTTAGCTGGTACGGACATAAATTTTGTTAAATCAGTTAATTAGTTTCAAAACTAATTTTAATTATAACTTAAAAAACTTGGTTTAGTCAAGATACTCCCCGTTAGGAAAAGTCTTTGACCCCACGCGGCAAGCGACACTTTTCTAACCGGATAAAGATTATAAAATTCCTTGTCTTTTCGGCTGTTTTAGATTAAGCTAAAATTAATTTTATGATTATACTAGGCATTGAAACTTCCTGCGACGAAACCGCGGCCGCAGTTGTGCGCGGCCTTGGCGGCGAGCTGGAAGTATTATCTAATATAGTGTCGTCGCAGATTAAAATACACGAAAAATATGGCGGCGTGGTGCCGGAAGTGGCGGCGCGCCAGCATGTCTTGAATATTTTGCCAGTGGTGAATGAAGCTTTATCGTGCGTGAAAAAAATTGACGCTATCGCGGTAACGATTGGGCCTGGTCTAATAACTTCTTTGCTCGTGGGCGTGGAAACGGCTAAGACGTTGGCTTATGCCTGGAAAAAACCGGTGGTGGCCGTAAATCATATTGAAGGGCATATCTACGCTAATTGGCTTAAGCCAATTAGCGTAATTTCCAAATCCCAAATCCCAATTTCCAAAAAAATACAAAATACAAAATACCCGCCCGCCATGCAAGCCAGCTTGCTGGCGTTGCGGGCAGGCAAAATACAATTTCCCGCGCTTGTTCTTACCGTGAGCGGCGGACACACTATGCTGGTTTTAATGAGCGGCCATGGAAAGTATAAAGTGCTGGGCGAAACGCGCGATGACGCGGCCGGCGAAGCCTTTGACAAAGCGGCGCAACTACTCGGCTTAGGCTACCCGGGAGGACCAGCTATTGCCGAGCAAGCTCGGAAATACAAAATACAAAATACCAAATATATTATTCTGCCGCGTCCGATGCTTAATTCCGGCGATTTTGACTTTTCTTTTTCCGGGTTAAAAACCGCTTTACTCTATGCCATACAAAACGACAAAAACTGGAAAAAGAAAATTCCCGAATACGCTTATGAGTTTCAGTTAGCCGTGGCCGAGGTCTTAGTTCATAAAACCATTAAAGCGGCCCTAAAATATAATTGCCAGAATATCATGCTGTCCGGCGGCGTGGCCGCGAATGTTGAATTAAGAGATCAGCTAAAATCGGCAGTAAGCAAAAAATTAACCGGCGCCAGTTTAATAATTCCTGATTTTAAATATTGTACTGATAACGCGGCCATGATCGCCGCGGCCGGATATTTTCAGGCCTCTGCCGGCTGGCGGAAAATAAATTTTACGCCCTGGCAAAAGCTGAAAGCGGACGCTAATCAGGAGTTGAGATAATTTATAAAACAGTATAGAATATAATCATGGATTATAAGACTAATAAAAATAAGCCAGCCGTTTTCTCCGGAGTTCAGCCCTCCGGCGTTTTGCATCTGGGTAATTATCTGGGCGCGCTTAAGCAATGGGTAGAAATGCAGGAGCAATATAATTGCATTTTTTGCGTGGTGGATTATCATGCTATTACGGTTAAGCAGGAACCGAAACAATTGTCGCGGCGCATTTTAGACGTGGTTAGAACTTATTTAGCCGCCGGCATTCATCCAGCCAAGGCCGTGATTTTTCAGCAATCAGCCATAAGCGCACACACTGAATTAGCTTGGATTTTAAACTGCGCAGCCGCGCGCCTGTCTGACTTAAATAAAATGACGCAATTTAAAGATAAGTCAGCCAAAAAAGAATCGGTTAGCGTGGGCTTATATGACTACCCGGTTTTAATGGCCGCGGATATTTTATTATATAACACTGATGCCGTGCCCGTAGGCGAGGACCAGGTTCAGCATGTGGAGTTGACTCGTACTTTAGCGCAAAGGTTTAACCGCCAATACGGCCAGGTTTTTAAAATACCGGAAGTGGTTATAAGCGAACAAGGCGCGCGCATTATGGGACTTGATGATCCGGCCAAGAAAATGAGTAAAAGCGCGGCTTCGCCGGCTAACTATATCGCCCTAACCGACACGCCGGAAGTGGCGACTAAAAAAATCAGGCGCGCTGTAACCGACTCTGGCTCGGAAATTAAATATGATCTAAAAAATAAACCGGCCATTGCTAATTTAATGGTTATTTATTCTCTACTAACCAACATCAGCCTTAAAGAGATAGAAAAAAATTATCAAGGCCAGGGTTATGGCGAGTTTAAAAAAGATTTAGCTGAAGCGGTTAAGAAATTTTTAGTTGAATTCCAGATTAAATATAATAGTTTTACCGATGATGAAGTCAGGCAAATTTTAAAACACGGCGCGGAAAAAGTCAGACCCCTAGCCGAAGAGACCTTAAAAACGGTTAAAAATAAGTTAGGGATAAACTAAGTGTCATTGCGAATTTTTGATTTTTTCTGTCATTCCGGCCTTTAAGCCGAAGGCGAGCCGGAATCCAGAATTGGTTACAAGAACCGAGTTTCTGGATTGCGGGTCAAGCCCGCAATGACATTTATTATTTATGGCGAACCAATTCAAAGCAGTTATTAACCAATTAAATAAAACCTGCCGAATCATGGAAATTGAGCCTGATGAGCTGGAAATTTTAAGAAAACCGGACCGGATCATAGAAGTGTCTCTACCGGTTTTAATGGATGACGGTCGGATTAAAGTTTTTACCGGTTACCGCGTGCAATATAATAATATCCGCGGGCCCTACAAGGGCGGAATTCGTTTTCATCCCCAGGTTAATTTAGATGAGGTTAAAACTTTGGCTTTTTGGATGACTATAAAATGCGCCGTGGCCGACATTCCTTACGGCGGCGGTAAGGGCGGCGTGGCCGTGGACGTAAAAAAATTAAGCAAAGGCGAACTGGAGCGTTTAACCCGCGCCTATACTCGCGGCTTGGCCGACTTTATCGGGCCGTCTAAAGACGTACCAGCGCCGGACGTTTACACTAACCCGCAAACCATGGCCTGGATCATGGATGAATACAGCCATATCAAAGGCGAAAATACGCCGGCGGTCGTAACCGGCAAGCCGGTGGAAATCGGCGGTTCGCTCGGTCGCGACACAGCTACCAGTTTAGGCGGCTTTTATGTTTTTGAGCAGGTTTTAGAAAAAATGAAACTGCCAAAAAATAAAATCAGCTTAGCCATACAGGGCTTTGGCAATGTGGGTCTGAATTTCGCCCTGATCGCTTACGCGGCCGGCTATAAAATCGCGGCCGTGTCTGATTCTAGGGGCGCAATTTACGATCAGCAAGGCTTGAATATAGAAGAGGTTTTATCCCATAAGCAGACGACCGGCTCGGTTATTGATTTTAACGGCCTGAAAAATATTACTAATGAACAGCTCCTGGAACTGCCGGTTGATATTTTAGCGCCGGCAGCTTTGGAAGCCGTTATCAACCAGACTAACGCCGGCCGGATCAAAGCTAAAATAATTTTGGAATTAGGCAATGGTCCGACCACGGCCGAAGCTGAAATAAAACTTAACAAAAAAGCCGTCTTAATCGTGCCGGACGTTTTAGCCAATGCCGGCGGCGTGATCGTCTCTTATTTTGAATGGGTGCAAAATCTGCGGCATTATTATTGGGAGCAGGCTAAAGTAGAGGCTAATCTGGAAAAACAAATTACTAATGCTTTTAAAAAAGTCTGGCAGACTATGGAGGCGCAGAATAATAACTGCAATCTGCGCACGGCCGCTTATATGGTAGCGGTAGAAAGATTAGTTAAGGCGCTGAAGGTAAGGGGAATATAAAAAGTATACGAATTACAAATCTTATACAAATTTACTAATACGAATTACGAATCCAATACAAATTTACAAATAAAATACAAAGTTAATTTTTAATATTCGTAGATTAGTAACAGATTTGTAATTCGTATCCCTGTTTATTCGTAAATTCGTAACAAATTTGTAATTCGTATACTTTCCGGAAAATAGTTTTGGCTATTATTAAAAAGCATTTAAGCGAGATTCATAACGGCCTGGGTATTTCCTCGGCGACTCTCCGCAATGAAGAATACAGGCTTTATCAAAATAGGCTAAAATTAAAACTAACCCAAGCTGATTTGGCGGACATTAAACAGATATTGGAGTTATTTAAAAAATAGAAAAATAAAAAACCGAGAAATTATTTTCTCGGTTTTTTTATATAGTAAACTCCACACAAAAATTTGTGCGGGATCAAAGGCTTTCTTTGTGTGGGGTAAATTAATTATTTTAAAATTATTTGACAAAATATATTTGGGCGGGAGTTTTGTAATCAAGCGACTGATGCCGTCTTTTCTCGTTGTAGAATTTAAAGTATTCGTTTAGCCCCTGGCCGGCCTCGCCGATGTCCGCGTAGTCGTTCAGATAAACATTTTCGTATTTGACCGTCCGCCATAACCGCTCCGTAAAAATATTGTCCAAGCACCGGCCGCGTCCGTCCATTTCCAGATCAGATTGGGATTAACTTGGTAATCGCTGGCCGGCCGGGAAATCTTTTCGCCCTTGAGGGCGGCTAAAGCGAGAGACGCTTTTTGTTTTGGCGATAGCTTTTTCATAACGCTTTTATTCTGCCATATTCTCCTAATACAGTTGTCCAGTATATGGGTACATTATACGATATACGATTTTGCCAAAAAGCGCAGGATATGTTAAATTGTTTAGGCTTTAAAGTTAAACAAAAAATTATCAGAGAAATATATAGAACGAGTCGCCGGTAATAAACAAGAGCTTTTAGTAGAGGGTTATTTGCCGGTGGCCTTAAATAATATTTATGCATTCAGGTCTATCAATAGGTATCGTCGGTCTGCCTAATGTAGGCAAATCAACTTTATTCAATGCTTTGACTAAAAAACAAGTGGAAGCCTCTAATTATCCGTTCTGCACGATTGAGCCTAACGTGGGCGCGGTTAAAGTTCCGGATGAAAGATTAGACCAGCTGGCGGCTATTTCCAAACCGAAAAAAATTATTCCGGCTTATATTGAATTCGTGGACATCGCCGGCCTGGTTAAGGGCGCGTCTAAAGGCGAAGGTCTGGGCAATCAATTTTTATCCCATATCCGCGAATGTGATGCTATCTGCGAAGTGATACGGGAATTTAAAGACGATAATATCATTCATGTTAACGGCCAGATTGATCCGGCGAGCGACCGGGAAACTATCAATCTTGAACTAATTTTTGCTGATTTAGCTACCGTGGAGAAAAGATTAGCTAAAGTTGGACGCGAAGCCAAAAGCGGCAATAAAGAAATACTGGCCCTAAAAAATTTATTGGAAAAATTAAAAGTTCAGCTGGAAGCCGGCAGGGCGGTTCGCGAGCTTGAGCTAAACGACGAGGAAAAAAAACAAGTAAAAATTTTAGGCCTATTGACAGTTAAGCCGATAATTTATGCGCTAAATATTAAAGATCAAGCCGGCGGCCAGGGCGCTAACTGGAACGGCCAAGTTATTAAAATTAACGCCAGACTTGAAGCGGAAATCGCGAGTTTGCCGGAAGATGAGCAGGCTGAGTATATAAAAGAATTGGGTTTAGAGCAAAGCGGATTGGATAAACTAATTAAAGCCTCTTATGGTATTCTCGGCTTAATTATTTTTTTAACCACCGGAGCGGACGAGACTCGCGCCTGGACGGTTAGCCACGGCGTTAAAGCGCCGCAGGCGGCCGGAGTAATTCATACTGATTTTACTAAAGGCTTTATTCGCGCTGAAGTTATCAACTGGCAAAAATTAGTTGAAGCCGGTTCCGAAGCTAAAGCGCGCGAGTTAGGCCTGATTAGAACCGAAGGCAAAGACTATGTAATTCAGGACGGGGATGTTTGCAATTTTTTG
>JACPHD010000001.1 GCA_016188785.1 Parcubacteria group bacterium | reverse complement strand
TATGCGATGTGGCCGGAAGCCCCGCCCCAGCGGGGCTGACGGACATTTCGCATATCCCGAGTTGTGCGATGTCGCTCGCTCTGCCCGACAGGGCAGGCGAGCGGCAGAGCAGAACGAGGGCTTGCCCGCACGCGTTGTACAAACTCGCGAGCACCGAGCGTTAGCGAGGGCGGAGCGATTTTGTACAACTATTTATATGCGAACTTATTGAATTAATATTTAAAATTAGTTAAAATGAAAGCAATAACTTCTTATCAAAACCTTTTTATGGAAGGAAATTATCAATATCCGAGCAAAGATCCGATGTTTCGGCTGGCGCAAGAAATGAGAATTCGTAATTTTAGCCCTAAAACCATTCAAGCCTATTTACATTATAACAAAGAACTTTTACGTTTTGCAAGCAAGGGCGTTAGGGAAATAGAACGACAGGATATTAGGGATTATATTGATTGCTTGTTTAATTTAGGCAAATCTTCATCAACGGTTAATTTAGCGATAAATGCTTTTAAATTTTATTACGAAAGCGTGTTGCAAAGGAAATTTTTTGTGCCTGGCGCCGGCATTAAAAGGCCGAAAAGCGAAAAGAAATTGCCGGTTATTTTAAGCAAGGCCGAGGTGATAAAAATGATAGACTGTCTGGATAATATTAAGCACAAACTGATGATTCAGATTTTGTTCGGCTCCGGGCTTAGAGTAAGCGAAGTGGTTGATTTAAAAATAAATAATATAGATTTTATCAGAAAAATAATAATTATCAGGCACGGCAAAGGGGCTAAGGACAGAATTACAATTGTATCCGAGCAGACATTAAATAATATAGAAAAATACCTGCTTGAATACCAGCCGTTGGTTTTTTTATTTGAAAGCCACAGGGCAGGAGAAAAATTAGCTGTTAGGAGCGTGCAAAAAGTTGTGACTGAAGCCGTGAAATCAGCCGGAGTCAATTCTAACGCGTCCGCGCATAGTTTACGCCACAGTTTTGCCACGCATTTACTTGAAAATGGAACTGATATAAGATATATTCAGGAATTGCTGGGGCACAGTCGGTTGGAAACTACGCAGATTTATACTAAGGTAGCGAATAATATGATAAAAGAAATAAAAAGTCCGTTAGAGTGATATAATAAGGAAATGGATTCCCGCCTGCGCGGGAATGACGAAGTTATTTTATGCCTAAAAAAGTTGCCATTATAATTAGTCCGAATTACAAGGACTACGCGGAAAAATATCTGACCGAGTGCGTTGACAGCATAAAGCGGCAGAATTATGATGGCGCAATGAAAATTTTTATTACTGATAATGAAAGTACGGCAGAAAGTTTTGCTTATTTAAAAAACATTTTAGAAGATAAAATCCCCCTAACCCTGCCCGCTCGTGCCTCGCAGTGGCAGGCGGGCCCCTTTATTAAAGGGGGCTTTGAAATTATTAGAAATAAAAATAATGATGGGTTTGCTAAGGGAAATAATGACGCCATGAAATTGGCGCTAAAGCAGGGGTTTGAGTATGTTATTTTATTTAATATGGATACGGTGGTGGCCAGTGATTGTGTAAGTAAGATGATAAAGGTGTTGGGTGATAAAAAATTGTCTCTGGATTCCCGCCGGCGCGGGAATGACAAAGAAAAAAGCGGGAATGACAAAAAAGAGATCGGGGCGGTGCAGGCGCGGTTGATGTTGTGGCCGGAAAAAGAAAAAATAAACAGTTTAGGCAATGTGACGCATTTTTTAGGGTTTGGATATAGTTTGGGATATAATGAAAAAATGACAAATGACAAATTTCCAATGACAAATGAAATATGTTATCCCAGCGGCGCGGCGGTTTTATTTAGGGCGGAAGCATTAAGGCAAGTCGGTTTGTTTGATGAAGAATTTTGGATGTATAATGAAGATCAGGATCTTGGCTGGCGGCTCTGGCTGGCTGGCTTTAGTTGTGTTTTAGCGCCCGAGGCCGTGGTCTGCCATAAATACGAATTCAGCCGCAGTGTTAAAAAATATTATTGGCTAGACCGAAATCGGATAATCGCTAGCTTGAAAAATTATCATTGGGCCACGCTTCTGTTAATCGCGCCGGCATTCGTGATAATGGAAATCGGCTTAATATTTTTTGCGTTTAAGGGCGGCTGGCTTAAAGAGAAAATCAAGGTTTATAAATATTTTTTAAGTTTAAAAAATTGGCGCTATCTAGTTAGAGCGCGCAAGCAGACGCAGGAATTAAGGCGGGTTAAAGACAAAGATATAATAAAATTATTTTCCGGTAAAATTTGGTATCAGGAGATAGGGGAAGCGCGGCTAAAAGTCGCTAATGTGATTTTTAATTTATATTGGCAGATAGCGAAAGTTTTGATATGGTGGTAAACGTTTAATTTTCAATTTCTTAATTTTCAATTGATAATTATAACATTCATTGAAAATTGAAAATTGAAAATTGAAAATTTTATGGATGTTAGTATTATAATTGTAAATTATAAGAGTAAGAATTTAACTTTAAATTGTATAAAATCAATCAGGCAGGCCGATTGGTCAGATTTAACTTATGAAATTATCGTGGTGGATAATTATTCTGGCGATTTAACCAGCCATGATTTAAAGCCCTTGGGAGAAATAAAATTTATCATGAATGGCCGGAATATCGGCTTGGGCGCGGCCAACAATAAAGGCATTAAGCTGGCCCAAGGCAAATACGTCGTGATTATGAACCCGGACACTTTGGCCGGAAAAGACGTTTTTATAAAATTATTTAATTATCTGGAAGGCCAGCCTAAAACAGGTGTGGCCGGGCTCAAGCAGTTTAATCTTGATCAGACGGTCCAGGATTCTTGCTTCCGCTGGCCAGGGTTAATGACACCGCTTTTTAGGCGCACCAGGTTAGGCAGAACCGGTCCGGGCAAAAAGGATTTGGACAGATTTTTATACAAGGATTATAATAAAGACAGGGTGCGCCAAGTGGATTGGTTGTTAGGCTCTTTTTTATTTTGCCGCGCTTCGGCTTTAAGGCAGATTGGCTTATTTGATGAAAGATTTTTTCTTTATCTCGAGGATACTGATTTATGCCGGCGTTTTTGGCAAGGCGGCTGGCAGGTTATTTATAATCCGGACGCGGCCATTATCCATAATCACGCCAGGCAAAGCGCGCGCATTGCCTGGTACAAATTTTTTATTAGTTCAGCCGCCTGGCATCATCTAATTTCCTGGTTTAGATATTTAAAAAAGTGGGGGATTAAATAAAATTGTTATTCGCCCCGTTAGAAATTATTAATTTAACGGGTAGCTACGTAAAATAATATGCAAACAAAAAATAACAAAATTTCTAACGGGGTGGAACCAATAAAAAAAGCTGTGGTGGCCGTGGCCGGTTCCGGCACCAGGCTCCTGCCGGCCACTAAATCCATGCCTAAAGAAATGCTGCCGATTGTTGACAAGCCGATTATCCAATTAGTGGTTGAAGAATTAGTCGCGGCCGGTATTGAAGACATAGTCTTAGTCACTAAGTGGGACAAGAAGCCGCTGGAAGACCATTTTGATTATAATTGGGCCTTGATTGACGACTTAAAAAAAGCCGGCAAAGATAAACTGCTGGATCAGGTAAAAAAGATAGCTAATCTGGCTAATTTTATTTATGTCCGGCAAAAAGGGCCGTATGGCAACGGCACGCCGGTTTTATCCGCGGCCAGTATTGTAAAAAACGAGCCGTTTATGTTCGTTTGGGGCGACGATCTGGTAAAATCAAAAGTGCCGTTCGCCAAACAGATGCTGTCTGATTACAATAAAACTGGCCATTTAATGATCGGCGTGCAGGCAGTGGCTAAAACTGAAGTGAACCGCTACGGCATTGTTAAAACAAAAAAAGGCAGTTTGCAAATTGAAGATATAATTGAAAAGCCGGCGATTAACGAAGCGCCGTCGCGGCTGGCCGATTTTGGCCGCATGATTTTAAATCAGGAAATTATAGACATTTTAAAATCATTGCCTTTGGGCAAAAACAACGAGCTGTGGATTGTTGACGCCATAAAGCAGTATGTTAAACAAGGCGGTAAATTTTACGCTAAAAAAATCCAGGGCGGCGAATGGCTGACGACCGGCGACCCGCTTAATTACATGAAAGCCATGCTAAAATACGCTTTTGACCGCCCCGATATCGGGCCGGAAATAAAAAAATTCACTAAAGAATTGTTATGAAATATGATTTTATTACCATAGGCGGCGCGACCGAGGACATAACTTTTTATACTGCTGAGGGGATTTTGGTTGATAATAAAAAAGACTTGACCAGGCAGAAACTTTTGGCTTTTGAATATGGCGCCAAAATTAAGGTTGACAAATCATTTTCCGGTTTCGGCGGCGGCGCGGCCAATGCCGCGGTCGGCCTGGCTAATTTCGGCTTTAAAACCGCCTGTTTTTGCGCGATTGGCCAAGATTCTCGCGGCCAAAGAATTTTAGATAATTTTAAAAAGCGGGGCGTTGATCTGGCGTTAGTGCAAAAAATAAAAAATATTGAAACCGGCTTTTCTTTTTTATTGGTCGGGCCGGCTAACGAGCATATTGTTTTTTCTAATCGGGCGGCTAATGACGAATTAGGAATTAGGAATAAGGAATTAGGAATTATGGAAAATGCCGGCTGGTTTTATCTGACTTCGCTATCAGGGTCTTGGCAAGCTAATTTAGATAAAATTTTTTCAGTTAAAGGCGTAAAAATAGCCTGGAACCCGGGGCATCGGCAAATTTTAACCGGCTTTAAAGAACTGGAAAAGTATTTTAAGAAAACAACTTGCTTGATTGTTAATAAAGATGAAGCCCTAGAATTAGCCGTGTCTTTAAAAAAATATAAAACTAAAAGCCGCGCTTTTTTAAATCAAGTAAAAAATTTACTTTTTATTTTAAGTTCGGGCGGGCCGGAAATTATTTTAATCACCAGCGGTCGGCAGGGCGCTTCGGCCATGGCTCAAGGCAAAATTTATCATCAGCCGATTATTAAAGAAAGCCGTCGCGCCGATACTACCGGCGTGGGCGACGCTTTTGGTTCGGCTTTTATCGCCGGGCTGGAATTGTATAAGCAAGACATTAAAAAATCATTATTCCTGGCCGCTAAAAACGCCGCCTCGGTGATTAGCGCGCCAGGAGCGCAAAATGGACTGTTAAAGCGAAAGGCTATACCATTATGACCAACAAAAAAAATCCCGGCGACTTAACTGAAGTGTTATCGGCTGCCGAAAAAATTTATCGGCCGTCTAAAAAAATAATTAGCCAGGCCAACGTTAAAGATTACGAAGGAGTTTTAAAGCAAGCGGCTAAAGATCCTTTGGCATTTTGGGCTGAAGCGGCAGAAGAGCTGGAGTGGTTTAAACCGTGGCATAAGATTATTGACATTAGCCATAAGCCTTTTTATAAATGGTTCACCGGCGCCAAATGCAATTTAGCCTATAATGCCCTGGATAGGCATGTTAAATCAAAAATTAAAAATAAAATCGCTATTCTCTGGGAAGATGAAACCGGCCGCAGCCGGAGCTATACTTATTTAGAGCTTTATCATGAAGTTAACCAACTAGCCAATGCCTTGCGCCGGCAGGGTCTAAAAAAAGGCGATCGGATAGCCATTTATCTGCCCAACCTTCCGGAAATCGCCATCGCCATGCTGGCCAGCGTTAAAATCGGCGCTGTCCATTCAGTGGTTTATGCCGGCTATAGCGCCATGGCTTTAGCCGAAAGAATTAAAGACGCTAAAGCAAAAATTTTATTCACGGCTGATGGCAGTTTCCGGCGGGGCAAGGCGGTCTATTTAAAAGAAATCGCTGACCAGGCGCTTAAAGAATGTAAAACCGTTAAGCGGGTAGTAGTAGTTAAAAACAGTCAAGCCAAAATTAAACTTAATCCTCAAATTGATATTTGGTATCATGATTTTATTAAACATGAGCCGACTGAAGCAGCTTGCGCTGAAATGGACGCGGAAGATCCGGCTTTCGTGCTATATACTTCCGGCACTACTGCTAAGCCCAAAGGCATAGTTCATGTTCATGGCGGTTATATGGTCGGCGTTTTTAGGACCATTAAATGGGTCTTTGACCTTAAAGGCGAGGAAATATTTTGGTGCACGGCCGACCCGGGCTGGATTACCGGTCATAGCTACATTATTTACGGGCCGCTCATGGCCGGCATAACTACCTTAATGTATGAAGGCGTGCCGGACCTGCCCCAGCCGGATAGAATCTGGCGTATAATTGAAAAATATAAAGTCAATATATTGTATACGGCGCCAACTTTAATCCGGGCCATGATGAAATATGGTACCAGCTGGCCGGCTAAATATAAGCTGGCCAGCTTAAGACTTTTAGGAACTGTGGGTGAACCAATCAATCCGGAGGCCTGGAAGTGGTATTATAAATATGTAGGCAAAAATCGCTGTCCGATTATGGACACCTGGTGGCAAACTGAAACCGGCATGCACTTGATCACGCCTCTGCCGGTAACGCCGCTTAAAGCCGGCAGCGTGGCCAAACCTTTCCCCGGCATCATCGCTGATGTGGTAGATAAAAAAGGCCGGAGCGTGCCGGCGGGCAAAGGCGGCTTTTTGGTTATTAAAAATCCCTGGCCATCCATGGTTAGAACGGTTTTTAACGACCCGGCCAGATATGTTAAAACTTATTGGCGGGAAATTAAGGGCCGGTATTTTACCGGCGATGTGGCTTACCGCGACCGCGATGGCTATTATTGGATTCAGGGCCGGACTGACGACGTTTTAAAAATTGCCGGTCATCGCATCGGCCCGGCTGAAGTGGAAAGCGCTTTTGTCTCGCATCACAAAGTAGCTGAAGCCGCGGTTATCGGCCTGCCTGATGCGGTTAAAGGCGAAGTCATTAAAGCGTTTATTATTTTAAAACAGAGCGTTAGCCCGAGCGAGGATTTAAAAGGCGAGCTGAAAGCACAGGTGAGGAAAACTCTTGGGCCCATGGCGGTGATTAAGGAGATTGCTTTCGTTGATAAATTGCCTAAAACCAGGAGCGGAAAAATTATGCGGCGGGTGCTTAAAGCCGAGGAGCTGGGACTGCCGACCGGCGATACCAGCGCGCTGGCGAGTTGATTAAAATTTTATGCCTGAATTACCCGAAGTTGAGACCATTGTCCGCGATTTAAATAACCAGCTGAAAAACAAAAAAATTTTAGCGATTGAATCGCGGGACAAAAAAGTCTGGCAAGTAGCCGCCGGCGAGCTTAAAAATATTTTAGGTAAAAAAATAAACGCGGTTAAGCGGCGAGCCAAGATGATAGTAATTGATTTGGGCGAGCGCTATTTAATCATGCATCTTAAAATGACCGGTCAGCTGGTCTACAAAAATAAAGTTTCTTTAATTGCCGGCGGTCAGCCGACCCGCCTGCCGGACGGGCAGGTTAGGGGCGAGGGCAAAGAATTGCCCAACCGATTTACCCGGGTTATTTTTAAATTTAACGACCGAAGCGCGCTTTATTTTAATGATGTCAGGCGATTCGGCTGGATTAAGCTGGCGGCTCGCGATAAGTTTATTGAGTTTAATGGCAGTTTAGGCTTAGAGCCGTTAAGTTCTGATTTTACTTTAGAATATTTTAATAAAATTTTATCGCCCAGGCCTAAAACTTCAATTAAGCAGGCTTTATTGGAGCAAAAATATATTGCCGGCATAGGCAATATATATGCTGATGAAGCTTTGTTCGCGGCCGGAATTAAGCCTTTTAGGCGGGTTAAAACCTTAAAACCGGCGGAAATAAAAAAATTATGGTTGGCAATTCCAAAAGTATTGCGCTCGGCCATAAAGCATCGCGGCACCTCGTTTAACGATTATGTTGACGCGCAAGGCGAGACCGGTAATTTTATAAAATATTTAAAAGTCTACGGCCGGGCCAGAGAGGATTGCAAAAATTGCGGTCAGCCGGTAAAAAAAATTAAATTAGGCGGCCGTGGCACGCATTGGTGTGATAACTGCCAAAAATAATTTTAAATTTATGACAATCAAAAAATTAATTTTAGCCGGGGTGATAATAATAGCGGGAATTTTTCCCTTGGCTGCGTTCGGAGCCAGCCGAGACGCCATTGCTATTAGGGTTATGCCTAATCTTAATCATCTAAGCCCATCCCGCTGGTATAAAGAACAAAAATTTTCCGGCTCGCCCCAATCTCTTAGTGTGGACGGCTACCCGGCGGTTAGAGACGGCCGGACGGTCTATGTTAACGCCGCTAATATTTCCGGCGCTAATTTTTACACCAATATTTATATAATTTCTTATAATCAGGCGGCGGAAAATCAGACCGTAGATATTTTTAGCCAAATCTTGGCACATTGGAAATTTAACACTAATCCTGAAATTAATAATGATCAAAAAAAGAAAATCATTCGGGATGTTAAGCGGCTGGCCGATCTGAACCAAATGAATTTAGCTTTGTCAAAAAAGATTAATCCTCCTGGCTTAAAATCAGGCAGCTATATGGCCGGAGCCTCGGTGTCAAAATGGCCGAGCTGGCAAGCCACTTTAGGCAAAGAATTAGGCATAACTATGCCGCTTGATCCGCTTAATAAATTAGGCAGTTGTCCGGCTACCTATAATAAAGATACCTGCTGGAATCAGACTGATAAGAGTTTTTATTTTAATTTTAATCCAGACTTTGCCGTGGATAAATCAATTGCCAAATTCCCAGTTTATTGGTATAAAGACGGCATATTTCATGCCGGTCTGGAAACTGACTACACTATTTGGTCCGACGTTCCCAATATCAGTAAAGCAGTAGCAGCTCCATAGAAACCATAAAAAACAGCTTTGGATACTGAAGCTGTTTTTTATTTAAACCAATTATATGGCGGCGAGTTTATTGATTTTTAAAAAGTAATAGTAGTGCAAAAATGCTAAAGAATAAATTAAACTTAAAACAATAAAAATTATTAAGAAATTATTAACGGCCGTGCCAGCTTCAGGCTGTGCAATAAATTTGTACAAGGCCAGGCCAGGATTATTTTCAGCCGGTAAAATTAATTTACTGTTATAAGCCGGCAGTAGTTTTTGACTAAGTATTGAATGGGTTAATAAATTTTCCGCGCGACCCATTTGATAATCGGTTAAGCCGGTTTCTAAAAAATTATTAGCTCCGCCGGTAAGGCTTAATCCGGAAGCCGGCGCCAGAGGCTCAACCGAACCGGTGGCCGGCGAGCCGAAAATTTGCACGACCACGGTTGTGTCCTGGCCCTGGAATTTTCCGTCAATGGCCGAGACGCCAATTTCCTGGTAATAGGGGCTTAAAAGATTTTTTTTGTGCGTTGGAGAATTTTTCCAGGCTTGAACGACGGTTTGGCTGGTGGCGAAATCAATAGCTAAATTTTCGCCGGCGTAAGAATAGTTATAGCCGGTGTCGCGGATCCAAGAAGAAAATTTTTTGTTATTAAGATTATGTTTAAAAGTTTGAGATTCTAAAATGGCTTTGCCTTTGGCGATAGCGGCCTGAGCCAAAAGCTGGTTGGCGCTTAAAGTATTAAGGCCGGCAATTTCTCTTTCTTGATTGGTCAGGGCGATTATTTCTTCAGGAGTGATGGCAGATAAATGAGCCAAATGAGGCCATAAAAAAATCCCTATCAGCATACCTAATAGAGACAACCTGAAATTTAGCTTAATTTGTCTTTTATCTTGGTTTTTCGGCGCGGCTAAAATAAAATAGAGCCGTTTACTTATCTTTTTGATCATTTTTATTTTTTATATTTGTTTTTATTTTTATGTTATAATTATAGCATAGAATAGGAAAGAAGGCAAGGGATAGTAAATTTTATAATATGCTATTAGTTACTAAATTAGTAAATAGCGGCTATTTAAAAACTTCGGAAATTATTTCCGCTTTTAGAAAAATTAAGCGGCAGGATTTTATCAGGCCGGCAGAAGCCGGGCGGGCGGAAATCAACGCGCCGCTTAATATTGGTTATGGCCAGACGATTTCGCAGCCAGCGACCGTGGCTTTCATGCTGGAAAAATTACAGCCTGAGCCAGGAGAAAAAATTTTGGATGTGGGCGCCGGTTCCGGCTGGACCGCGGCGCTATTGGCTGAAGCGGTTGGTGACCGAGGCAGAGTTTATGGCCTGGAAAGAATTAAAGAACTAAGAGATTTTGCCGCGGCCAATGTAAATAAATACGGTTTTATAAAAAAGGGTATTGTACAAATTATTTGTACAGACGGTTATAAGGGTTTGCCTGAATTGGCGCCATTTGATAAAATATTGGTATCGGCCGCGGCTGAAGAAATTCCGGATGAACTGCTCAAGCAATTAAAAATCGGCGGCCGTTTGGTTTTGCCATTGGGTAAAAAATCGCAAGCGCAATCAATTATAGTCATAGAGAAATTCGCCGAAGGCGAGTTTAAGATTAAAGAATATCCGGGATTTATTTTTGTGCCACTAGTAAAAGATAATTAATTTTATATTATTATGAACCCCGTTAGAAATCTCAACTGCCTAGATATTTAATGGGATAAATCACAATTAAAATTACTATGAAAATTTCTAACGGGGTGAAGCAGAAAAAAATTATCGTGGCCGTTAGTGGCTACTTTAATCCTTTGCATGTCGGCCATCTTGAGATGATGGAAAAAGCCAAAAAATTAGGCGACCGTTTAGTCGTGATAGTTAATAATGATTATCAGGTTAAATTAAAAGGCAGTGTGCCGTTCATAAAACAAGCTGACCGGATGAAGATAGTTTCGGCCGTTAAATGGGTTGATCGGGTTTTTTTGTCAATTGATCAAGATTTGTCGGTTCGTAAATCGCTTAATAAAGTCAAACCGGATATTTTTGCCCAAGGCGGCGACCGGCATCAAGGCAATATTCCGGAAGCGGAAGTTTGCCGCCGGCTTAATATTAAAATGGTTGACGGCCTGGGCAAAAAAATTCGTTCCAGTTCAATTTTAATCGCGGAGGCGGCGGAAAAAAAGTTTTACCCCGTTAAATACGCTTTGCGTCCCAATCTTTAAGATTGGGATTTAACGGGGTGAAAAAAATAATTTATGCTGAAAAAATCAATAATTATAACTGCCCTTATCGCGATCAGCGGTTTTTTATATTGGCAAAATCTAAGTTTTCCGGTTGATCGTCTGGGCCGGGAACAATCATTTTTAGTTAGCCAAGGCGAAACCATTAAACAAATAGCGGCTAATTTAAAAATGGCTGATTTAATCAAGTCGCCTTTTTATTTTAGGTATATTATTTGGCGCGGCGGCCTTAAAATCCAGGCGGCCAAGTATCTTATAAGTCCGGCGCTAAGCACCAGGGAAATAATAAAAATTTTAAGCGCCGGCCGAGCCGTCAGCCAGGAAAAATCAATCAGGATTATTGAAGGCTGGAAGCTTAAAGATATTGGCGCTTATTTAGAAAAAAACCAGTCCGCGGCCGCCAAAAATTTTCTGGTTTTGGCCGGCGCTCTTCTTGATGACTGGAAATTTGATTTTGCCAAACCTGAATTTTTTAATGACGCGCCCAAACAAGCCGATCTGGAAGGCTATTTATTTCCCGATACTTATAGAATTTCTAATGAGGCTTGGGCCGAAGAAATTATTTATAAAATGCTGGCTAATTTTAATAAAAAGCTGACGCCGGAAATAAGAGCGGAGATCAAGCGCCAAAGCAAGACGATTTATGAAATTATTATTATGGCCTCAATCGTGGAAAAAGAGGTAAGGTCGCGGGAAGACATGAAAATTGTCTCCGGTATTTTCTGGAATAGAATAAAATACGGCCGGCCCTTGCAGTCAGACGCCACCTTATCGTATATTTTAGATGACAAAATCGGCAGCCATACTATTGAAGACACTAAAATTGCTTCGCCTTACAATACTTATAAATACCGCGGGCTACCGCCTGGGCCGATCGCTAATCCCGGACTTAACGCCATTATGGCCGCGGTTTATCCGGAACGTACCGATTACATTTATTTTTTAAGCGATCCGCAGACCGGCCGGACGATTTTTTCTAAAACTTTAGAGGAGCATAATGTAAACAAAAATAAATATTTAAAATAAAAAATTTGACCAAACCAACCTTTTTAGCTATGGTGAAAGCGTTAGAATAACACTTTTTAATTTGGTTTTAACGCAATGCTGTTAGAATTAAGATAAAAATTGTTATTTACCCTAAAAGTTTAGTGTGGTTGCTTTTAGCATTCCCTCGTCTGTGACGTATAATATTATTAGAAATGTTAGGGAAAATAGCATTTTTTCCTTTAAATCACTACTAATTGCCGGGGGTGTTCATGCTACTATTTATCCAGAAGAAACATTGATTGATTTAAATATTGACGTGGTTGTAATTGGGCCCGGTGAAGAAACTATTCTGGAAATTGTAGATGAGTTCTCTTCAAGAAATTTTTCTAAAATAAAAGGAGTTTGTTATAAGCAAGATGATAGTATTTACCGTACCGATGAAAGAAAATTAAAACGCGGCCTGGATCATTTGCCAGTTATTCCAGCCAGACATTTATTGCCGATAGAAGACAACATAATGTCAAATCGTCTTTCAAACACTTCTTTGAAAATGACTCATGTTATGTTCACGCAAGGATGTCCGTATTCCTGCAATTTCTGCGCCTCTCAACAAAGGAAAATGCAATATAGATCTGCTTGGCATATCCAAAAGGAATTGATTCATTTGATAAAGACCTATTCAATTGAGGGTTTTGCGGTTGTCGGAGATAACTTTCTTGTTAATAAGGAAAAAACAAGAAATATTTGCGGCATAATCGCCGGACTTGATCTGAAATGGTCGACATTATCAAGGGTTGATACGGTTGAATATGACATTCTTGAAACAATGTATGATGCTGGGTGTATTGAAATAAAATTTGGCGTTGAATCGGGTAGTGATAAAATGCTAAAAGCCATGGGAAAAAATATTTCCCTCGATCAAATTTGTAATGCAATAAAGATTACAAATTCCGTCGGCATTAAAGTTAAAATATTTTTAGTTCATTAATTTTATTTCCAAAATTGTATCCACCCCAGTTGTTGCCAGTATTTTAATTCTTGAGAATATGGTAAAGAGTCGGGAAATGAATTTAAGCAAAATATTTTTTTTTATTACCAGCTCTATTTAGCCCAATCGCAAAGGCAATTTCAGCAAAAACCGAAGCGCCGATATAGCCGTCAAGATTATTTTTTTTAATATTTAATATAAATAAAATATCAGTTTCAGTAATTTTTCGATAATGATCGGAAAACTCAATTTTATAGTTTGGTAAAAATTCACCAGCGAATTGCTCCGGATATTTTATAACTGTATAATTATTTTTTTCCAATTTTTCTCTCCATTGATTTATCTCCTCCAAAAAAGACATGCTGGAACAAATTACAATTTTTTCTTTTTTCATGTTGTTGGGTTTATTCTTAATGTTAATATAATATCATGAAAACTTAAAAATAAAAATAGATCCTAATAAAATTTTAGCCAAAAATTAAAAATTTTTGACAAAACCAACATTTTCGGCTATGGTGAAAGCGTTATAATAACGCTTTTTAATTTAGTTTTAACGCAACGCCGTTAAAATTAAGATAAAAATTGTTATTGGCTGATGGCTTTTGGTTAAAGCCGTGGGCGGTAGCGGTTGGCTCGTTAAAATGTTCTGGCTAACAATTCTAAGGAAGTTTGTATATAATATAAAAGGAGGTATACAATGTGTAAAAGAGTCAGGATTGCAGGAACTGGTAGTTTTATTCCCAAGGAGATTTATACAAATGAAGAAATGGTTTCAATTGTAAAACAGAAAAATTCCGAGTGGATCTATAAGAATCTTGGTATAAAAGAAAGGAGGTTTGCAGGCAGGATAGAATCGCTGATTGGTACTGCTGATAAACACGAGATCGGCGACCTGGATATGGCATATTTCGCTGCTCTCGAAGCCATCAAGGATGCGGACTTGAAACCTGACGAAATTGATGGTTTATGGTATGTCACCTGTACTCAGGATCTTGAGGAATACTGTCATTTTAGTAGAGCGGCAATTGAGCTTCATAGCCGACTTGAACTCAGTTCTCATGCGTTTGCGTTTGAAATTGACAGTGGATGTGGTGGTACCATGCAAGCGATTGGTATTTCCAATGATATGATTAAAGGAGATGATAAGATAAACATCCTTGTGGTGGCCAGTAATAAACCGTCGGGCCAATTTAATAATCTTGATTCTTATATCAAGACGGGAGCATGGCTGAGTGCCTATGTTTTTGGTGATGGTGCCGGGGCCATGATTCTGCAACGAAGTTTAAATGGCAAAACGGGAATTATTGCCACTTATTATGGAGCGGACGGATCTCATCCGCTCATGTATTATCACAAAAAGAGCGGGGCAGATACTCCCGTTTACGAGATTGACGCAAAGGCGGTAAAAGAATTATTTCCCGCCTTGATGAAGCGTAGCCTTAACGGTCTGATGAAAAAATACTCGTTTGAATTAGATGAAGTCAAACGATTTTATTTTCACCAGGCTAATTATTGGGTCCTGAAAAGTTTCGCCAACTTTCTAGAGGTGCCATTTGAGCGAGTGGCCGTTAATGTAGATAAGTATGGCAATTTGTCGGCCGCAAGCACCTTAGTACTTCTCAATGAGGATCGGCGTAACGGTATCGTTAAGGAGAATGATTTAGTGCTATTCTGCGCTGTTGGCGCAGGTGCACATTATGGCGCTTTTCTGGTTCGTCTATAATCACTACTCTTTATATAATTTATGGAAGAGAGGTGATCTTATGACGATAATAAGGAAGCCACCAGCCCGGTGAAATGTTGTTTTTTAAGAAAACATTTCACCGGGCTTCTCTTGTATTTTGGGTAAAATAGTTTATAATAAAAATAGAATTAGTTATTTTTTATGTTTAATTTCAAAGCTATTCTATTAATAATAGTTGCTATAGTAAATATTTTTCTTGCTTGGATTGTGTATTTTAGGAACAAGAAAAGCCAGATTAATATTTTTTTTTCGATTTTTGCTTTCGCGGTTGGACTTTGGGCATTAGTGTTAGGTTTTTATCATCTATCTATAAGTTTAAATACTGATGAATTGTTAATGAGAAGTTCTTATGGGGCGGCTGTTGTAATCGGCGCCTCTTTTTATTATATGTCTTTGGTTTTTCCTTTAAAGAAAAAGAAATATAGGTTTACGGGAATAATACTTTTATTAGTATCATTGTTTCTATTATTTTTAGTTTTTATTCCTGGTTTTTTAGTTCAAAGTATTGTTGCAAAAAATTGGGGAAACGATGTGATGTTAAATTCTTTTGGATATTACATTTTTTCTTTATTTTTTACACTTACTTTTTTAGGGGGGATGATAATTTTTTGGAAGAAATATTTTACGAGTAGTGGAATAGTGGCAAAACAAATATTTTATATTGTATCAAGTGGTTCTATCGCTGGTATTTTAGGAATGTTATTTAATTTAATTTTACCCTCTCCCCTTTTTCACAATTTTCAATATATTTGGATAGGCCCGATATTTACTATAATATGGAGTAGTTCAATTGCTTACGCTATCATGCGCCACCGTCTTCTTGATATTCGCCTTTTTGTTGTTCGCAGTATTCTTTACACCTTAACAGTTGTTGCGGTTGGAATGATATTTATCTTTGTTGTTTTTTTTCTTGGCCAAAATATTTTAGGCAGTACTTTCCGGGGAATTATTCTTGGTTCAGTTGTAATTTCTCTAGGTCTTGAGCCGCTTATCCATTTTTTTCGTCGTGTTACCGACCGTTATTTTTTTCAGGAAAAATATAACTATCAAAAAATTTTTAGAGAATTGACCGAATCAATGACTCGGATAATGGATTTGCAGAATCTACTGGATACGACCACAGCTACCATTAAAAACGCCTTAAAGGTGGAAAAAATTGCCATAGTGTTGTGGAACAACGGAAAAGATTTACCAGCCGAGATTAAGCAGGTTAATTTAAATATACTTTTTGATATTTATTTTTCAAAGAAAAAACCCTTAATTAAATATCTATCCGATAGTAAAATGGAATTAGTTAGTGCAGAATTAAAGATTGAGATAGAGCGTGGTAAATTAAGAATGCCGATGGCGCAAGCGGAGTCAATTGTGCGCGAGATGCAAAATCTTGATATCGCCGTGTGCCTTCCTATTATTTCAAATAATATTCTTATAGGAGTTTTAGCGTTAGGCGACAAACAATCGGGTGACGTGTTTTCTATCGACGACATCCAGCTTTTAAACGTTTTTACTTATCAAGCCGCCATCGCTTTAGAAAACGCTCTGCTGTATAAACAAGTTCAGGATTTCAGTAAGACCTTGCAAGGCAAGGTGGATGAACAGACTAAAGACATCAGAACAAAAAGCGGAGAAATTGAGGAAAAGAATAAATACCTTCAAGAACTGCTGGAAATGAAATCCGATTTTTTGCGAACAGTTAATCACCAGCTCAATACGCCGCTATCCGTCATGAAAGGCTATTTTTCCATGATGGAGGAAGGTTCATATCCGGCCGATAAAGCCATGCCGTCAATTAAAGCCGGCCTGGAGAGAATCAGCTCAACCGTGGCCGACTTCTGGGACGCCTATGAGCTGGAAGGCGAACGGATGAAAATGCAGCCGCAAAAAACCGATATTACTGAAATAGTCAGCCGACTTATTCCGGAAAAACAAAAAATGCAATTGGCGCGGGAAAGAAACTTAACCATTGAGGTTTTAGAACCTAAATTCAAGATGCCGATAGTTTGGTGCGACTACAAAAAAATCGCTCACGTTGTCTCCAACCTCTTGGACAATGCCGTCTACTACACTCGGCAAGGCAAAGTCACGCTATACTATGAACTGCTTGATGACAATTATTTGCAAGTCAATGTTAAAGACACTGGCGTCGGAATTTCCGAGGAAGACAAAAAGAAGTTATTTCAAAAATTTTCTCGCGGCAATAACGCCACGGATTTACGGCCGGATGGTTCAGGTTTAGGCCTTTTCATCGCCAAAAAAATTGTGGAGGGCAATTGGGGGGAGCTGGCCGGTATTAGCCAAGGCCAGGATAAGGGCGCAACTTTTAGTTTTACCCTGCCAATTTATAAGAATCAGCAACCTGACGCCAGTCAGGAAAAACCGGTCTCGCGGAAAAAGATCGTCAGATTTAAAAAAGTTTAACTATAACCATATGAAACCAACCAACGTTATGAAGTCGGACAAAGGCCGAATCCTTTTTGTTGAGGATGAAAAAGAATTGGTAAATATTTACCATTATTTTTTAGAAAGCCATGGCTATGATTTTTTATCAACCAAAGACATCAACGAAGCCCTAATGCTAACCGAGCTAGAACAGCCTGATTTAGTGCTCCTGGACATTATTATTCCCAAGCCGGACAACGCCGTTGCCGAACAGGGCTGGGAATATCTGGCGGCGGTCAAGAAAAATCCTAAAACCAAAAATATTCCCATCGTGGTTTTTACTAATTTAGACACGCCTCAAGATCGGGATAAAAGCGAGAAAATGGGAGCCGAAGCCTATATCTTCAAGCGCGACTGCACGCCGAGAGAGGTTATGGCAGAAATTGCTAACATTATCAAAGATGATCGAGAAAAGAAAAAAGCTGATAAAAATTGACATAATTTTTAGCTGTGTTAAACTACTATTATGATAGAAAATAATTTGCAAAAACCATTAACTTTGGAAGATCTTGGTAAATTCACCGAAGAAGTTTTACTACCGGCGGTAGGGACGATGATTGATCAGAAATTGGACGAAAAATTAGAAAAACTGGAATCTAAGCTGGAAGAAAAACTGGAATCTAAGCTGGAAGAAAAACTGGAATCTAAGCTGGAAGAAAAATTAAGTCCGATTTGGCAGGAATTACGCTCTATCAGGCAGGATATTAAACGGCTTGAAGAGAAAATGGACAGAATTAACAAAGCATTGAATGAAGATATTTTAGTTATGAATAATGAAATTGAAAATTTGAAGAAAAGAGTTGTTCAACTGGAAAATCAGGTAAGGGTCTTGCCATCTAAATAAGTTTAGTATATTATATATAATAACCAAGTCGCAGACAGCGGGTAGGGGATTAAACCCGATAAATCCTGCCGAGACAAAGCTAATTTTAGCTAATCTTTTAGTCTGCGTTTTAGCAGATTTTTTGTTTAATAAACTTATTCTATGCCTAAAACAAAAGAGCAGAAAAGAACAATTTTAAAACAGCTAAACGATAAAATAACCAAAGCCAAGTCAATTATTTTTACTAAATATAGCGGTTTGACAGTAAAAGAAAATGAAGATTTAAGGTTAAGATTGCGCCAAGAAAATAATGAATATTATGTGGCTAAAAAGACTTTATTCAGCCTGGCCTTAAAAGACAAGGCAATTACCGGTTTGGATGTAAAAAAATTTACCGGGCAAGTAGCCGCGATTTTCGGTTATAGCGATGAAGTTTCTCCGGCCAAGATAGTCGGCCAGTTTAAAAAAGATAAGGATAAGGAGGGAAAAATTGAATTTATCGGCGGCGTTTTAGAAAACAGATATATCGATATGGACCAAGTCGCTAATCTGGCGATTTTACCGAGCAAGCAGGAGCTATACAGTAAAGTCGTCGGCGCCATTAACGCCCCGGTTTCCGGTTTGGTTAATGCTTTGGCCGGTAATATTAGGAATTTAATTCAAGTTTTAAAGGCCGTTAGCGATAGATAATAATTTATATAATTAAATAATAATTAAAATTTTCAATTTTCAATTCTCAATTCTCAATTTTCAAACAATTTTCAATGATGAAATTTTCAAATTAAAAAAATCATTGAGAATTGGAGAACTAAAAAATTGTTTAGAAATTAAAAATTGAAAATTAGAAATTTAAAAAACATATGCCAGAAGAAATAAATCAGGAGGAAAAAATTGAAGTGCCGGAAAAGTTTAAAACGTTGGTGGAAATTATTGAGAAAATGTCGGTTTTAGATTTAGCCGAGTTGGTTAAAATTTTAGAAAAGAAATTCGACGTTTCCGCCGCGGCTCCAGCCATGATGATGGCCCCGCCAAGCGGGGCCGCCGCTCCGGCCGAGGCGGAAGAGAAGACCAGCTTTAACGTTGAAATAACCGAAGCTGGCTCCAACAAGATCGCGGTTATTAAAGCGGTCCGTGAATTAACCGAAATGGGCTTAAAGGACGCTAAAGACTTAGTTGATGCCGCTCCTAAAATTTTAAAAGAGGCCGTTAAGAAAGAAGACGCTGAAGCCATGAAAAAGAGGCTGGAAGAGGTTGGCGCCAAAGTTACTCTTAAATAAGCGTAAAATAAAAAAGACGTTTTTTATGATACGTCTTTTTTTATTTGGTGTTAATCATATCAACAGAATAAACCGCGGCGCCATTTAAGAAATATATTTTTTTATTAGCTTCATCAATTTGAAAATCTTTTAAGTTATCTAATTTATCATTCACGTATTGATTGATAAAATTGCCTTTTTTATCAAAGACAACCAATCTTTTGCCGGCTGGTTCAAAGATATAAAGGCGATCTTGTTTTTCTGAAAGAGCGAGTTTAGCCGCTTGGCTAAAATTCGGTTCAATCTCGGCCAGGAGAAATTCTTGCTTTTTACCTTTGCTGTACTGATAAATCTCGCCGTTATTTTTTAAGAGATAAACATTGCCGTCAATATCAAGACTGGCCGCGCCGGTTAAATCTTCCGGCGAGTTTAGCCAGGCGGCGCCGGTTAGCTTAGAGCCGTTTTTATTAAAACGATAAATTTGCCGGTTAATCTGGTCGGCCAGATAATAGCGGTTATTGTATTGTTTAAAGCCAATTATTTTTTGCGGCTTGGCCGGATAGTCAATTTCTAGGGCGGATAATTTTTCGGTTTTAGCGTCAAAAACGATAATACTGCCGACATTAAAATAAGCGATATTATTGTTTTTGTCAAGGCCTGGAAAATCAAGCCGGCTTATAGTTTGGCCGGTTAAACTTATGGCCGTGGTAAGTTTGCTTTTTAAATCAATACTGTAGATGGTTTTTTGCGCCGCGTCAGCGGCAAATATTTTTTCTTGCGTTAGGGTAATATTAGCCGGCTTGGCGCCGGCGTTAAGGTTTATAAAATTAGCCACTTCCACCGCCTCGGTGCGGACAACCCGGCTTATTTTTTCCGTTTGTACCCGCTGTTTGGCCGTTAATATATTATATTGGTCTTTTTGCGCTTGGTTTTTTCGCGGCAGTTCCGCTATCAACTCGTTAACTTCTTCAAGCAGTTTTTTGGCACCGGCTTCATTATTATATAATAAACTGGCGTCAATTTGGTTTTGTTTCTGCTCAATCGCCGCGATTAAACCGCCCAGGGCGGCTTGGTTTTTTACTTGTTTATTTTTTATATTTTGCCAGGTTAAGCCGGAATAAAGAATTATCAGGCAAACTAAAAAAGCCGATAATAAAATTTTATTCATTCGGTTAAGATTTTTGTACCAGAAAAACAGCCTGAATGAAGCTGTCTTGATTTTTCGATAGGAATTTTTCGCGCTTAAAATTAACTGGCTAAACAATGCGGCCAGCTTTTCTTTGTTGGATAATATTTTAAACAGGTAAGCCGATAAGCCGATAAGCCAGACTAGATAGCTTTTTAAAAGGTTAAAGATTTTTTTAAGAGAAAACCAGCTGGTTCTTTTTCCGGAAAAAATTTTATCTTTAAGTAAAAACGTTTTTCCGCCGATTTGATGGGTCGGCTTAAAGCTAAAGCGGCCGGTTAGGCCGTTAAAAAAAGATGACCAGGTTTTACCGTTGACTAAGCCGGAAGGAGTAAGTAATTTTTCCGTTTGCTCTTCGGTGGCGATTAAATTATCAATTGAAGCCCTGGTTGAGGCGATCGGCTTTTTAATTTTTATTTCCGCCAGGTCCGCGCCGGCGGTATTTTTTATGATAATGCCCAAAAAGGGCACGTAAGCGTTAATTTTACTTAGGGTATTTTTAATTTGTTCGGCCGCGCCGCCCGGCGGTAAGGCCGTTATAATGCCAATAATCTGCTTGGCTGAAAGGTACTCGGAGAGAGTTTCGCTTGAGAAAATAAAATAGCCGCCCGGCGGCAGAGCGCCGCTAACGACATTAGAAAATAATTTGATTATGTTTGAAGGTTTTTTTGTCTCGCCCTTGTCCGTTTGCTCGGTGATATCGGCTAGTTTATATTTTAGACTGTTTTCGGTTTTGCTTTTATATATCAGTAGGGCTTTATTTTTCCCTAAATTGGAAAAATGCAGGCTGTCATTATAAATTACGCCGATAGTGATATTGGCTCGCGCCGGGTTTAGCCTGATTTTTTCACTTAGCAAAAATTCCGCCAGTTTTTTATTGGTTTTAGCCAGAGCCGATTCAAAAATATGTTCTATCTTTATGCTGGCCACCCGCTCGCGCAAGATCATTTTCTCGTTTTGATAATAATCATGGTTAAGAGCGCTAATTAAAAAATTAATAATTTTAAGGCTGTCGGTTTTTTTCGCTTGAAGCTCGATTAAAGCAAACAGCTTTCCGGCCAAAGCTTCTTTGTCCGCGTCCGGCTGAGCGATATAAATTTCATGGATTAAGTCATGGCGCTGGCCCGGAGTTATGATAAACTGGGCTATTTTATAATTCATAAAAGGCGAATTTAGTTAATATAAAATCAAGTTATTTGTTTTTGACTAAATAACATATTTATTATACAATAAAACTGTAAATAAGTTAAGCCATAAGCAATTAAGACATGCTTGAAAAATTATTCGGCTCAAATTCCAGGGTTAAAATATTAAAATTATTTCTGCTTAATCCGGCGGAAAAGTTTTATATCAGGCAATTATCGCGCGACTTAAAACTGCAGCTTAATTCGGTGCGCCGCGAACTGGAGAACTTGGAAAAGTTCGGCATTTTAACGTCAGATATAAAATCAGATATGAAAGAAGAAGCGACGAAAGGCGAGAAAGAAGCGGCCGGCGGCCAGGAAAAAAAATATTTTCGCGCTAATCCTAATTTTGTTTTGTTTGACGAGATTAAGGCTTTAATCGTTAAGGCGCAGATTTTGTATGAAAAAGATTTTGTGCGCAAGCTTAATGCCATCGGCAAAGTAAAATTATTGATTTTGACCGGTATTTTTGTTAATAATCCAAATACTTTAATTGATATACTGATTGTCGGCAAGATTAATAAAATCAAGTTAGTAAAACTAATTAGGGAGCTGGAAGTTGAGTTGGGCAAAGAAATTAATTTCACGGTTTTTGACAGCCAGGAGTTTAAGTACCGCCGCGATATCACGGACATATTTCTTTACGGCATTTTAGACAGCCGAAAATTAGTGGTGATTGATGAGGTTGGATTAAGTTAAATGGCAAGAGATTATTGACATTTGATTATTGGGTAGTATTTATAAAATTTTCTACTGCGGAACTCGTCTGCCTGCGGCAGTCTCAAACAGTCCTCGCACGAAAATTTTATAAATACTACCCAATCAAAAAAAGCGAGCCGGCAGTTCAGAGAAGAACTGCCGGCCTTGAAGTCTTATTTATTTTACTGGTAAAAGAGCGGCACGTCGAGCGGTGACCCTAGCCGTCTTATGATTACTCTTGTGGTTTGCTGGTTGTTTTTTTTCTGGCAAGAGCAATCGTTGCCGCAGGTACACTGATCTGGCGCGGTGGCTTGTTCCGTGTTTTTCCGATCGGCGTTTAGAGCCAAGACAACGTCTACCTTATTCTCCTTATTCTCCTTCATTTTTTAACCCTCCTAAATTAAATTTTCCGGGCATTTTTTACGCCCGGTTGTTTTTGTTAAGCGGCATCATTCGCCGCTTTTGCTATAAATATTAGTAAAAGCAGCGTATTATGTCAAGCTCGTTTGACATAATATTGAATATATGATATAGTAATAAGTTATTAAAATTATTTACCCAGTTAGAAATTTTTTTAACAGGGTTTATCCTGGTTTGGTCAAAGATTTTTCTAACGGGGTAAATTATATTATATGTTAAATTTTTTAAAATTAGCCATAATTACTATTATTTATTTGCTTATTAGCGCGCCAAATGCCTGGGCGGCTTATGGCGTTGTTAATCCTAAAATTAAACAGGTTAAAACCGCTGATAGTCCGGTAGTATATTATTTGGATCACGCGCGCGGGCTTAAAAAAGCTTATGTGAACAGTAAAGCTTTTTTGGCTTATGGCAATAAATGGAGCGACATTAAAATTATCAGCAGCGCGGAATTAAATAAATGGCCGGAACTGAAATTAGTTAAAATCAAGAACAGCCGTTCGGTTTATTATATTGTTAACGGCCAAAAAGCCTTGATTAAATCCGAACAGCAGTTTATTGACTCCGGCTTTAAATGGAATCAGATTGTCACTGTTCTGGCCGCTGATCTTAATGAATATAAACCGGTTGATTTTTCCGGGCTTAAAGCGGCCGGCGCGCTTGATCGCGAATTAACCGGCGAAGAGGCTAATGGCCGGTTAGTAATTACTTCCAAGCCGCTGGCCCTGGCTTCACCGTATCTGCCGACCAGCAGCCGCGCTAATATAGTGGCGGCATTTATATTTGAATCTTTCGCGCGCGACATTAAAGTCAGGGCGCTTACTTTTACCCGCCAGGGCGTGTCCGCGGACGATATTATTGACGCGCTTTATTTAACTGATCAAGCCGGCCAGGTTAAAGGCGAAAAAAATAGTTTAACCAATGGCCGCTTGTATCTTAATTTAAGCGCCGAGCCTTTAGTTATTCCGGCCGGTCAAGCGAAAATATTTTATTTAAAAGCCGATATAAAACCGGTTAGCGGCGTTTTCGGCCAGACTTTAAAATTCGGTTTGCTCAAGGCTAGCCAGGTTGACGCTGACGCTCCGTTAAATGGAGATTTTCCTCAGTTCGGCCCGGAATTCAAGCTAATTGACGGGGTTAATAATTTAGGCCGGCTTAAGGCCTCGCCTTTGGTTTTGAATTCAAACAGCCAGGAAGCGGTTATCGGTTCAACTAATAAGGCCGTGGCGGCTTTCCGCTTGACCGAAGTAAGCGGCAACGAAGACATCGTGATTGAAAGAATCACTTTAACTAACGTGGGTTCGGCCCGGCCGGAAGATTTAAAAAATTTAACTTTAGTCTCGGCCAACGGACGGACCGTAGGTCAAGTCCGAAACATGACTGGCCAAAAAGCCGACTTTGTTTTTATTAGGGGCCTGTTTTTAGGCAAAAATAATTCCCTGGATTTAACTCTTAAAGTTGATATTATAAACGGCGAAGACCGCACGGTAAAATTTATTCTTGCCAGCAAATATGATCTAAGCGCTTTTGATGATAATAATTATGACATTTTCACGGAAATTGACCCGGCCTTAAGCGGCCAAGCTAATAATTTTTTAATCAAGCGGGCGCCGGTTTTCTTAACCGCCAGTCCTTTAAAAGATAATGAACGTTTAATTTATGCCGGCCAGGAAGAGGCGCTTTTAGGCTCGCTTGAACTGCGTAATAATACCAGCGACATAAAACTTTCTTCCCTGACTTTGCAAGTCGTAAGATCAGGCGAAACGCCGGCTTTAGACAAGTCGGTAAAAATTTTTGACGCGCAAAACAAGGCCGAGCTGGGCCTGGTTGACGGCAGAAAAGTTGACGGTAATTTTGCGGAAATCAGTTTAAGCGGTTTTAACGCGCCTAAAGGCAAAACTATTAAATTCCAGTTAAGGGCGCATATTCCGGAAACGGCTTTGTCCGGCGACAGCTATCAGATTTTGATTAAAAGTGTAAATTATAATATTGCTGATGATAATGTTTTGCGCCGTGATAATGTTTTATTGGCCGGGCCGAAAATACAGGTAATTGAACCTTCGCTTCATTTATTCGCCGGCCGAATCAGCGATAATGAATTAGCCGTAGCCGGCAGAAAGCAGGTGGTCTTGGCGGCCTTTAAGGCCGAAGCGGTCAAAGAGGAAGATTTAATTATCACCAACCTAACCGTGGCCAATGTGGCCGGTTTTACGCCGGTAAATTTTGCCAATGGTTTCAGTAATTTAGCCCTGTATCGCGGCGGCTCCAGAATTAGCGAAATAATTGCCGAGCCAAACGCGGATTCATATAAGTTCGCCGATTTAAGGGCCGGGGTAAGAGCCGGCGATTCGGTTGACATTTTTGTTAAAGCTGATCTGGACCTTAGCGCGGACGGCACGGTGAAATTTTTTGTAGAAAGCGCCAGGGCCATGGGGGAGAATAGTAAAATTCCGGCCGCGATTAATAATCGGGGCGTGGCCAGCCCGGAAGTTGAGATTACGCAGACGGTTTTACAGATTAAAAGTTTGAGCGGCGGCAACGCGGTTAAAGGGCAGAAAGAAAATAAAATCGCCAGTTTCAATCTTAGTAATAATGCGGCGGAGAAAGTAAGATTAGACCGCGCTATTATAAATTCTTTCGGTTCGGCCGGCAATTTATCCAACAATAATGGCTTTAGTAATTTAAAGTTTGCTTTTACTGATGATAATGGCCGGTTAAGGCAAGCTGGCTCGCGGCTGTCCCGGCCGGTGGCGGATGTTAATGAAATAAGTTTTGGCGGCCTTAGCTTAGATCCGGGGGAAAACCTTATTTTAGATTTGTTTTTAGACGCGGATAAAACCGCGGTTGGCGACCAGATTAGTTTATTTATCCGGGACATAACTGCCCGGGGTCAGCTTTCAGGCGTTAACGCCATAGTTAACGGCGCGCCCACCGATACCGTTGTATTTAATGTTGACGAGGCTGATTAAGATTGTACTTTAAAAAATAAGATGAGTCAGCAGTAAATTGGCTATAAGTTTTATAGTCAGTTTACTGCTGGCTGATCTTTAAAGAATAGGCGAGGATTCTTAAAAAGAATAGTCAGAGTTGTGGGGTTGGAGTTAATTTTGTTTTTAACGGAGGAAAAAATTTGCCGCGGAAAACGGCCAGGAGGAGTTATCATGAAATTTCAGGACAAGGTCGTAAGGTACCTCTGCGGAATCCAGAGATTTACCTTGTTCATAGGGTTTTTAGTAGAGGTATTGACGGTGATTACATTACTGTCTCCACCGCCCTTTGTGGAGATTTATGAAATAAACTTTGTTGTGGCAGCAACTCTTCCCCTCCTCATCTGCCTGGGAATTATCCTTTACGCCGAGAGTTTTTTTAAACGCGCCAAGCAGGAGTTTTCAGAAATGTTTTTTCAGTTGCCGAATACTTATGGCTGGAAAACCACTTTTGAAATTGGGGCAGGTTATGGAAGAATTTTTGTTATCAGAACAAGATGTGAGTTTTGGGAGTTTAAGCACTACCAAAAAAAGGTAGACGCCAAGCTAAAAGAGCTGGCGAAGGAGTTCTTGGATAAGAGCCCCGATGTCGCGAAACTTATGGCGTTGAGGGAAAAATTTTGGCGTGCGCATAATCTTGCTTGGTCGCTTGGTTTTTCCGTATCACCAGAAATGCAGGATTATAGGCCTAAAAAGTAAATAAAGGCAAGCCGACCTCGCCCGGCTTGCGAATAAAAAACAAAAAGGAGGAAGGAAAATGGAAAAGGTAAAAACGCGCGTGCAAAAAAGCCAGGTAGACGGGCGCCTTTGGCTCGTCACTGATCAACAGTACTGTTTTTGTCTCAAAAAGACGGAACGGGGTTTCTCGGCTGGATGGGGTCAGAGAGTTGAATACTCTCTTCGGCGGACAGCGGACGGTACCTGGGAGTACAGTCTGAGAGACGGAAGGGCGCGGACTTTTGACAAGGAGTCTGCGGACTGCCTTGAGAGTGAGTGGAATCTCGCGGAAATTTAATCTAGGCGGGTTATGGTAAATGCTAAAAGCAAATGCTAAAAAAGCAAATACCATAACCCGCTTCTTTTTTATAATTTTCTTGCCTAAAAAAATAGGCTGGGGTAGAATAAATACAAGATAATTCCCTTTGTTAATGGGCGGTTAAATTTATGGCAGATAAAAAGAAAATCTACGCTTATGTGGATGAGTCCGGCCAAGATACTAAAGGTTTAGTCTTTGTGGTAAGCGTTTTGATCATGGAGCGTGAAAGGGAAAATTTGGCGGATAAATTGGAAAATATAGAAAAAGCCAGCGGCAAGAATAATCTTAAATGGCATAAAGCGCGGCGCGAATGCCGCCAAGAATATATTAAAGGAATTTCCCGGCTTGATATTTTGCGCAATAAAATATTTTTTGAGATTTTCAGCGATACGAAAAAATATTTGGAGCTTACTGCCTACGTGACGGCTAAAGCCATTTTAAAAAAATCCGGCGGTGATTATAAAGCGACGGTTTTTGTGGACGGCTTAAGGAAAAAAGAACTGGCGATTTTTATTAAGGGTTTAAGAGATTTAAAAATTAAGACTAAAAAAGTCAGGGGCGTAAAAAAAGATGAAAATAATGTTTTTATCAGATTGGTTGACGCGGTTTGCGGTTTAATCAGAGATTCTAGGGAAGAAAAAAATAATTGGGCGAAAAAGGCGGTTGATGAGCTTATTAAAAATAAGATTTCGGAAGAATTGTAACAAAAAACCCCCATTAAAGGGGGAATGGCCTATCCCGCGAGGGAAACCTGCCATACGGACAGTGTTCGGCCAATGTTAATATCAATATAGCAAATTTAAAATAAAAGTCAAGGGGGTGGGAATTTCCCCCCTTATAAGTGAGAAAATATGAACAAACTATTTTTATACAATACTTTAGGCCGGAAAAAACAGGAATTTAAGCCGATTAAAAAAGGACAAGTCGGACTTTATACTTGCGGGCCCACGGTTTATAATTACGCGCATTTAGGCAATTTGCGCGCTTATTTGTTTGAAGATATTTTAAAGCGCGTTTTAATTTATAACGGCTACAAAGTACGGCACGTCATGAACATAACCGATGTTGGCCATTTAACCGGCGACCGCGATATGGGCGAGGATAAATTAGAAATCGGGGCTAAACGGGAGCATAAGACGGCTTGGCAAATCGCCGAGTTTTATACCCAAGAGTTTAAAAAAGATATTAAAAAATTAAATATTTTAGAACCGGAGGTTTGGTGCAAAGCCACTGATTACATTAAAGAGCAGATTGATTTAATAAAAATTTTAGAAACCAAAGGCTATACTTATAAAACTACTGACGGCCTTTACTATGATACGGCTAAATTTAAAGATTATGCTAAATTAAGCCGGCAAAATTTAGCGGCTTTAAAAGAAGGCGCCAGGGTGGAAAAGAATGAGGAAAAAAAGAATCCAACGGATTTTGCTTTATGGAAGTTTTCAACCCCCCTTACCCCCCTTATCAGGGGGGTGAAAATAGCAAAAAGGCAGATGGAATGGGATTCACCTTGGGGGGTCGGCTTTCCCGGCTGGCATATTGAATGCTCGGCTATGAGTTTGGCAATTCTCAAAAGTCAATTGGACATTCATTGCGGCGGCATTGATCATATCAACGTGCATCATACCAACGAAATCGCGCAAAGCCAGGCGGCCACGGGCAAGAAGTTTTTTAATTTTTGGTTGCATGGCGCGTTTTTAAATATCGCCGGCGGCAAGAAAATGGCTAAGTCGGAAGAGAATTTCCTGACGCTGGAAAATGCTTTAATAAAAAAGAGCATTGATCCGCTGGCCTTTAGGTTCGCGGCTTTAGGAACGCATTACCGCAAGACTATGGAGTATAGTGAAGAAACTATTTTAAACGCGGAAAAAGGGCTAAAGCATTTATATAATCAAATAAGAGAATTAGGAATTAGGAATCATGAATTAGGAATTAGGAATGTAAATGAAAATTTTAAAAATAAATTTTTATCGGTTGTAAATGACGATTTGAATACGCCGCAAGCGCTGGCAGTAGCGCAGGAAGTTTTAAAGTCAAAGTTATCTGGTAAAGAGAAATTGGCCACGATTTTAGATTTTGATAGAGTTTTAGGTTTAAATATTAAAGAGGAATTGCAAAACATTGACCTGCCTGAAAATATTCAGGCTATAATTAAGACCAGAGAAAAAGCCAGACAAGAAAATAATTTTCAAGAATCGGATAAATTGCGGCAAGAAATTGAAAAACAAGGCTATAGAGTGGAAGATACTAAAAGCGGGCAGAGGGTAAGTAAAAAATGATTGTCATTTCAAGACTGTCCGAAAAGTATCGTCATTCCCCTGAATCCGCCCCGCATATGCGGGGAGAAAAAATGTTCGTGGAATTTCTGGATTCCTGCCTCCGCAGGAATGACGGTATTTTTTTGGCGGTCTGATGTTTTTATGAGAAATTTTTGGATAACTTTTAAAAAACCGATCTATGCTTTAGCGCCCATGGCCGGAATAAGCGATTCGGCTTTCAGGCAAATTTGCCAGTCGTTCGGCGCGGACGCGGTTTTCAGCGAAATGATTAGCGCTACGGCTATTGTTTATAATTCAAAAAAAACTTTAGAGTTGGCGCGGTTTGATCGTAAGGCAGAGCGGCCGTTTGTGGCCCAGCTTTTCGGCAGTAAGCCGGAGCATTTCGCTTACGCGGCTGAATTTATTACTAAAAAAATAAAACCGGACGGCCTGGATATAAATTTCGGCTGTCCGGTAAAAAAAGTAGCGCGGCAGGGCGCGGGCGCGGTTTTAATGAATGATTTAAAATTAGCTCGTGAAATTGTTAAAGCGGTTTTAGGCGCGACTAATCTGCCAGTGTCTATAAAATGCCGCTCGCGGGTCGGGGCAATAACGGTTTTGGATTTTTTAAAAACTATAAAAGATTTGCCAGTGGCCGCGGTTATGATTCATGGCCGCAGTTTAGCTCAAGGCCATTCGGGCGAAGTGGATTTTACAATAATTAAGCAAGCTAGAAAATATTTTTCCGGTATTATTTTAGCCAATGGCGGAGTTAAGGATGAAGCCAGCGCCGAAGAGATGTTGAAAAAGACTGAAGCCGATGGTCTTGGCATCGGCCGAGGCGCGCTGGGGCGGCCGTGGATATTCAAACAATTTTCAATTTTCAATTTTCAATTTTCAAATAAAGAAATTTTTGAAACAGCTTTAAAGCATACGAGTTTGGCTCATAAATTAAAAGGCAAGCAGGGAATAATAGAAATGCGTAAGCATTTATGCTGGTACGTCAGGGGACTGGATAATGCGTCTGAATTAAGGAAAAAGTTAATTCAAGTAGAGAGTTTATCGGATGTAAAAAACATTATTAAATCCCAAATTACAAACACCAAATTACAAACAAATTATAAATTCAAATGACCTAATTTTAAACGGATTATAATTTTAATTTTGGTCATTAGTATTTGTTTGTAATTTGTTATTTGTAATTTTATATTTTTACAGCCACTTTTTCTTTTTAAATAAATAGAGCATGCTTAAGCCGACTAGGCTCATAATAATAATCACCAGCCAAAAACCGTTGGGCTGATTTATAAATGGCATATTTTTATCTACGTTCAGGCTAAAAATCGCCGCCACTAAAGACAGAGAAGAAAAGATCACGTAAAAAATAGTTAAAGTTTTCATGATAGCGCTTAAGCGATAATTAGAGAGCGACTCGTAAGAGGCGGACAGCGCTTCAACCATGTCGCGCTGGTTTTCTAAAGTTTCCCAAATATTTTTTGTCTGATCCACGAGCTGGCTATAATATTTTTTAAGCTGCTCCGGCGCGATCAGACTGCTTTCCATGACCATCAGCCGCTTAATGATATTTTTATGATTCTGCATGATTTTACGAGTGTTAATCAGATTATGGCGCAGGCTTAAAATTAAGGCGGCTGATTTTTTTTGGTCTTGGCTCTTTAAGACGGTTTGTTCGGCCTGGCTGATAGCCAGGCTGTTATTATCTAACAGCGCGTAGCTATGTTTAAGCAGTTGGTTTAAAATTTCATAAAGCAGGATGGCTGAAGATTCAAGTTTATAAGATAAGAGCGAATTAGAATCTTTTTTGCATAAGTTAAAAAAATCATTAAGCGGTTTAACCGCCGCGCCAGGCAGGCTTATTAAAAAGCCATGGCCGATAAAAAATTCAATTTCCGCGGCCATAATCCGGCCGTTAGTTTCAACCGGAAAATGTAAAATTATAAAAATATAATCGGCTTCGCGGGCAATAATCGGCCTTTGGGAGCTGGCTTTGGCCGCCGAGGCCGCTAATTGCGATAATTTAAAGCCGTAGGTTTTTCTTAAAAATTCAATTTCCGCTTTGCCCGCGCTATTGATATTAACCCAGTTAATGTAATTAGTTTTTTGCGGATTGGCGATGGCAATTTGCTGAATATTTTTAGAAATTTTTTTGGAGTTAGACATAGAAATGGGAGTAAGAGATTTAATTGTTTTTATTATAGCATATATTTTATTTTATAAAAATAGAGTGTATTTTTATTTATTTTATTTTATGTTATAATAATGTTATATGCCTGACATAAAATTGGATCAGCCAAATGAAAAGGCCGCGGCGGCCAATGAGCGGCCGTTAGTTCAAGGCGAGAAATTAAAACAAAACCCGGAGCGCTTGGCTAATGGCGAGCAGGCGAAAAGCCTGGAGCAAGATAAAATTGGCGCGACTGAAAAAATCAGCCAAACCGAAACCATGGCGCCGGCCGCGATTGGTCCGGTCGGGGGCGTGACTGCGCCGCCGGCCAAGCGGCAAAAGCAGGTGGAAAATATCTTAGCCCAAGATTTAAGAGATATATATTTGAATTTGGCGCCGCAAAAACAGCAGGAATTTAAGCGAGCCGGCGAAGAAACCGCGAAAAAAATCAGCCGGCTTTTAACTAAGGCTAAAATAAATATCGGTGAAATTATTAAGAAATTATTAAATTGATAAAAAAATGGCTGTCTTTAATTCCGGGTATAAATAAATATTTTTTAGAGCAAGAAGCCAAGCTCAAGGCGGACGAATTGATTAAGTTAAAAGGGTAATGTTTTTTTATTGTCATTGCGAGCGAGCAAATTTCTTTCGTCATTCCTGCGCAGGCAGGAATCCAGAAAAACCACGTTGGTCAATATTTCCATCGTCCTGGATTGCGGGTCAAGCCCGCAATGACAAATTAAAATAACGTTCCTCGCAATGACAAGTGTTTTTATGGATTATGGTTTATCCGGTCAAAACGATAATGTCATAAACAATTTAAGCTTTAACGTTAATATTGACGGCTGGCTGATTTTTTTATTGGCCGGTCTGATTTTGGCCGTTCTGGCTCTGCTCGCGCGCAAGCTGATATTATATTGGTCGCTCAACTCCAAATACCATGAGCATATAATTTATCTTTTGCGCCTGCCCAAAGAAAAGCCTGAAGAAAAGCAGCAGCCGAACACGCAAAATTATCTGCAGAAATTGCGCGAAGATATCGCGCGCGGCGAAACTATTTTTAAAGCCATCGGCGGCTTAAAAGCCGAGGCCTGGCATAAAAATTTTTCCTGGCTGTTAGGCCGGAACGATCATTTTTCTTTTGAAATAGTGGCTGATCATAAATATATTTCCTTTTACGCGATCGCGCCGCGCGCCATGGGCCGCTATCTGGAACAGCAAATCCAAGCCTATTATCCGGAAGCGGTTTTGGAAGTTGTGCCTGACTATAATATTTTTAGCGCCCACGGCCAAACCGTGGCCGGTTTTATTAAGACCAAGCGCAGTTTTTTATTTCCCTTGAAAACTTACAATAAGATGGAAGCTGATCCGTTAAATTCTTTGGTTAATGCCATGTCAAAATTAGGCCGTGACGAAAGCCTGGCCATCCAATATGTGGTTAGAAGCGCTAAACCCGGCTGGCACAATAAAGTCAATCGCGTAGTTTCGGCGGTTAATCAGGGTAAGAAATTATCTGACGGCTTAAAAGTCAATTCGCTGGCCAGAATTTTAACTTTTTTAGGCGATTTAACTAAAGCGGCCCAGCCTAAAACCGAACCGGGCAAACTAGAAAAAGAAAACCGCTTAACCGCTATGGAACAGGAAGTTTTAAAATTGATTGAAGAAAAAAATTCTAAAGCCGGATTGGACACGAATATTAGACTGGTGGCCAGCGCTAAAGACTTGCCGCGGGCCAAAGTTTTTTTAAACAACCTAATTGGCGCTTTCAGCCAGTATAATTATTATCAGTATGGCAATATTTTAACCAATAAATTGCCGTTTTATAATCAGCTAATCCAGAAATTTTTAATCAAAGATTTTATTTATCGGCGCTTTAAGCCGAGGCTCGGTTTTATTTTAAATACCGAAGAACTAGCCAGCCTTTATCATCCGCCGCTCGCGAGCGCGGAAACGCCCAATATCCAATGGCTCATGGCTAAATATTCGGCCGCGCCATCCAACATGCCTGACCAAGGCATAATTTTAGGCAATAATATTTACCGCGGCGTAACCACGGAAATAAAAATGAAGCGCGAAGACCGGCGGCGGCATAGTTATATCATCGGCAAATCCGGCGTGGGTAAATCGGTTTTACTGGCTTCCATGGCGATTCAAGATATTGCTAACGGCGAAGGCGTGGCGGTCATTGATCCGCACGGCGATTTAATTAGCGACATCATCAGTCGTATTCCGCCGGAACGCGCTGGCGACGTTATTTTATTCGCGCCGGCCGATATTAGCCGGCCGTTGGCTTTAAACTTATTGGAATTTGACGCGCGCTATCCGGAGCAAAAAACTTTCGTCATCAATGAGATGATAAAAATTTTTGATAAATTATACGATCTGAAAGCGACCGGCGGGCCGATTTTTGAGCAGTATATGAGAAACGCCATGCTCCTAGTTATGAGCGATCCGGCCAGCGGTTCAACTTTAATGGAAATACCGAAAGTTTTAGCCGATCCGGAATTCAGGAAAATGAAATTAGAAAAATGCTCTGACCCGACCGTGGTTGATTTCTGGCGCAAAGAGGCGGAAAAGGCCGGCGGCGAAGCGGCGTTAGCCAATGTCGTGCCGTATGTAACTTCAAAATTAACCTCGTTTATTTCTAATGATACCATGCGGCCGATTATCGCCCAGCAGGATAGCTCGTTTAATTTGCGCGATATTATGGACTCAAGGAAAATTTTGTTGGTTGATCTGTCTAAAGGCTTAATTGGCGAGATGAACGCTCATCTATTGGGCATGATCCTAGTGGGCAAAATTTTAATGTCGGCTTTGTCGCGCACGGATATGCCACAAGAAAAACGGCTAGATTTTTATTTATACATAGACGAGTTTCAGAATTTTACCACTGACTCGATTAATTCAATTTTAAGCGAGGCCAGAAAATATAATTTGAACTTAATTATCGCGCATCAATATTTGGGCCAGTTAGTCAAAGGCCAGGACACGTCCATTAAAAACGCGGTTTTCGGCAATGTCGGCACCTGGCTATTATTTAAAATCGGCTCCGAAGACGCCGAAATCATGGCTAAAGAATTCGCGCCAGTTTTTAACCAGTATGATTTGATTAACATTGAAAAATACACGGCTTATGTGAAGTTGTTAATAGACAATACGGCCACGCGGCCTTTTTCCATGTCAACCATTTGGCCCTTACCCGGAATTGAGCGCCTGGACGCGGCCGCTAAAATTAAAACTTTGTCCCGGCTTAAATACGGCCAGGACCGGAGCATAATTGAAGCGGAGATTATGAGGCGGGCGAAAAAAGCTGAATTTTAAGCCTGTCTTTACCCCGTTAGAAATAAATTTCTAAGCGGGGCAAGCAGCACTTTTTCTAACGGGGTTTACAAATTATAATTTTTTAGATAAGATTATGACAAATTAAATAACTAATAAAACAAAATTTATGCCAGATCAAAACAAAAATTTAAACGATGATTTAACTTTAGAAATTGACGTCGAGCCGCTTAAGCGGCCGGTTGAAAAAGAAGATAATATTATTATTGCTAAATCAAAAATGGTTTTAGCAAAAAAATTATTAGCTAACATCAAAGAAAATAATGAACGTTTAATTCAGCTTTTAGCCGACAATTTATCAGCCGAAGACGAGGCGGCTATCAGCATTGCCCAGTTAAGCGAGGAAAATTTTCAGTCAGGCGAAGAAAATTCTGATCAAGCCCGCATTATTGAAGGCGTGTTTGACGGCGAAAATATGATCGGCCCGGACGGCAAGCAGTACAGCGTGCCGGCCAATTATGCTTCAAAATCAAAATTAGTTGAAGGTGATATTTTAAAGCTTACCATCACCGCTACCGGTACTTTCGTTTATAAGCAGATCGGTCCGATTGAACGGGCGCGTCTGGTCGGCATTTTAGAGCGTTCTTTAGGCGGCGAATATTTTGCTCTGGCCGATAGCAAAAGATGGCGACTTTTAACCGCTAGCGTAACTTATTATAAAGGCGAAAGCGGCGACGAAGTGGTCGTTTTAGTGCCTAAAAACGGCGAATCAAAGTGGGCGGCGGTAGAGAATATTGTGCGAAAGGCGGAGTAAAATTAAATTGTCATTGCGAGCAATAATTTTTTAATTGTCATTGCGGGCTTGACCCGCAATCCAGGTTTAAGCGCCACGAACCTCTGAATTTATAATCATCAGAGTAAACCAAACTAACTACGGGCTTAATCTGCCGCGCCCGCCATGCGAGCCGCAAGGCGAGGCGGGCGGGGATTCCGGCTCAAGGCCGGAATGACAAAAGAAGACGCTCCTCGCAATGAAAATTTTTATTTGGCAAAAATCTAAAAAGTTTGCCTTTTAATTTAAACAAGTTTAATATATATTCATGTCAACCTTATACCGCAAGTACCGGCCCCAGAATTTTAGCGAAGTGGTCGGGCAAAATCACATAAAAATAACTCTGGAACAGGAAATTAAGACCGATAAAATGGCTCATGCTTATCTGTTTTGCGGGCCGCGGGCCGTAGGCAAAACCACTTTAGCCAGAGTTTTGGCTAAATCAATCAACTGTCTGGAGCGCAAAAGTGATACGGCCGATCCTTGCGATAAATGCTTAAGCTGCCGGGAAATTGCCCAGGGCCGGGCTTTGGACATTATTGAAATTGACGCGGCTTCCAACACTGGCGTGGATAATGTAAGGGATAACATAATCGCCAGCGCGCACGTGGCGCCGTCGCGCTCAAAATATAAAGTTTTTATCATTGACGAAGCGCACATGCTCTCGGCTCAGGCTTTTAACGCGCTCTTAAAAGTGATTGAAGAGCCGCCGGCCAACGTGGTGTTTATTTTATGCACGACTGAAGCGCATAAAGTGCCGGCTACGATAATTTCCCGCTGTCAGCGCTTTGATTTTAAAAGAATCGGGGTTAACGACGCGGTTAAAAAATTAACTTATATAGTTCAGGCGGAAAAAATAAAGGTTGATAAAAGTATTTTAGAAGCGATCGCCCGCCAGGCCGACGGCCATATGCGGGACGCGGAAAGCCTGCTCGGTCAAATTATCGCTATCGGCGGCGCGGACATAACGCAAGCCGAAGCTGACTTAGTCATCCCGCGCTCGGATTTAAATGAAGTTATAAATTTGCTGGAATTTTTAATAAAAAAAGACGCGGCTGGCGGCATCAGGCTAGTCAATAAACTAATGGACGACGGCGTTGATCTTAAAACCTTTGTTAAAGACACGATTGAAATTTTAAGAAAGCTTATGCTCATGAAAATAAGCCCTGGCCTGGTAAATAAATTATCCCTGGAGCTGGGCGAAACCTTTGAACTAAAGATAAATAAGCTGGCCGCGGATTTAAATGTTGAACAGGCGCTTAAATTTTTAGAAAAATTCATTAGGGTTTCGGCTGAATTAAAAGCTGATTTTATCCAGCAGTTAGTTTTAGAAATGGCCATCGCCGAAATTTGCACGGCTCAAGCCGCGGTCCCGGGTTTTTCCGCCGGCTCAAAATTCAGTTTGCCTAAAAGTCAGCCGGCCGCGGCTAAAATAGAAGTTAAGCAATCAGCCGAAGCCGGCCAGCCGGTAAATTTTACTAATAGCCAAATCCAGGAAAAATGGAACGAAGTTTTAGCCAAGGTCAAGCAGTATAATCATTCTTTATCATTTATTTTGCGCGTCTGCCAGCCGCGAGATTTAAGCGGCAATCAGCTTTGTTTAGCTTTTAAATATAAATTTCATAAAGACCGGGTAAGCGAAGCCGCCATAAAAAATGTCATAGAAAAAGTTTTGCATCAGGTTTATGGCGCGCCGATTATGATTGAAGCGGTGATTGATGAAAATTTAGAAGTGGCGGCTAATAAATTAGTTTCAGATGAGCCGTTAGCCGCGAAAAAAGAGGCCTCGGCGGCCCCGGCGCAAGGCGAGCCGGGTAATATGATTGACAATCTGTTAAAGACGTTTGGCGGAAAGGTGGTGGGGTAATTTTGCGGGATCGTCTAATGGTAGGACACATCCCTCTGGAGGATGTTATCTTGGTTCGAATCCAGGTCCCGCAGCCAATTTGGACAACGCTCCCAATTTAAAGCCAAACCCGAATGGGGTTTGGCTTTAAATTTTAGGCTTATTCCAAATTGGCTGGCAATGTATGATTTAATCCGAACCGAATTTAAAAAAAGGTTTTAAACTATCTTTTAAAAGCGCCTCTGCCTCTGCCGGCAGGCAGGCGCCCCCGCTTTTAAAAGTAATCCCCAGTTATTCAACGGGGTAAAAATTTCCCCGCGGGCAAAGCCCGGCTTTAAAAAACTGCTCCCGTTATGCAACGGGACAGGCGCCGAGCCTGTAAAAAATATCGGCTCGAATTTTATAATCAAACGAGCGAGAGAAATAAAAAATTCATTTTTTTTATTTCCGAGCGAGTGCAGATTATATCTACTGAATATTTTAAGCCAAAAGCAAACTTTTCTTAATGCCCAGTTGTATTATATCATACTATTCAAACTTTGAATATTCTTGATTTGAATATATAATATATAAATGCCTAAAACAATACGAACAAGTGAATATCAACGAGTTATAGGACTCCTTAAACAGGCCAGATTAGATGCGGGTTTAACCCAGAAAGAGGTATCGGAAAAAACAAAAAAACCTCAGTCTTATGTTTCTAAAGTTGAGGCCGGTGAGCAGAGAATAGATATTATTGAATTAAAAAATTTTGCGGGTTTATATAAAAAACAAATTAGCTATTTTTTATGAAAACTATTGAAGAAATATTTAATCGGTTTTATGACGCTCACCTGAAAGGCGTTGATGTGGATGATTTATTGAAAGATAAAATTAATGAAGGTAACTATCAATTTGTTTTGGGTTTCGCCATGACAAAAGGTATCTCTATAACCAAAGAAGTTGAGGATGCTGATTTGTATTTACGATTTAAACTTTTGCGTTCACGCCAAATAGGTTGTGCCGGAGAGGATTTATTTCGAGCCGATTACGAGAATGTTGCTGGTAAAGATGCACTTAAAAAGTTCGAGAGAGGAAACCAAAATCAATTGAATCCTGATTTTTTAGAATTGAAAAAGAATAAATATATAGAAGTTAAAACAGCCACTATTTATCAAGGCAATAAGTTTATTTTTGAACAAATACGTTTAAAAGACCCAAGGATTAATTACTATATTTTTTTAGGAATAACGCCAGAGGGAAAATTTTATTGGGTTTTAAATAAAAGAGATATTAGGGCCGGCAAACCGATTTTTGGCGCAAAATTTTCTCCACAGCACAGTACCACAGGTTCAAATGCGACTTATCAATGGCACCCAGGTTACGAGCAGATGAAAGAATCTGCTACCGAACCAAGAAATTTATTCTCGGCAATTATTTAATCGTTTATGTCTCTTTACAAATATATTGTTGCCACTTTTTTGATATTTTATAAAGAGAGAATACCTCGTCGTCAATTTTGTCTAAAATTATTTTTAGTATTCTATCTTCTTCTGAATTTATTGCTTGATTAACTAGGCTGATAATTTGTTCTTGTTTTTTTTGATCCGCGTAAACTAAAGGCAATTTTTCTAAATTGCCACGGAGTACTCTTACGGTAAAAAAAGATTTATTGTAAAAAAATTGCATCAATTTTGAATTTAATAAGGCCAAAATATATTTGGTTTTTATTTTTTCTATTTTAGGCACGAATGCATTAGCATTGTTTAAAGTAAAATATTGTTTATCGTCATAAGCAAATGTGATTTTTTCTCCAATAAACTTGTAAATAATTTTTTCAGGTACGGTATAATATTCTTTCGGAGCAATTTGCTGGAGTATGTTTTTGTCATAGATAAAATAATTGCCGCTGAAGTTGATTTTATATTTGCTTATATCTTTGCCCACTATAATAGGGGAATATTTATTGTCTTTCTTTTCTCGGATTAGATACTTTTTATTGTTACCGGTTACGATACCTAATATAAATAATGCGTTATCTTTAAGATAATAATTTTTTTGTTCAAGGATATGGTTTAGTATTTCTTCAGTTTCGCCGACTTGGTTGATGTTAAAAATATTTTCAGCGGATTTTTCAAAATTTTTTTGAATTATCGTCTTATGTTCTTCATGTCCGTTGAAAACTCCATTTTCTATATTTATTTCATTTTTTTCCCTGGCTGTTTTATCTTTTTCTTGTTGGAAAATTATTACTAAACAAGGAGCGTAAACTTTTTGAAATATATCCCCGCTAATTCCAAGGAGTAGTATCTTGGCTCTATTTAATATTTGCAGGCGAGAAAGTTGGTGCACTTTAATTTTTAGATAGGCCTCAGGTATTAAGTATCCTAATTTTCCATTTTTTTTAAGAAAATCAAAAGCACGTTCAATAAAAAGAGTAAATGTGTTTAATCCATTTTTTCCTATATCATAATGCTTTTTATAATATTTTTTTTGTTCTTCATTTAAATTTGCTCCCCAGGGAGGGTTGCCCACTACAAAATCAATACTGCCTTTGTATTTGTCCAATTGATTTGGTTCTAGTAAGTTAGAATCTCGCTTAAGCGTATTTGTTATTAAAATATTAAATTTTTCTGTATACGTACCTTTTGATTTTAGAAATAAATTAAGTTTAGCCAAACTCACGGCGATTTTATCTATATCAAAGCCAAGTAAGTGATTATTAATGATTTTGTAATGGATGTCCGCTTCGTTTTTTTCACCCATTGTTTTGTATTGGTTATACAAAATATCGTATGTTTCCAGCAAAAATTGTCCGGATCCACAGGCTGGGTCTAAAATTTTTAAATTTTTGTTTTCTTTTAAATTTATTTTTACATTATTTAAAATATATTTAACTACTTTTTTGGGGGTGTAATATTGGCCATCATCTTTTCTGCCACTCTGGGGCCTAATGCTTTGATATATAAAACCAAGCACATCATCATCGCAGCTACTAAAATTGTATTTTTTTAAAATATCCCCAAAAATTTTTATATCATCCTTTGTAAATTCTACATGATTTAGGTTTAGTTCTTTCAGTATTTCGTTTATTGCTTGGATGTTAGTATTTACATTTTTTTTATTTGCGATGTGCTTAAAAATTTCTTGTAGAATTAAGCCGTCAATAATTTGTGTTTTTAAAAAATCATCTGCTGTATTAAAGCCGTATTTAAATATTATAATATCTCTAAAATTTACCAGCTCACTTATGAGCTGATCTAAATTTATACCTTTTTCCGAATATTCTTTGGAAACAATATATTCTTCATTGCTAGAAATTTGTTCAATGATAGTATTGTTTTCAAAGTTTCTTATAACACTTACAACTTTACCTTGGACAAGCAAACTTTTTACAAAGATCGGTTTCATTTCTGGGTTCGCCGGTTGTAACCTAAAACCATTTTGAAATCTATATATCTTTTTTAATGTCGCTTCATTGCCATTTATTATAGCCACTATAGTTTCTCCGTTGCTGGCCGTATTTTGTTTTCTGATAATTACAGTATCGCCATTAAAAATTCCTTCATCAATCATGGAATTGCCTTGTACTTTCAATGCGAAATGTTCACCGGCGTTAGATAAATTGGTGCGCGGAACGGTTATAGTCTCGTGTTCTTCAAAGACTTCGATCGGTTGACCAGCAGCAATCACGCCGAGTAAAGGAATTTCAACTATGTCTTCCCCTTTTGTTTTTAACTCGAGTCCTCTTGATAAGTTATTATTTTTTACTAAAAATTCCTTTTTGATTAATGCTTCAATATGCTGATGTACGGTAGATAGCGCAGATAATCTAAAATGTTTTTTAATTTCTTCAAAGGTAGGGGATATATTATGTTTATTAATATACTCACGAATGAAGTCTAAAATTTGCTTTTGTCTCTTCGTTAGAGTAGGCATAGTTATTTGACATTATTTATCCACATGTTATATTTATAGTATATACCGAAGATTTACCGAAGTCAAAACATTTAATTTTATAAATATTATGGATAATTACTCATTATACAAACCATTGAAAAATCATTTAAGAAAACTTAGCATAAATGAATCATTTTGTGTAATATGGGCTTATTCGAACCATCTGCAATTTGGAAATTCGTTTCCTAACGATATCGAGACTATACCAGAATTTATTAATGCAAAAACTTTACCTGAAAAAAGGATTTACCAATGGGAATTAGAACTTTTATTGCGTGAAATTATACTTAATTCGCAAGATACTGAAAAGGGATTGGAAACATTAAAAAAATGGAATTACTTTATTGGCGCAATAAATAAAATCAAGGAAATTGAAAATAAATTATGTCATGTTGATAAAAATAATGTTTTAAAGGAATTGTTTAGACTTGCGCATAGACAGTTCCCGTGGCAATTAAATATTAATCTCATGTATTTTTATAGATATTATAGAATTTTTAACGAACTGGACATTGATAAAATATTATATAAAAAAGTCGGCTTACACTACGAAAATTTATTTTTAATGGGCGCATCACTACTTGGTCATTACAAGAATAATTTTATCATCAAAGAACCATTTAGTACGAATATAAAAGGGATAACTAATGATGAGATAAAAAAATTATTTAACATAATTTCTATTGATCTGGATGATTTTAAAAAAATTATACAAAGTGAACACTCAGTTGATGAAAAATTTGCTTATAATACTTATATGTTAAGATTATACCCAATAATAAAAAATAAATTAAAAGGAGATAATGTTTACTTTTGTCCATTGACTACTTTATTATATTGGCGGTTTACCAGCGGAATTTATTATGAGATTTGTCGCGAAAAAGATTTTGACAAACCTTTTGGATTTACTTTCCAGAAATATGTTGGCGAGGTATTAAATAAAGCCAATAAGAAAATGACAATTTATCCCGAAGAAGAATATGGGCCGAAGAAAAATAAAAAAAATACGGTTGATTGGATATTAGACGAAAAAGATGCCGCATTATTTATTGAATGTAAGACAAAAAGGCTAATTGTACCAGCAAAAATAGAATTAAATGATACTTTATTATTAGACAAAGAACTTGAAAAGATTTCTGATGCGATAGTTCAGGTTTATAAAACCATAAAAGATCATATAGATAAACAGTATCCAAGTTTTCCATATGACAAAAAAAGGGAAATTTATCCAGTTATTTTGACATTAGAGGAGTGGTATTCATTTGCAGATCCTATTTACCAAGAAATAAAAAATAAAGTCATAGAAAAATTAAGACAAAATGGATTGCCTAAAGAGTGGTTAGAAGAAATGCCTTATTCCTTATGTGGTATTCGTGAATTCGAGGAAATAGTGCAAATAATGCAGGCTGTTGGTATTAAAAAATTTATGAAAAGTAAACTTGCTACGCCAGAATACACGAATTGGGATTTTGACCCTTTTGTGAATACTCTTTACAAGAAAGAAAGAAAAAACGCGGTATTCTTATTTCGAAAAGAGTTCAATAATATCTTAAGTTCAAGAGGTTTTCCAATTATCAATTATTAATTTATAATCTTAGTTCCAAATGTAGATATAAAACAAAAAATAATTTGCCGCCAAATCGCCCAGCAGAAGCGGGGCGGAGAGGGCTTTCGCCTGCAGAAAAACTTGAAATCGCCTGAAATCGGGCTTTGCCCGCGGGAAAATGTTTGCTTTTAAAAGCGGGGGCGCCTGCCTGCCGGCAGAGGCGCTTTTAAAAGATAGTTTAAAACCTTTTTTTAAATTCGGTTCGAGCTAATTCGTAAAATGCCAGCCAACTTGAGCAAAGCTCCCAATATAAAGTGATATTTTGGTTTCTTTAATATTTTTATTATTTTATGATATAATAAAAGCATGATAAATATTAAAGAAGCGGAAGAAGCAAAAAAATTTATAAAGAAAAATAGAAAGTTGTTAATTGAAAAATTTGCTAAGCCTGATTTTTATAAATCGATTGTAAATCCAGTTACTATTTTTATGGCCGGTTCGCCGGGGGCGGGCAAGACCGAATTCTCTAAAAATTTAGCCAAAATATTGGATAAGAAATTAGTTAGGATCGACGCCGATGAAATCAAAGAAATTATGCCTCAATATAATGGTAAGAATTCTGATGTTGTCCAAGGTGCTTCTTCAATTGGAGTTGAAAAGCTGTATGACCATATTCTCGCCAAGAAATTAGAGGCGATAGTTGATGGGACGTTTTCCAAGTATGATGTTTCTTATAAAAATGTTAAAAGATCGTTAGACCATTCGCGGCCGGTTGTGATATTCTATATATACCAGGATCCAATAATTGCCTGGGATTTTACGAAAAAGAGAGAAGCCTTAGAAGGCAGAATGATACCTAAATCAGCTTTTATTGAAGCTTTTTTCGCGGCCAAAGAAAATGTTAATAAAATCAAGGAAATTTTCAGGATAAAATAAAAGTATTTTTAGTGGTTAAAAACCTTAATAATGACGATGATATAGAGAAAAGCAAATTTAACATTGATAACATGTTCAAGTCCACGAACATAATTAACACTTTTAAGAATTAGATTTTGACAATTTTTTATCAATAAATTTCATTAGATTTTCAATTTGTTCCTTGTTTTTCATTTGTCTGGATTTAGCCAAACGACGACTTTGTTTTTTAAGATAAGCGCTGTATTTATTTTTAATCCGATGGGCCTCTTCGGGGTTTTTCTGCCAGAGCCTGTAAAATTCCATGGGTGTTAGATAGCCGAGAGCCTGATGCGGCCGGACGAAATTGTAAGTGTGTTCCCATTCTGATATTGCCTTAGCCTGATCGTTAAAATTTTTATGCAGATTGCCTTGGGCGTAAAATTCCAGTTCGTCCGTTAGATGAGAGCGTTCAACACGCGGGTTATCTGTCGGCGTGCCGGCGCGGGAAAAAAATTGAGCCACTTTTTCTTTTTCCAGATAAACAGAGAAATCTTTTTCATTCTCACCGCCGTTGTCGTTGTTTATCGCCGCGATGGCGAAGGGCAGGCGGCTTACCGCCTGCTCCTGAACCGCTACCGCTGTTTGGCTGTTAGAATCCTCGGCTAAACCAACGGCTCTGACGCGGGTAAAAGAATCAATTAAGGTATGCTGATACCAGAAGTTTTCTTTAGCGCGATGCTTATTCATGTTAGTGAATATACCCATTTTCAGGACTAATTTCATGTCTTTTTCTAAGAGCGCCCCGGGTTTGTAATCTTTGATTACCGCCGGCGGCCTCATTTTAAATTTCAGATTTGCCTTTTCTTTTTTTCTCTGCCAGGCCAGTTTATTTTTCTCGGATAGTTTCGGATCAATCAGGTTATGTTTTACGAGATAGCGATTGACGGTGGAGGCTCCGGCCATTAATTGATAATCCCTTTTTAAAATGACCGATAATTTGTCTTTGCCCCAGGGCTGGTATTTTTTTCTGATTTCAACAATTTTATTTTCAACTTTTTCATCAATCCGTTTACGGTTGCTCGTGTCATGCGGCGCTTTTGACTCCGGCTCCAGACTCCTGGGGTCTTCGCGATGTTTCTGCCAGCGGCTGTGAATTTGAGACAGCCAGACGCGAGAAATGCCGAGGCGGTTGGCCGCCTGCGAAATATTATTGGCACATTCGTATTTTACAAGATACATCCATTTTAATCTTTTTTTCGCCTCCGGCGAAAGATAACACCGCAAAGGGTTTAATTTTATTTCAGCTTGTGTTTGCATAATATCTGTAGCTTTAGTTTGGCTTAAATGGCCAAATCTACAGATATTACTATGGTTTAACATATTTTGCACTCCCTGGTGTTAAGTATGACATGGACGAGTGCAAACCATTGACACGCGCCGGCATTTTGCTATAATAATTATAGAAGTCGCCTGCGCCTGCCCTTCGGGGTGGTGTGCAGGTTTTTTTATTGCCAAAAAATTACTTGCAGTGTAACATTAAAATATGGACAAAGTACAAATATTTATTGACGGCGGTAATTTTTATAATCTCGCATTAAAACGGATTGGTTGTCATGATAGTGATTTTAATTATGATGAATTCGCTAAATTTTTAATTGGCGTTAGAGAATTGGCATATCCAGGCAAAAGATTTTACATTGGGACCGTTAGAGAAAGGGGCGGTAATCATGAAACCACCAAGGCAATGTCAAATCAAACATATTTATTTAACACCCTGGAAAGTTACGGTTGGACTATTAAAACCAGTAAGCTTAGAACCAGAACAGAAACTGTTAAAGTTGACGATCGCTTTAAAGATTATCAAAATATTTTAGCTAAAGGTATTGATGTTAAATTAGCCACAGAGAGGAATTAAAACCGACAAATAGCATGATCTATCATTCGGATATACAAAGAATTATCCCAGTTGATGATTTAAAAAAGTTTATAATTGTAACTGAAAAGCCCTAGTGTTAAAAAAATTTGCCGCCAAAACTTGAAACCCGCCCGACTGCCTTGCGGCGTCAAGGCGGGCGCGGTCGCCTAAAGTCGGGCTTTGCCCGTGAATGAATTTCTTGCTTTTAAAAGCTGGTTTAAAACCTTTTTTTGAATTCAGTTCGAGCTAATTCATAAAATACTAGCAAATTAACACAATAATTTATGAGCTTTAAACAAAAATACCCAATTATAACCAGATATCTTACTAATAATACCAACCGCCGGTCAGGTCTCTTAATATCTCCTGGCGTTAAATTCGTCGTGGCGCATGACACGGGCAATCCCAACTCAACCGCGGCCGGCAACGTGGCATATTATGAAAGAACCGCCAATGACGCTAACGCCTCGGCCCATATTTTTACCGATGACAAAGAAATCATTGAATGCATTCCGGCCCTGACGAGCGACAAACCGGAAAAAGCCTGGCAGGTTCTATATAATGTAAGTAAAGACAATGAACTATACGGTTATGACGCTAATGACGCGGCCATCGGCGTGGAATATTGCTATGGCTCTAATATTAACGCGGCTGAAAGCTACAAAAGATATGTCTGGGTCTTGGCTTATGTCTGCTATAAGTTCAAGTTAAATCCAGCCACGGCCGTGGCCGGGCATTTTATTTTAGATCCGGCGCGTAAAACCGACCCGAAAAGCGGCTTAGCGGCCAGCGGACGCACCTATGAGCAATTGCTTAAAGACATAGTCAGCGAATATAATAGTTCAATAATAACTAGCAATAATCTTATGAAACTTATCAAAAATCCGTCTTCGCAAAAAATTTACGCTATCGGCGCGGACAACAAAAAACATTGGATCTTTAATGAAGAATCTTTTAACGTAGGCAAAGCCATGGAGCTGTGGGGCGATTGGAATACGATTGAGAATGTGGGCGACGATAGTTATGCCGAAGGCCACACCATAATTTTGATAAAATAATATGGCCAAACCGATTTTATAGCCGGTATTTTTGTTATAGTTTGCGAATCGCCAATTACTTAGCGCTCTGGCGGCAGGTTTTTAAGGTGTCGGCCGCGGTTTTTTTAGCCGCTTTTTGCGTTTCACGAGCAGTTTTTAGAGCCGCGCCGCGAGCGGTTTTAGCATCTTTGAGCGCTTTAGTAAGGGCTTTTTTAGCGTCTGCTTTAGAGGTTTTTAGAGCGTCTTTGTCATCTTTGGTTTTGGCCGAAGCCTTAAAAGCGTCATTGGCCGCTTGAACTGCGGTTTTATGGGCGTCAGCCGCGGCTTTAATAGCTGTTTTATAAGCGTCATTAGCCGTTTTAACCGCGGCTTTATAGGTCTGGTTGGCCGCTTTAACTGCCGCAGTAAAGGCTTGGTTACAGACTTTTACGGCCGCGTTTTTTGTATTAGTCGAAGTTGCGACCGAATAGTCAACCTCGGCTAAGGCCGGCAAAGACAAACTGGCCGCCAGAGCCAGGCTTAATGTTGAAATAGTTAGTTTTTTAAGCATATGATTTGTAAATTATTATAAATTTATTTTTCCCGACCTTTGTTATTTTTCATTTTACCTCATGGCAGTAATTAGGGCAATAGATTTTGCCAGCTTTAATTGGTTAATGCTATGATGCTTCTATGATAATAGAAGTAAAAAATTTAACTAAAAAATTCGGCGCGCTTACGGCCGTGGATAATATTTCTTTTTCAGTGGGCAAAGGCGAGGTGTTTGGTTTTTTAGGGCCTAACGGCGCCGGCTTAGGCAGTACTTTGACTAAAGGCAATTTTGGCATATTTTTTCAGCCATTATGGTTTCTATCGCTACGTTAGCGTTTAACCGGAGAGGGTAATAAATTAAAAAGTTTTATCGCTATGGCCATAAAAATAACTTATTTTGTTCATGGGACAACAATAGACAACGAGAAAGAAATTTCATCCGGCTGGTTTGATGCTGAACTTTCTAAATTAGGCGAAAAACAGGCAGTTGAATTAAAAGATAAAATTAAAGACCTGCCTGCGCAGGCAGGTAAAAAATTTGCCGTGGCGTTTTGTTCTGATTTAAAAAGAGCGGTTGATTCGGCAAAATTGACTTTTGAGGGCATAACGCCAATTATTGCTGATGCGCGCTTGCGCGAATGTAATTATGGCAAATATAATAACCAGCCATCCAGTATTGTTGAACCAATGCAAGAAAAAATGATAACCGAGAAGTTTCCTGATGGCGAGAGCTATGAGGATGTAAAGAAGCGAATTGCTGATTTTCTTAATTTTTTAAAGCAAAATTATGACGGGAAAAATATTGCCATAGTAGGGCATAAAGCTCCGCAACTCGCGCTTGATGTTTTACTGAATGGTAAGACCTGGACCGAGGCTTTTGCCCAAGATTGGCGCAAGACAAAGTCGTGGCGGCCGGGCTGGGAGTATGAAATAAAATAAATATGTCTGAATTTCGTTATCATAAAAATTTATGCTATAATAGATATTATCTGTGGATAAGTCTTGACAAGTGAAATTTTTTAAAGTAGTATTACCCTATTGGAAGTATCGCATGGAAGTATCGCAGAAAAATGGATGAAATTCCTTTATTTAGCTAAAATCACCCACTCTGCTCCCTTCGGGGGCACGGTGGGTTTTTGATATTATGTTAATAAATGAAAGAGTGGCCGTTTTTATTGATGGCAGTAATTTATATCATAAACTAAAGGAACTACAAATTACTAACACTATTAATTTTAGTTATGTCGGGCTATGTAAAAAACTTGCCAGGGGCAGGGAAATTATTTCCTGCCGCTATTATGTCGGGGCCATTAGAGCTAAAGACAACGATCAAAAAGGCCAAAATCTTCGAGCCAATCAGTTAAGGTTATTTAATAATTTAACAGCGCAAGGATTTGTTATTAAGAAAGGAAATTTTTTATTTAACAGTGGCGGTTATCATGAAAAAGGCGTTGATGTTAAATTGGCAGTTGATTTATTGGTTGGGGCGTATGACGATATCTGGGATACGGCTATAATTATTTCATCTGATTCTGATTTAAACCCAGCGATAAAAAAAGTAAAACATTTAAATAAAAATGTGGAATATATAGGATTTTCTCATAATCCTTGCTATTCATTGCAGAAAGTATCATCGTTATCACGATTATTAATAAAAGATGACTTAGAGGAATTTATTGTTTTAAAATTACCATTATAATTCTTATCAAGACGGCTAAATAAGTAATATTTCCATAAAATAATTAAAGGGAAAATCAAAAATTTTAATGGAAAAATAATAATTTTTCTGCTATAATATAATTATGGAACAAGGAGGGAGATAAAATGGAAAAAGGGTTATTAGAAGAAACGGTCAACAAATTGCTCCAATTTGTTGACCGTGTTAGCTCGGAGTTAACTTCTCTTTTTTCTATCGGACGTTCAATGTCTTCTCAAGAAAGATTGGTAAGGGTGGAACAATTTCTCACTCTTGCCCAAGTGATACTTTCGCTTGAAGAAAAATTTTTTCTGCTTCGGGAAATAGTTGAAAGAACCGAAGAAAAAAGGGAAAACTTTCTTAAAGCTTTAAGAGAAGCAAAGCCATCAATGCCGCCGAGGACGGCAAAAAAGTGGCATGGCTAGACCAGTTTCGCGCCCTCGGATAAATTCCCAAGGGCGCGTTCTTCTTTATTTTAGTGTAGCTGAATAAATAACAGCCGCCTTGTTGTTCAGTTTAAATTTTAGTAAGATAATGAGATGGTTTCAAAACTCATTTCTGCTGCAATTTCATTTTTTCGGCTGCGACTTCGTCAGGCTTCGTAAAAAGGCTTTCGCCGTAATTCTATTACGGTTCAATCCTTTTTACTCGCCTTCCTCGTCTCGCCGGAAAAACTGAAATTTCGCGACGAAAGAGTTTTGAAACCATCTCAAATTATGTTCGCTGGAATATTGAGTTAACTAACAACCAAGAGGAGTAAGACAGATGAAAATTTTACTGGTTTATCCGGAGTATCCGGACACGTTTTGGAGTTTTAAGTATGCTCTGCGCTTTATCCGCAAACGGGCGGCTTTTCCGCCGCTTGGTCTTATTACCGTGGCGGCGATGTTGCCCGCGGATTGGCAGGCGCGCTTAGTTGATTTGAATGTTGAACCGTTAACTGATGATGACCTGAATTGGGCTGACTATGTCTTTATTAGCGCCATGGCGGTACAGCGAACATCGGCCGAGCGGCTGATCGCTCGCTGTAGTTCAGCCGGAAAAAAAATCGTGGCCGGCGGCCCCTTGTTCACGGTTGATCATGAGGCCTTTGCCGCGGTGGATCATTTTGTGCTTAATGAGGCGGAAATCACCCTGCCGCTTTTTTTAGCCGACTTGGCGCAAGGCAGACTAAAGCGCCTCTATGCTTCCAGCGAATTTTCTGACATGGAGCAGGCGGCTATTCCGCGCTGGGACCTTTTAGACATGGAGGCTTACGCTTCCATGAGCGTGCAATGGTCGCGCGGCTGTCCGTTTCAGTGCGAATTCTGCGACGTGACCCGGCTGTTCGGCCATAGTCCGCGCGTTAAAACCGCCAGGCAAGTAATTGCCGAGCTTGACCAATTATGGGCCGCCGGCTGGCGAGGCAAGGTGTTTTTCGTTGATGACAATTTAATCGGCGACAAGAAGCGTCTCAAGGCTGAACTTCTGCCGGCGCTTATTGCTTGGCAAAAAAAAGTGAACTATCGCGCGCCTTTCTTCACTCAAGTTTCTATCAATCTGGCTCAAGACAACGAATTAGTTAGCCTGATAGTGGAGGCCGGATTTGATTCGGTTTTCATCGGCATTGAGACGCCGAATCAAGCGGCCCTATCAGACTGTCGCAAGACGCAGAATATGGGGCGTAATCTGGCGACTGATGTGGAAACTTTACAGCGGGCCGGCCTTTTAGTAATGGGCGGTTTTATCGTCGGCTTTGACCCGGATGATCCGGCTACTATTTTCAATCGCCAGATTGTCTTTGTCATGCGCAGCGGTATTACTATGGCTATGGTTGGCATGCTTAGCGCGCCTTATGGCACTAAGCTTTGGCAGAGGCTTAAGCTGGCTAACCGGCTTACCGGGCAAATGTCCGGCGACAACGTGGACGGCAGTACCAACATCGTGCCGCTTATGGGTTTTAAGGTATTGCGCGACGGTTATGGTTTCGTGATGAAGTACTTATACTCGCCGCCCAATTACTACCGGCGGGTAAGGACGTTTTTAAGAGAATTTCCAACTCCGAAAGTTAGTCAGCCGATCAATTGCCAGCGTGTTTTAGCCTTTTTCCGCGCCTGCTGGCATTTGGGGTTGGCAGAATCGGGTGGACGGCGGCAATTTTGGGCCCTATTGGCCTGGGTTTTATTCTGCCGGCCGCGTCTATTTCCTTTGGCCGTGGAGTCGGCTATTAACGGTTATCATTTTCGCAAGGTAACCGAATTGCACATTAAATAATTTTGCTTGCCAATAAATCAGGACTGGATGCTATTAACCGCGTCCAGTCTTTTCTTTTAAAAAAATTCCCGCCGAACGTTCAAGCCGGCGGGAAGAAAGGGTTAGAGACCGAGGTTGACTAAGGCGCGGCCGTGATAGGTGAAGCGGGTTACAGGATTAACATGGTCGTTATTAGGAAAAATTGAGGTTTTAATTTCAAATAATTGAAATCCTCCTTCTATTTCGTTTTGATACAACAACCCATCAACTGTAGATCCAGAGACCGAACGTTGAAAATATTTTTCCCCTGATAAAGTTTTTATCAGAAGATTGCTCCGCAGATCGTTTATCTTTTCGTCATTCTTTTGCCAACCGTCGTAATTCATTCCCCAAAGCGGTCCTTTTTTTCGGTGCCAGATAAGAACCTGGCCAATGATCTGACTAACGTTCTTTTCTTCTGTTTCTGTCCAGACATTCATATAATGAAGCGCGCCATTATTATGTATTAGCGCCTGGGAAAAGCAGGAATACGTGTTCATTATTGGAGTAGGTTTTTCCTCTAAGATCCATTTGTTAGTTTCTAAAAAGAACTCTCTTACCGCTTTTTCCTCTAACATTTTTCATCCCCCTGTTAAGAGTTTTGAAGTTAAAAGGTGACAGAGCCAGTTAATATTTATTAAAGCATAAATAAAAAAAATAGTCAAAATAGCGCAAGCTCTTGACTTTCGTATTTTGTTCGTGTATGATAAAAGAGTATTGTGGAAAACTAATTTTTAACATAAACTATATGGGCAACAATTTAACCAAAAGACAAAGGCAAATTCTGGATTTTATAACTGAATTTACGCGCGATAACGGCTACGCGCCCAGCTTAAGAGAAATCGGCCGGCATTTTAATTTAGCCAGTCCGGCCACGATTCACGCGCATGTGCAAACTTTGGAGAAAAAGCAGATGCTAAAAACTTCGTTTAATCAAGCGCGCTCAATTGAAATTATTCCCACGGCCGTGAATTGGACCGCCAGTTTAGAATTGCCGTTAGTCGGCCTGATAACAGCCGGCGAACCGATCGAAGCGGTTGAAGAACAAGACACGATCGCCGTGCCGGCTGATTTCGTAACCGACAGCGCCAATAGTTACGTTTTAAAAGTTAAAGGCGAATCAATGATTGAAGACGGAATTTTAGACGGCGATTATGTAATCGTGGAGCGCAATCCGTCGCCGCAAAACGGCGATGTGGTGGTAGCGCTTTTAAACAATGCTTATGCCACTTTGAAAAAATTTTACCGCGAGCAGGCGCGCATCAGACTGCAGCCGGCTAATTCAGCCATGAAGCCGATTTACGCGGCCGACCCGCTAATTCAGGGAGTGGTCAGGGGAGTGATTAGAAAATTCGCTTAAACTTTGATTCTAATTTTTATTTTAAGCTAAATTACGCTATAATTATAGAGAGCTTTAAATAATCCTAGTTTATATCAATAAAACGATATGGCAAATTTGAGAAAAAACGAAGCAAAAACAGATATTAATCTATTTAATTTTATTAAAGAGAATAGGCGGTATACTAATAGCTGGAATGTCCAGAAACAAAATAATAAATATATTCAAGAAATTTTAGATAAAACAAGCAAAAAAGAAACTGGAAAACATGGTTATCCGGATTTGATTTATGTAAATGAAATAAAAAAATTATTGATTTTAATTGAAAATAAAGATCAAATAAAAAACCATGTTTCTAAAAATGAAGATGATCCTGTGGATTTTGCCGTTGACGGAATAAAACATTATTTATCTTTTTTCACAAGCGAAAAATTAAGTCAAGAAAAAGAAACAATAAAAAAATATTTAAAAAATTGGAAAATAGTAGGAATTGCTTTTTCTGGAGATATTAATGATGAATATAATCATAGACTTGATACTTATATTATTGAAAATAACTTTATTCAAAATATTAGTAAGAGTGAAATTTTAGACGAAGAAGATTATTTAGCTTTTTTTGAGAACATTGATTTAGAAAAAATATCTAATGATATTTCAAAATCATCAAGCGAAATCAATAGGTTGTTAAGAAACTTAGATTCTCAAAAAAGACCGGTGCTTTTAAGCGCTTTAATGATTTGTCTATACCCAAAAGATAGCGGGTCAGATTTTAAAAATAGTTATAGTTTATGGAATACCCAAACAATTATTAGAAATATGCCTACGACCATAAGCGATATTTTAGAAAGTGAGAAAATTGATAAAAATAAGATAGAGGTATTAACCAATGAATTAACTTTTATAAAAACTGATAATGATTTAAATTCCACAAATATTTTAAAAGATATTTTAAAAGAACTTGAAGAAAAAGTAATACCTCTTTTTGATAAAAAAACTTCATACGATATAATAGGAAAATTTTATGAAGAATTTTTAAGATACGCGGGGATAACAAGTGTAAAAAAAGGAATTATATTAACTCCAAATCATATCACTACTTTATTTACAGAATTAATTGATATTAAGACAAACGATGTAATTTTTGATCCGGCTTGCGGAACGGGGGCGTTTTTAATCGCGGGAATGAATAAACTTGTTGATGAAATTGAAAAATCAAATTTATCAGATAAAAAAGAAAGAATTAAAAATATAAAAACCAAACAACTGATTGGACTTGAAAAAAGTAGTACAATGTATTCATTGGCGATTTCTAACATGCTTTTTAGGGGAGATGGAAAATCTCAAATTTTTAATGAAGATTTTTTCTCAAATGAAACAAACAATATTTTAAATAAGTTACCGAATAAACCTACAATAGGATTTGTAAATCCTCCGTATGGCGGTAAAGATAATAAAAAAAATCCCACTAAAAAAGAAATTCAATTTTTAGAAAAGATGCTAGATAATTCTAGTAGATACGGGGTTATAATTGCCCCGCTCTCCACATATTTTAAAGATGATATTGATAGAAATAGAATTTTATCAAAACACACATTAAAATATGTTATTAATATGCCGATTGAGTTATTTCAACCAAATGCCTCAACGCATACCGCCATAGCAGTTTTTTAAACAAATAAACCTCATAATAACAACAAAGTTGTCTTTTATGATTTAAAAAATGATGGTCTTGTTTTATCTAAAAATAAAGGAAGAACAGATGTTTTAGACAAATGGAATGGTATAAAAAAAGATTTATTAAAAAAACTTAACCGTCCAAAAGAAAACGAAGATTTTATAAATTTAGTCTATAAAGAAATAATAGGAAATGACGAGTGGATAATTCAAGCACATGCAAAAACAAATTATGATAATTTATCAGAAAAGACTTTTGAAAAAAGCATTAAAGAGTATGTTATTTTCTCTACAAAACTAAAATTAGATTTGCTAGATAAGGATATTGATGAAATTACATTACTAGAAATTCTTAATGAGAATAATATTAGGGCGGCTGAAATTTTAAATAATAACGGCGATGATTATGAAGATTAATAAAAATAATTGGCAAGAATTTAATTTTGCTAAAGTTTTTACCATATCACGGGGAAAGAGATTAGTAAAAATAGATCAAGTTATGGGTGATATATCGTATATTTCTTCAAGCAAAAAAAATAATGGGGTTGATAATTATATACTTCCTCCGAGTTTTATGAAGATATATAAGAATGCACTAACACTAAATAATAGCGGGAGCGTTGGTTATTGTTTTTATCACCCTTACAAGTTTGTTGCCTCTGACCATTGCACAGTAATTAAAATTAAAGACAAAAAAATAAAATTAAATAATTATATTTCATTATTTCTTAAGCCAATCATTGAATCAATGAAAAGCAAATATAATTTTGCCAGAGAAATAAATAATGAGAGATTAAAAAAAGAAAAAATACTGCTTCCGGCTACCAAAAATAAATTACCTGATTGGGAATTTATGGAAAATTATATTAAAGGTTTATCTAAAGAAATAAGATATGATAGTAAAATCATTAAAAATAAAGCTTTAAAACTAAAAAAGAATGAATTTAAAGAATTTGATTTGTCAAAATTATTTAATGTAAGAAAAACAAAAAAAAGTTTTACTAGGGATGAAATTTGTTCTGGCGAGTATTTATATATAACAGCCAGCAATAAAAATAATGGGGTTGTTTGTACTTCTGACAAGTATGTTGAAAATGGAAATGTTATCACGATTGACGGCGCTACAGATGGAAAAGCTTTTTATCAAGAAAATAGATTTAGCTCCTCGGGTGATCCAAATATTTTAGAACCAATAAATTTTATTCTAAATAAATATATTGCCTTATTTTTTACTTCAATATTAAACATGCAAACGTTTAGATATAGTTTTGGCAGAAAAAGATCGCGAACAAGGATTATGCAAGAAAAAATCTTTTTGCCTGTGAATAAAAAAGGCGAGCCTAATTTTGAATTTATGGAAAATTATATTAAATCATTATCATATTCGCCTTGCCTTTAAAAAAATTATTTAGATTATTTATGTAGCTCCCTTTATTAAAGAGGGCATTTTTATTAAAATAAAGCTATAAATCAGCAAAAAATTATGTTAAATATAAGCAAACAAGAATTTGAAAAATTGGTTGAACAAGCGCTGGACGGCTTGCCGGCTAAATTTAAGAGCAAGCTGAATAACGCGGCAATTTTCGTTCAAGACAAACCGACTTCCGCGCAACTTAATAAAATGAAATTAAAGCGCGGCGATTTATTATTTGGTTTGTTTGAAGGTTATGCTCAAGCTAAAAGATTGAATTTTGGCCCGGTTTTGCCTGACCGGATTACTATCTTTAGGAAAGCCATTTTAAGCCAATGCGTGACTAAAAACGAACTAAAGCAAAAAATTATTGCCACGGTCAGGCATGAAATCGCGCATCATTTCGGCTCGGACGAGCGGGGCGCGGCCAAAGCGGCTAGAGTTGTAAAATCATTGAAAAATTAGTATAATTACTTTATGAGCCAAAACAAAAAAATTCTAATAATTGAAGACGAGGCTAATCTGCTTTACGGCCTGCAGGCTAAATTCAGAGTGGCCGGTTTTGAAGTTATAACCGATGAAGGCGCGGATAAAACCGAGGTGATGGAAAAGATAAAAACTCTTAAGCCTGATTATATTATTTTGGATATTATTCTACCGCAAGTGAACGGTTTTGATTTGCTGGCCGAAATTAAAGCCGAGCCGGAGATTTCTCTGATACCGGTTTTTATTTTCACCAATTTGAGCGACGCGGACAGCCGGCAACGCGGCCAGGCGCTGGGAGCGGATTTTTATCTGATAAAAACCGATTTTAATCTTGATGAATTCGTGGTTAAATTTAAAAAAATTATTGCCAACCTGGACTTAACCGCCGGCCATAGCTAGATCTTTTACAAGGAGGAACCCCGTTAGAAGTTATAATTTTAACGGGAAAGAATAAAGTAATATTTCTAGGATTAAATTATTATGCAAACTTCTAACGGGGTAAAAATTTTTAAAAATAAATATTTTATAATTTTAGTTTTACTAGCCGCGGGCGCTGGCTTTTACTTCTTTTTAAATAAAAAACCGGCCGTCCAGTATATTACGGCTAAAGCCGCGCGCGGCGATTTAATCCAGACCGTGAGCGAGACCGGAACGGTTAAATCTAACCAGGAAATAGATTTGAATTTTCCGGCCACGGGTAAAATCGCTAAAATATACGTCGCGGTCGGGGATAAAGTTAAAAAAGATCAGGTCTTGGCCGAGCTGGATTTAAGCGATTTGGCCTTAAAAGACAAAGAAGCCCAAGCTAATCTGCGCGTGGCCCAGGCTAATTTAGCCAAACTTTTAGCCGGCGCCACGGCCAGCGAGTTAGCCGTCAGCCAGGCCAACGTAGACCAAGCGAAAACCGCTTATGCTTCGGCCGTGAATGAAGCGGAAAAAATAAAAAACACGACTGCCTTAAGTATAGTTCAAGCGCAGAAAAATCTTGATGATTTGTCTTTAACTTCAGGCGGCCTTATTACTAAAGAACAGCAAACCGTGAAAAACTACCAGGTAGCGGCCTTAACCGTGATGGAGGCGAAAATTCCCGTGGCCGCTAACGCCCTGGATAATATTAACACTATTTTAACAGACAACGACGCTAAAAATTTTTTAGGCGCGGGTAATGCCGCTCTGCTAGCCGTCACCAAGAATAGCTATGGCCAGGCTAATACGGCTTTAGCCGCGGCTAAAGTCAGTTTAATTTCGGCTAAATTAAATCAGTCCAGCTCGGCTATAAATCAGGCGCTGGATAATACTGCAAAGGCTCTAAATCAGACTTTTAGCGCTTTAAAAGACGGCTATAGTTTGCTGGAAGCCAGTATTGCCGGCGGCAGTTTTACGCAAACTAAACTTGATACTTACAAAACCAATGTGAGCGCCCAGCAAACCAACGTGACAACCGGAATTTCCGCTTTAGAGACCGCGCAGAATAATTTAAATGATGCGCTTAATAATTTAAACAATGCGCTGGCGGCGGCTAAAGACGCGCTGGCTACGGCCGAGGCCCAGGCGGCCGAAAAGCTGGCCGGGGCCAGCGCCAAGGTTGATAATGCTTACCGCGCCTGGCAGGTGGCCTTAGCCCAGCTCAATCAGCTTAAGGCCGGTGCGCGCGCTCAAGATATAAATTTGAGCCAGGCGCAAGTAAGCCAGGCCCAAGCCGCCCTGGATTTAATAAGAAATCAAATCGCCAATAATATCATTAAAGCGCCGGCGGACGGCGCTATTACTAAAAAAAATTATGAAGCCGGCGAACAGTTCGCGCCAGGTAAGACGGTTTTCTCTCTTTTGGGCGCAAGTAATTTTCAAATTGAAGTTAATGTTTCCGAAGCTGACATAACCAAAGTGGCGATCAATAATCCGGTGGAAATTACCTTGGACGCTTTCGGCCAGGATATTAAATTCGCCGGCCAGGTTAATTTTATTGAGCCGGCTGAAACCGTGATTCAGGAGGTAGTCTATTACAAAGTGAAAATTAATTTTGACGGAAAAAAGCTGGCCGTAAAATCAGGCATGACCGCTAACACTAATATCATCACAGCGAAAAACCCCGGGGTTTTAATCATACCGGCGCGGGCGGTGGTTGAAAAAAACCATGGCCGATTCGCCAGACTGCTGTCCGGCCAGGAGCTTAAAGAAGTTCCGGTAAGCCTGGGTTTGCGCGGCGATAACGGCTTGGTTGAAGTTTTGTCAGGATTAAGCGAGGGTGATATTGTTGTGACATTTATTCAACAGAATCAATAATGTTTGGTTTTTAATTGTTTGAAAATTGTCCGCTCCGCCAGTTGGCGGATTGAAAATTTTCTGATTATGCTAATCCAAGTTAATAATTTAACTAAAAATTATGCAAGCGGCGAGGTGGTTACGCCGGTATTAAACGGGCTGACTTTTAGTATTGACCAGGGCGAGTTCGTGGCCATTATGGGGCCTTCCGGCTCTGGCAAGTCAACCTTAATGCATATTCTCGGGCTGTTAGACCGGCCGAGCGGCGGTCAATATTATCTTGAGGACAAAGATGTGACCGAGCTTTCGGATGACGAGTTGGCCGGGTTAAGAAACCGGAAAATCGGCTTTGTTTTTCAGGCCTTTAATCTTTTGCCGCGCACCACGGTTTTAGAAAATGTCATGCTGCCTTTGGCTTATGCTAAAAATAGAGAAGCGCCGGAGCGCCGCGCTAAAAAAATTTTAGCCAGCGTGGGTTTAGACCATCGTTTAAATTATTTTACCAACCAGATTTCCGGCGGTGAAAAACAGCGCGTGGCCATCGCTCGCGCCTTAGTCAACGAGCCGGCCGTAATTTTCGCGGACGAGCCGACTGGCAATCTTGATTCAAAATCAGGCGTACAAATTATGGAAATTCTGCAGGGCTTAAACGATTCGGGCAATACCATAGTTTTGGTAACCCACGAAACTTACACTTCGGAGCATGCCAAAAGAATTATCAAAGTAAAAGACGGCTTGATTATTGATGATTATAAAGTCGGGCAGAGGCGGATAGCTAAAGATGGAGAAATTCTTAAGTAATACGAATTACGAATTTTGTTACGAATTTACGAATAAAAGGGATACAAATTACAAATCTGTTACAAATTTACGAATAAATATAATTCTAATACTGTTGATGATATTAAATATTTTACTTTAATAATTTGTAAATTCGTATAGGATTTGTAATTCGTATTTATGTTAGAATTTTTTAGGCAATCGGTTAAGACTTCTGCCGGCGCGCTTTTAGCCAATAAGGCCAGGAGCTTTTTAACCATGCTGGGCATAATTATCGGCGTGGCCGCGGTGATCGTGATTATGGCCGTGGGCGCGGGCGCGCAAGGCTTAATTTTATCGCAGATTAAAAATTTAGGCACGAATTTAATCGGCGTTCTGCCGGGCAAGTCTGAAGACAAGGGGCCGCCGGCGCAAGTCCTGGGCATTATAATTACCACTTTAAACTATGGCGACGCTTTAGCTTTAGCCGATAAAAACAATGTTCCTAACTTAACGGCTGTGGCCGCTTACAGCAAAGCCATCGGCACGGTAAGCTGGGGGGCGGACAGCTATGACACCAACATCAGCGGCACCACGGCCTCGTACTTGGACGTTGAAGGCGGTGAGTTAGAACAAGGCCGTTTTTTTACGGCTGACGAAGAAAAAAATTTAGCGCGGGTGGCGGTTTTGGGCAGTGAGGTTAAGGCTCGGCTGTTCGGCGCTTCCGACCCGGCGGGCGCCAGAATAAAATTTAAAAAACAATCATTTGAAGTTATCGGCGTGATGAAAAAACGGGGTTTGGCCGCTTTTCAAAATTACGACGACCAAATTTTCATGCCGCTGGCCACGGTGCAAAAAGTTATCTCCGGCGTGGATTATTTAGGCTTTATCCGGGCTAAAGTTGATGATGGAAAAAATATCAATCGCGCCATCAATGATATCAGCCTGACTTTGCGCGAGCGGCATAACATCATTGATCAAAGCGGCGCGTCGGACGATTTTACGGTCCGCAGCGCGGCGCAGGCGCTGGGCGCCATCGCTACGGTCACCGACGCGCTTAGATTTTTTCTGGCCGCCATGGCCGCTTTGTCGCTGTTAGTCGGCGGCATCGGCATTATGAATATTATGTTAGTGAGCGTTACCGAAAGGACGCGCGAAATCGGTTTACGCAAGGCCGTTGGCGCCAGCAATAAAGACATCAGGCGGCAATTTTTAACCCAAGCCGTAATTATTACTTTGCTGGGCGGCTTGATCGGCATCGCGCTTGGCGTTTTAACCGCGGTTTTAATTTCCCTGGCCGCCAGATTTTTAGGCTATAGCTGGGATTTGGTTATTTCCTGGCTGTCAATCGCTTTAGCCGTGGCCGTGTCGGCAGCGATCGGTTTAATTTTCGGCTTGTACCCGGCGTTTAAGGCTAGCCGGTTAGAGCCGGTTGAAGCCTTAAGACATGAATAAATGAGTATTTTATCAGTTATAAAAATTTCTCTGCGGTCAATTATGGCCAATAAATTAAGAACCGCGCTAACGGTTTTGGGTATTATTATCGGCATTAGCGCGGTGATAATTGTTTTTGCCGCCGGCGAAGGCGTGCGCGCTTTGATTTTAGGGCAAATTCAAAGTTTTGGCACGGATACTCTTCATGTTGAATCAAGAATTCCGAGCGCTAAAAAAGGCGCGGCCGGCGACGTTCAAAGCGCGATTGCCGCGGTCCAAGGCATTCAGGCGGCTAATTTAACTTTTAAAGACCTGGCTGATATTGACAAACTGCCTAACATCAAGAAAAGTTACGCCGGCATTTTAAGCCAGCAGCCGGTAAGCTATGGCAGTGAGTTTAGAAAAGCTTTTTTATACGGCGTTAGCGCTAATTTTATTGAGATTGATAAAACCAAAGTCGCGTCCGGACGTTTTTATTCTGACGCGGAAGAAAAATCCCTGACTCAAGTCGCTGTTTTGGGCTATAGGATGAAGAATAAGCTGTTCGGCGATTCCGAACCAATCGGTGCCAGCCTTAAAATCGGCCAAAAAAAATTTCTGATCATCGGCGCGATGGCAGAAAAAGGCCAGGTCACGGGCGTTGATTTTGATGATTTTATTTATTTGCCTTTGCGCACACTGCAAAAAAAATTAATGGGACTGGATAAGGCTAATTTTATCATGAGCCAGTTAAACGATATAAGCTTGGCTGATTTAACCGCGGATGACGTAAAAATAGCCTTGCGACAAAATCATAATATCGCTGATCCGGCTAAAGATGATTTTCGCGTGACCACGATGGCCCAAGCCATGAAAACGGTTTCCACCATAACCGGGGCCATAACTTTATTGCTTTTAGCCATCGTGGCAATCTCGCTGATCGTGGGCGGCGTGGGCGTAATGAACATAATGTATGTTATAGTTACCGAGAGGACTAGCGAAATCGGTTTGCGCAAGGCCGTGGGCGCGAGATTTAAGGATATCATGTTGCAATTTTTGGTTGAATCGTTGATAATAACCTTGATTGGCGCCGCGCTCGGCGTTTTAATCGGCCTGAGCGCGGCTTACTTAATCGCTTACGCGGCCAATTACAATGGCTTAAGCTGGAAATTTTTTGTTCCCTGGCGCGCTTATTACATTTCTTTGGCTTTTGCCGTAATTTTCGGCTTAGGCTTCGGCCTTTATCCGGCGCGCCAAGCCGCGCGGCTTGACCCGATTGAAGCCTTAAGGCAAGAATGAGGTTTAATTTTCAATTTACAAATTTTCAATTTTCAAACAATGATTAAATTTTCAAAACATATAAATTTCAAAGCCTGGTATGAGCAAGCCGACAACCTGATCGGCCGTCTTCCGGCGGTTAAAAGGCGCCGGCGCTTGCGTTTGTCTTATAAAATTTTAAAATATTTCGGTTTGGCGATAGTTTTTTTATTTTTGCTGCTCTTGATTTTATTATCATCTAAAATTTTTAGTTTAAAACAAATTTATGATCAGGCCGCTCTAGGCAAAAGCAATCTGGAGCAGGCCCTGGAGTTTGTCCAACATGATAATTTTACTTTAGCCGCGACCATGGCCAGGCAGGCGGAAAATAATTTTACGGTTTCCCTTGACACGATTGAGCAAATAAAAATAGAGTTCTTAATAAGTAATTTGATAAGTAATTTGCCCATAATTTCAAGACAGCTTAACCAGGCAGAAAATCTGCTTACCGGCGCGCTGTTCTTAAGCAAGGCGGTTCACGGCGGCGCTAATTTCGGCCAAAGCCTGGCGGCCCTTTCGGCCGGAGACAGAAAAACCAGTTTTTCCCGGTTAAGTCCTGAAACCAAGCGCCTTATCCTTAAAAAAATATTTGAATCAGCGCCGGAATTAAACGGCATAAAAGCTGATTTGGCCCTGGCCTCTATCAATTTAGAGCGGGCTGACGGCTCGGGTATTTTTTTCGCCTTAAAAGATAAAATCAATCAGGTTAAAACACAAATTAATCAAGCCGGCCTTATTTTAGATAAAGCCGTCCCGTTGTCGCAGCTAATTCCGGCCTTAGCCGGCTACCCTAGTCAAGCTAATTATTTAGTGATGTTGCAGAATAACGACGAGTTAAGGCCAACCGGAGGATTTTTAGGCACTTATGGAATTTCACGGATTAAAGACGGCGATATCTTAAGTTTTACTACACATGATATTTATCATCTGGATATGCCGGTGCAGAAAAAAATAAATATCGCGCCGCCGGAGCCGATTAAAAAATATTTAAACGACAAATGGTATTTGCGCGACGCTAACTGGTCGCCTGACTGGCCAACCGCGGCCAGGACGATAAATAAATTCTATCAAACCGAAAGTTTTTTAAATCCGGCAGCGGAAAAAATTCCTGAATTTAGCGGCCTGTTGGCCGTCACGCCGAAATTAGTTACTGATTTTTTAAAAATAACCGGTCCGGTAACGATTGAAGGGCAAGCTTATGATCAAAATAATTTTCAAGATTTACTGCAATATCGGGTGGAAAAAGGCTACCTGGTTTTGGGTGTTTCGGCCTGGCAGAGAAAAGAAGTTATCGGCGAAATATTCAAACAATTAAAAATTAAAATTTTTGATTTGCCGGCGCGCCAATGGTCGGAGATTATAAATACCGCCATCAATAACTTAACTGAAAAAAATTTATTGCTTTATTTGGCCGACAGCCAATTAGAAAGCCTGGCGGCGCAAAACGGCTGGGCCGGAGAAATAAAAAATTATTACGGCGATTATCTTATGGTGGTGGACGCTAATTTAGCGGCTTTAAAAACCGACGCGGTTATGAGCCGGAGCTTAAATTATAAAATAACCGAGCAAGCTGGCCGCGGCCTGTCCGCTAAATTAACTCTTAACTACGCGCATAACGGCCGGCTTGACTGGAAAACTAGCGCTTATAAAAGTTATACCAGAGTCTACGCGCCATTAGGCAGTCAATTGATTAAAATTAGCGGCTATAAGCCTGAAGACATAGCTACTGGTAGCGAGGCTGGTAAAACCTGGTTTGGTTTTTATTTAACCGTGGAGCCGGGAAAAATCAATAATATTACGGTTGAGTACAAGCTGCCGCCGGGCCTTAGATTAAATAATAACTACAATCTTTATATCCAGAAACAGCCGGGTAAAGAGCTAGCTAATCTTACGGTTGACTTAAGCTTTGCAAATGTTATAAAATCATATAGCCCGGCTAATCTGTCAACGCAGAAACTGGGTCCGGTTAGGATTAAGTGGGAAGGGGATTTGAATATAGACAGGAGCTTTGAGATAAGGTTCTAAAAAATTTTCAATTTTCAAATCCCAATTTTCAATGAAATTCCAATAAACCAATTTACAAACAATTAAAGTAACGCATTAATACATTTGAAAATTATAACATTGAAAATTCATTGAAAATTGAAAATTGTGATTTGAAAATTTTATTTTATCTTATGTTCATCAAACGTCTAGGCATAGATCTGGGCACAACTTATATTTTAGTGCATTTGCCGAAAAGAGGCATTATTATTAACGAACCCAGCGTGGTGGCGGTTTCTTTAATTGACAAAAAGATTTTAGCCGTGGGCAATGAAGCTAAAGACATGCTGGGCCGGACGCCGGACACGATCATCGCCATCAAGCCGCTAAAAGACGGCGTGATCGCCGATTATCACACGACTGAAGCCATGTTAAGATACTTTATCAATAAAGCTTTGGGTGGCATTAGATTATTCCGGCCGGAAGTTATGGTGGCGGTGCCGGCCGGCATTACTTCAACCGAACGGCGCGCGGTCATAGACGCGACCATCGCGGCCGGAGCCAGAGCGGCTTATATTATTAAAGAGCCGATTGCCGCGGCCATCGGCGCCGATATTCCCATCGGCTCGGCTTCCGGGCATATGATTATTGATATCGGCGGCGGCACGGCCGAAATGGCGGTAATTTCTTTGGGCGGCGTGGTGACTTCAACTTCGGTTAGAATCGGCGGCAATAAATTTGACGCGGCCATCCAGGAATTTATCAGGCGCAAATATAATTTAGCCATCGGCGAAAGAACGGCTGAGGAAATAAAAATTAAAATCGGCAGCGCTTTATACCTTGAAGACAAACTGACTATGGAAATCCGCGGCCGCGACATGATAACCGGCCTGCCTAGAAATATTATGGTTAATTCCGATGACGTGACCGAAGCGATTCAGAATGAGCTGGAAGCCATAATCAGCGCGGCTAAAAGAGTGCTTCAGGAAACGCCGCCGGAATTAGCTGCCGATATAATGGACAAAGGCATGGTGCTATCCGGCGGCAGTTCGCTACTGCGAAATATTGACCAATTGCTGTCGCGCACGACCGACGTGCCGGCTTACGTAGCGGATGATGCTTTGCTTTGCGTGGCCAAAGGCACGGGCATTGCCTTAGAAAACTTGGATTCGTATAAAAGGAGCATCTTTGCGACGAAGTAATTTTTTTCTTGTCATTCCGGCCTTTAAGCCGAAGGCGAGCCGGAATCCAGATTTTTTCGCTTAGAACAAGTTTCTGCCGCGCCCGACTTCGCCTTGACCGTATAGCCTATTTATTAAGATTAAATATTTAGTATAAAATATTATATTCATCTTAATTTTAAACCGCGAAGTCAAGGCGGGCGGGGATTGCGGGTCACCCGCCCGCAACGCTTCGCTTGCGAAACGGGCGGGAGCCCGCAATGACATGTATTATTTATGCTTATAGGCATTGACGCCTCAAGGGCGAATAGAGAATTTAAAGGCGGCACCGAGTGGTATTCTTATTATTTAATAAGAGAGCTGGCTAAACTTGATTCTAAAAATCGTTATATTTTATATAGCGACAAACCCTTGGTCGGCGGTTTAGCTGATTTAACCAAGGAAAATCATTCGGCTCCGCCGGGCAAAATAGATAGTTATGGCTGGCAAGAAATTAAAAGTCCGTTTGGAAATTTTCGCGTTAAAATTTTAAAATGGCCGTTTACTTATTTTTGGACGCAAATCCGCCTGTCTTATGAAATGATCGCGCATCGGCCCAATCTCCTTTTTATTCCGGCCCACGCTCTGCCGATTATCTATCCCAGAAAATCAATCGTTACTATTCATGACATCGGCTTTGAGCGCCAAGCCGAGCTTTACAGCTTAGATAAAATCGGCCCGGTAAGCGGCTTAACTTCAGACGCGTTTAGCTTTTTAATCAGATTGCTCACTTGGGGCAAATTTCATCCTAATATTATTGACTACCATAGCTGGTCAACGAAATTCGCGCTTAAAAAAGCTAAAATGATTATCGCGGTGTCTGAATTTACCAAACAAGAAATGATTGAATTCTATCAGGCTGACGGGAAAAAAATTAAAGTTGTTCATAACGGCTTTAACAGCGAGCTTTATCATCGGCTTAGCGATCAAAAAAAAGTCAAACCGGTTTTAAGCCAATATGGTCTTACCACTCCTTATATTTTTTATGCCGGCCGTTTGGAAAAGAAGAAAAATACCGCTAAGTTAGTTGAAGCTTACGCGATTATGAGGCAAAAATTCAGGGAAATAAAACATAAATTAGTTTTAGTGGGCCGGGCCGGGCTGGGTTTTGATGAGGTCAAATACGTCATTAAGGAATTTAATCTTGATGATAGCATAATCATCACCGGCTGGATTCCGGAAGCTGACATGCCTTACATTTATAACGGCGCTGATTTATTTGTTTTGCCTTCGCTTTATGAGGGCTTTGGCATACCTGTTTTAGAGGCCATGGCTTGCGGCGTGCCGGTGGCGGCTTCCAATATTGCCTCCATACCGGAAGTTGTTAAAGATTCTGCTTGTCTTTTTAATCCGCAGGATCAGCATGATATGGCGGAAAAAATGGCAAAAATATTATTAGATAAGCAGTTGGCCGGCCAATTAGTCAGCCGCGGCCTTAAGCGAGCAAAAGATTTCAGCCTGACTAAATGCGCTCAAGAAACTTTGGCGTTAATGGAAAATATGTTATAGTAAAGATGTTATTTACCCCGTTAGATATCGTCTTTATTTAAACTTAGTAAATTTTATATTCTATGCAAAAATTATCAGTAATATCTAACGGGGTGAAGAATAAAAAAACATCTTTTTTTATTATATTTTTAGTCGTAATAATTATATTTGTTATATTTTCCGGCTACCATGCTTTATCCGCCGAGCCAGACCAGACTTATCATGCTTCCATAATACCGTCTGACGCTTTTTTTAATAATCAATGGTATTTGCAGAAAATTAAAGCCACTGAAGCCTGGGATAATATCAGGGAAAGCCCGGACGTTGTTATCGCGATTTTGGATTCAGGCGTGCAAATCAATCACCCTGATTTACAAGGCAATATTTGGCTGAATAAAAAAGAAATCGCCGGTAATAAGATTGATGATGATAAGAACGGTTTTATTGATGATGTCAATGGCTGGGATTTTGTCAATAATGTACCTGATCCGGCGCCAAAGTTTAAGCCGGGTTTTTCCGAAGATGGCGTTTTACACGGCACTATTATTGCCGGCATTGCCGCGGCGGCTGGTAATAACGCCGCCGGCGTTACCGGTATAACCTGGCAAGCTAAAATTATGCCGCTTAAAATTTTAGATGATACGGGCGAGGGCAGCGCTTCCAAGGTTATTAAAGCGATTGATTACGCCATTGCCAACGGCGCCAATATTATCAATTTAAGTTTTGTCGGCTTTGGCTATAGCCAGGGGCTTGATGAAGCGATTAAACGCGCTTATGACGCCGGCTTAATCGTAGTCGCCGCCGGAGGCAATGAAGTCGGGCAGAGCGATGGTTATAATTTAGATGAAACTCCCATGTATCCGGTTTGTCTGGACGGCTCGAGCGGCGAAAATCGGGTAATTGGCGTAGCCGCGACCGATACCATGGACCAGAAAACAGCCTTTTCCAGCTTTGGCAGTAAATGCATTGATATTGCCGCGCCCGGAGTCAGCGTTTTTAGCGCCGTGGTCTATTCGCCTGATAATTATATAAAAGATCAGCCTTTTAATAAATATTATGATGGCTATTGGTCCGGCACTTCCGTAGCCGTGCCTATGGTGAGCGGCGCTCTGGCGCTAATAGCCGCGGCCAACCCGGCGCTAAATAGAAGCGAAATCATCCAAGCGCTATTGGCTAACGCGGATAATATCAGCCGGGTAAATCCGAATTATTTAGGCCGCCTGGGCAATGGCCGATTAAACCTAGCGGCGGCGGTTAATTACGTCAAGAGCTTATTAAATAATAAAATTGAAAAATTATTAGTCGGTCCGAAAATTGGTTCAGCCGGCCCGGTAAAAATTACTAATCAGGATGGTAAAAAAGATACTGAATTTCAGGCTTACGGCAATTTTAAAGGCAGCGTCAATTTTGCCGCCGGAGATATAAACGGCGATGGCACTCAAGAAATTATCACCGCGGCCGGATCAGGCGGCGGGCCGCATATAAAAATTTTTAATGTTAAAGGAGAACTGCTTAGGCAATTTTTTGCTTTTAAGAATAATTTCCGCGGCGGCGTAAATATCGCCAGCGCCGACATCAATAATGACGGTAGTGATGAAATTATCGCCGTAGAGGCTCAGGGCGGGGATTCAGAAGTAAAAATTTTTAACGGCCGCGGCCAGTTTTTGGGTTCGTTTTACGCTTACGACAGTAAATTCAGAGGCGGCTTGAATATCGCGGCCGGCGATCTAGACGGCGACGGCCAAGCTGAAATTATAACCGGCTTGGCGGCCGGAAAGATTCCCGAAATCAGAATTTTTAAAGCCAGCGGCGTTTTAGCCAGGCGCTTTTTAGCTTATCCTAAAACTTCCCGCGGCGGCGTTAAGGTTGCTTCAGCCAGAATCAGAAACGGCTCCGGCAGCTATCATGAAGACATTGTGGCCGCGCCGGAAAAAGGCGGCGGGCCGCATGTTAAATTTTTTGACGGTAAAGGAAATTTGCTGTCGCATTTTTTTGCTTTTAACAGTAATTTCCGCGGCGGCGTCAATTTAGCCAAAGCTGATGTTGACAACGACGGCCTGGACGAAATCGTGGCCGCCGCCGGCCCGGGAGGAGCGCCTCATGTCCGCGTTTTTAAAGCTAATGGCAAAATTGTGGGTTCGTTTTACGCTTATGAGGAAAACTTTAGCGGCGGAGTAAACGTCGGCAGTATAAGAATTAAGAAGTGAGAAGTTAGAAGTAAGAAGTGAGAAAAAAATTAAATACTTTTCACTTCTAAATTATAATTTAAAATATATGAGCAGAAGAGCGATTTTTGACCAGAAAAATGTTTTAGTGGTTGGCGGCGCCGGTTTTATCGGTTCGCATCTATGCGATCGGCTGATTGCCGACAGCAAAGTTATCTGTTTGGATAATTTTTCTACCGGCGACGAAAGGAATATTGATCATTTACTGCAAGAGCCTAATTTTGAATTTATAAAACATGATATTACCGAGCCGATTGATTTGGAAAAATTGCCGGAATTGCAAAAATTTAAAATAGAATTTCAGGGCCTGCAAGAAATTTATAATTTGGCCTGCCCGGCTTCGCCTAAAGATTTTGACAAAAATAAAATTCCCGCTATCCTGGCTTCGTCTTACGGACTAAAGAACGCGCTGGATTTGGCCGTAAAATACCAGGCCAAGATTATGCATTTTTCTTCCTCCGTAGTCTACGGCCCCAGGCGGGACGGCCAGAGTAAAATTAAGGAAAGCGACATCGGCCAGGTTGATTTTCTTTCGGCCAGAAGCTCATACGACGAAGGTAAAAGGTTTGCTGAAACTATGATAGAAAATTACCGCCAAGTCTACGGCGTTAATTCAAGGGTGATTCGTTTATTCCGCGTCTACGGCCCCAGGATGAAATTAAACGAAGGTAATTTAATTCCTGATTTCATAAATAGCGCTTTGGAAAATTCCGATCTGGTTATTCCGGGAGATAAAAATTTTTCCAGTTCGCTTTGTTATATCAGCGACTGCCTTGACGGCTGTTTAAAATTAATGGCTAGCGATGTCCTTGCGCCGGTTAACATCGGTTCGGATGTTGATGCTAATTTAACGAAAATCTGCGAACTGATTATAAAAATTTTAAATTCAAAGTCAAACATAAAATACGCGGCTAGGCATTTGTTTATTAGCGAGTTAGCTTTGCCTGATATAACTAAGGCGCGGGAAGAGCTGGGCTGGGCGCCGATCGTTACCCTGGAAAATGGCCTAAAGAAAACCATTGATGATCTGCGGGCCAGCAAAGGCTTAAAAACTGTAGTGTAAAATATGAACCCCGTTAGAAGTTATAATTTTAACGGGAAAGAATAAGATAATGTTCTGTAGAATAATTTTTATGCGAACTTCTAATGGGGTAAAAATTTTTTGCGTTATTCCGGCGTTTAATGAAGAAAAAAATATAGCGGAAATAATCAACCAGGTATACCCCTTGGTTGATAAACTTGTTATTGTTGATGACGGCTCAACCGACAAAACGGCTGATTTTATTACAGAAGAAGGCGTGGTTTTACTTAAGCATATAATCAACCGCGGCCAGGGCGCGGCTTTAAGAACCGGCACGGCCTATGGTCTGGCTAAGGGCGCTGACATAATTATTCATTTTGACGCTGATGGCCAGTTTTTAGCGCGCGACCTAGAATGTATCGCGGCACCGATTAAAGCCGGCGCGGCCGAGGTTGTTTTCGGCTCCCGTTTTCTTAATGGCGAGCATAGTTCGGCCATGCCAGTTTTTAAAAAATATTTTATCATGCCTTTGGCCAGAGCGGTGAATAAAGTATTTTTTAACATTAATTTGACTGATCCGCAGAGCGGTTTTAGGGCCATGTCGCGCGAGGCGGCGCGCCGGATTAGCTGGCAGCAGGATCGGATGGCGCACTGCTCGGAAATAATGTTTGAAGTCAAAAAACATAATTTTAAAGTTAAAGAAATACCAGTCAGGGTTATTTACCATAATTTCGGACAAAGTTTTTTCAGCGGCTTGAAAATTTTAAAAGAGCTGTTTATCGCTATATTGGTTAATCAATAAATTTATGCTGCAGCAAATAATCGCGTTTATAATCATCGCTTTAATTCTCGCCCGGCTTTATTGGCAAAAACAAAAAAATTATATCGGCATAAATGAATTTTTGTTCTGGCTGATTTTTTGGCTTTTGGCCGCCGGCCTGATCATGGCTTTAAAATTTATTGATAAATTAGTGGCCGGACTGGGTTTTAGCGGTTCAGGCATTGAAGTTTTATTATATTTAAGCGTGGCCGTATTATTTTATTTCGTTTTCCGCTTGCGGTTAAAATTGGAAAAAATTGAAAAAGATATTACTAAAATAGTGCAAAATATAGCCTTGAAAGATAAATTATAACAACATGAAGATAGCCCAAATCGTCTGCGCTTTTCCGCCGTATCGGAGCGGCATCGGCAATAGTGTTTATAATATTTCCGAAAGTCTGGCTGATTTAGGCCATGAAGTGACGGTTTTCACTCCTAACTATAATCATAAAATTGAAAATGAATTTAACCGGCCTGCCTGCGCCGGTCAGCCTGAAGGCAAATTTGCGGTTCTTCGTCTGAAGCCGCTGGTTAAATATGGCAACGCCGCTTTAGTGCCTCAGCTGGCCTGGAAATTAAGAAATTTTGACATAGTTCATCTGCATTACCCGTTTTATGGCGCGCTTAAGGCCATACTTTTTTTAAAGTTATTTTCCAGCCGCAAAATGAAATTGATTTTGCATTATCACATGGATAGCCAGGCGCGAGGACTAAAGGGCGCGATTTTTTATTTATACAGTATTTTAATTTTGCCGCTTTTAGCCAGGGCGGCGGAAATTATTACTTGCGCTTCGCTTGATTATGTTAAACACTCTAATTTAAAAAAATATTATCTGATCAAACCGAATAAATTTCGGCAAATATTATTCGGCGTGGATCTTGAGCGGTTCGTCACTTACCATGACGACATAAATAAACAGCGAGCGAATAAAGTTATTTTATTCGTGGGCGGCCTGGATAAAGCCCATTATTTTAAGGGTTTGGAAATTTTACTTAAAGCTTTGGCTGTAATTATTAAAGATCAGGAATTAAGTTCAACTGTTTTAAAAGTGATTGGCCGGGGAAACTTACTGCCTTATTATAAAGATTGCGCGTTTAATTTTGGCGTGGAAAAAAACGTTGAGTTTTATGACAAGGTGGATAGCGGCCAACTAACTGATTTTTATAACGGCTCGGACTGCTTAGTTTTGCCGTCGGTTAATAAAGCCGAAGCTTTTGGTCTAGTTCTACTTGAAGCCATGGCTTGCGCTAAACCGGTGGTTGCCTCGAATTTGCCCGGCGTCAGGAGCATTTTTAAAAACGGCCGAGAAGGCTTACTGGTTAAGCCTGGCGACGTTGATGATCTGGCTAACAAGATAAAAATTATTTTAAAGGATAAAAAATTAGCGGAAAGCATGGGGCGGGCCGGCCGGGCATTAGTTGAGAGTAAATATACCTGGACTAAAGTCGGTAAAAAATTGAATTCTATTTATCATTATGTAAAATACAGTCCGAAATAAAAACGTTTATCTTTTTATGAAAATTTGTCTGATAAATAATCTGTATAAGCCGTTTAACCGGGGCGGGGCGGAGAAAGTCTGCGAAACGATTGCGGCTGGTTTGCGGCAGGCTAGCCATGAAGTTTTAATAATTACCACCAAGCCACGGGGTAGAAAATCCCAAATCCCAAATCCCAAATCCCAAATTTACTATTTAAATTCTGGTTATTATAATTTAAATAAACTGCCTAAATTTTTGCGGATATTTTGGCATGTTTGGGATTTATTTAATATTATCAGTTATTTTAAGATTAAAAGAATTCTGCGAGAAAATAAATGCGAGGCGGTAATAACTAATAATTTAATGGGTCTGGGTTTTTTAACGCCGCTGGCCATTAGAAAACTGGGCATTAGCCATTTGCATATCGCGCATGACCTTCAGTTAATTCATCCGTCAGGTTTAATGTATTATGGCCAAGAGGGGACAGTAGACAGTTTTTTTGCTGAAATTTATTCAAGTCTCTGTCGCCGGCTTTTTACATATCCTGCCGTGATTTTTCCTTCGCGCTGGCTCAAAGATTTGTATGTAAAAAGGAATTTTTTCACGCAAGCAAAAATTTATGTTTTGCCTAATCCGATGGAAACCACGCCGCGGCCAAAGCAGTTGGCCGGTAATTTTAAATTCCTGTTTTTAGGCCAAATTGAGAAGCATAAAGGCGTATTTTTATTGATTAACGCTTTAAATAAACTTAAAGAAAAATATCCGGACGTAGAATTGCTATTGGCTGGCAACGGTTCGCAAACAGAAAGAGCGCGACGGCAAGCCGCGGGCAATAAAAATATTAAATTTTTAGGTTGGCAAGCAGATGAAGCAGCTAATAGATTGTTAAGTTCCAGTCATTGTCTGGTTTATCCGTCGTTAGTTTATGAAAACTGCCCTAACGCGATAGAGTTGGCGCTGGCCGCCGGTTTGCCCGTACTAGCCAGCAATCTGGGCGGCATTCCGGAACTGTTAAATGACGGCGCCGGCGTTTTATTTAAGCCGGCAGATGCTAATGATCTGGCTGAAAAAATGGCCTGGCTGATTGCCAATAAAAATAATTTAAGCGCTTTGATTGAAGCCGGTAAGCGTCAAGCCGCGGCTTTTAAAACCGAAAATTATATTAAAAAGCTGGAAGAAGCAATGGAGTTATAAATACTTGTAAATTTTAACGATTCTTTGTTATGATATAGATAAAGTTAGCAACATTATTTTGAATAAATAATATCATGATTTCGCATAATATACAATTCTGCAAATTTGCAGAATACGCGCGGGTGCCCCTCCGTTCTGCTCCGCCGCTCCCCCGCATCAAGCGCGGGGTCGCGACTTCGCAGAACTCCGGGATAGGCGAAATGCCAGTCGCCCCGCAAAATGCGGGGCTCCGGACGCATCGCATAGTCCGCCGCATTAGCTGAAATATGCTTTTCTTTTTACGGCTAACGCCTAACACTTTTCTATAATGAACAAATTTTATTTTTATTTTTTAAGAAGGGGCTATTGTGTTTTCTTCGCTCCTTTCGTCGCTCAGAAAACGATTTATTTATAATTTTTTCAAGCTATAATCAAGATATGTCAGATATAACAAAATTTATAGACAAAATAATCTGCGGAGATACGATTGAAATAATGAAAAAAATGCCGGACGGATCGGTTGATTTAATCGTGACTTCACCACCTTATAATCTTAAAAATTCTACTGGCAACGGCATGAAAGACGGCCGGGGCGGAAAATGGGCAAACGCTGCCTTGCAAAAAGGTTATTCTAACTATAACGATAATATGCCGCACAAAGAATATGTGAAGTGGCAAAGAGATTGTTTGACCGAAATGATGAGGTTGATCTCTGAAAATGGAGCAATTTTTTATAATCACAAGTGGCGTGTTCAGGCTGGACTTTTGCAAGATAGACAAGATATTGTTAGCGGTTTTCCGATTCGCCAGATTATTATTTGGAAGCGCGCCGGCGGATTAAATTTTAATGTTGGATATTTTTTGCCTACTTATGAAGTAATTTATTTAATTGCTAAACCGAAATTCAAACTTTTACCGAAAGCCAACGCACATGGCGACATTTGGGAAATACCGCAAGAAATGAAAAACGGACATCCGGCACCATTTCCGGTCAAACTAATTGATCGCATTGTTTCAGCAACAGACGCAAAAATAATTTTAGACCCGTTTATGGGATCTGGCACGACTGCAATATCTGCCATAAACTTTAAACGAAATTTTGTTGGTATTGAAATTTCGCCGGAATATTGCGAATCAGCAAAAAAAAGAATAAAAAATCATCAAGCACAAACTAAATTATTTTAATTTATGTCAAAACCAAAAATTTACACTAAACCGGCCTTGATAGCTAAACTAAAAGAAATATCTAACGTGGGATTTTATTCCAAACGCTCGCCGAGGAAATAGCGGCGGAATCGGCAACACTCTTGAAGATTTGCTTGGAATTAAGGAAAACAATCTACCAATCCCAAATGCCGCCGAATGGGAATTGAAAGCTCAACATTTGAATTCAACATCTCTCACAACACTTTTTCATATTGAGCCCTCGCCACGAGCAATCCGATTTGTGCCACAAGTCTTATTACCATTTTATGGCTGGGCGCATCAAGAAGACGGCAAAAAGTATCCAAAAGGTGAAATGAGTTTCCGCCAGACTATTCACGGCAATTCTTGTAGTGATCGCGGTTTCAAAGTAGTAATTGACCGCAAAGAACGAAAAATTTTGATTTCATTTGACTCAAAATGTGTAGATAAAAGACATAAAAAGTGGCTACAACAAGTCAAAAAACATGTAGGGCTTGACGAACTTAACCCGCAACCATATTGGGGTTTTGATGATTTAGAACACAAAGCTGGAACAAAACTACTTAACGCGTTTTATGTTCAAGCTGAAGTAGAAATTAGGCGTAAAAAAGAATTTTATCATTACACAAAAGTAATGATGTTGCAGAAATTCGATTTTGAAGGGTTTTTGAAAGCATTAGACGAGGGGAAAATTCTTGTAGATTTTGACGCTCGCACCGGACACAATCACGGTACAAAATTTCGTATGAGGCAGGATGCTTTGCCAATGTTATACGAAAAGCAAACAATAATACTTTAAAAATATGACAACTCGCGGAGAAATGTTTAATAAACTCATTAAGAAGCGAAATGACGCTGAAGACTTAATTTTATGCATGGAAGATGCCGTAAATAAGCTTTTGCAAAAAGAGACCTCTTCACAAAGTCCGGGGATATTGCTTGGAAAAATCCAGAGCGGAAAGACGCGGGCATTTATTGGAATAATGGCTCTTTCATTTGACAACGGCTATGACGCGGCAATTATTCTCACGAAAGGTACAAAGGCATTACTAAAACAAACTGTGCAGCGCATGGAGGGTGATTTCGCAGATTTCATACAATATGACAAGGCTGATGTTTTTGATGTTATGGTAATGCCAGATAACCTAACTGCATATGAGAGAAATAAGAAACTCATAATAATTGTGAAAAAAGAGGTAAACAATATGAAGCGGATTTTAGATAAATTAGCTAGTGTTTACCCTGATCTTCGTGAGAAAAAAGTTCTGATAGTTGATGACGAGGCAGATTACGCGAGTATTAGTTTCCGCAAACATGCAGAGGCAATAGAGGTTGGTCGCATATCATCACAAATTGATGAATTGAGAAGCATTGTTAAAAAAGTAGATTATCTCCAAGTAACTGCAACCCCGTATTCACTTTATCTTCAGCCAAGCATGGTCGAGGATAAAGTCGAGTTCTTGCCAAAACGACCAGCATTTACGGTTTTATTACCAAAACACAATGATTATATTGGTGGTGAATTCTATTTTAATGAAAGTGAGGATGAAAATTCCATTGCACATTTTATTTTTGAAGAAGTCTCTGTCGAGGAGAGAGCTGTACTGAAAGAACCTGATGCGCGTCGATTAAAATTAGATGATGTTGTTTCGTCGAGTAAAATAAGTGTCTTAAGAAAAGCGATAGTAAATTTTTTGGTTGGTGCGATTATTCGACGCAAACAACAAGCCAAAAATGGGGAAACTCAGCAGAAGTATGCCTTTATTGCACACAGCGAAATACACAGGAATTCGCATGGATGGCAGCTTGAAATAATACGCATGTTAATAACTGAGCTAGCAAAAATTGCAGAGGATAGTCCACAGTCGCTAAATCTTCTCATTGAAGAATCATATGATGATATGAAAAAATCCGTAGATAAAATTAATTCTTTAGAAATGCCGACAAAAGAAGAAGTGATGGATGGAGTAATAACATCTTTACTTGAAGAACATATAATGATTACAACAGTAAACTCTGATAAGGAAGTCGAGGAATTATTGGATGATAAAGGACAACTTAAACTGCGTAACCCAATGAATATTTTTATTGGCGGGCAGATTTTAGACCGGGGTGTTACGGTAAATAATTTGATTGGATTTTACTACGGCAGAAAACCGAAAAGATTTCAGCAAGATACGGTTTTACAACACGCAAGAATGTATGGTGCGCGGCCACGCAATGATTTGGCCGTAACTCGGTTCTATACAACGAGAGACATTTATGAAGTTATGAGACGTATTCATGAATTTGATTCTGCGTTAAGAGAAGCTTTTGAAAAAGGAGATCACTCCAACGGAGTTTATTTCATACGAAAAGATGTTACCGGACGACTTGTACCTTGTTCTCCGAACAAACTCTTGCTTTCATCTCTCGCGACATTACGGCCGCATAAAAGATTACTCCCAATTGGTTTTCAAACAGAATATAAAACAAATATCGGAGGTATTGTTGAACAACTCGATTCAATTATTGACGGGTGGTTTCCAGGGAAGGACGAAAATAAGCCAGTGCTTATTAAACTAAATGATTGCATGGAAATTATTGATCTAATTTCCAAAACTCTTGAGCTCGACGAGTTTTATTCATTTAATTGGAAAACTTTCAAAGCGAGTTTGGAACACCTGTCTTTGCACTCTCGAAATAACTCAGAAACAGGGAAAGTATGGATTTTAATAAGAAAAGGAAGAAACCTAAGTCGATTTAAAGATGACGGAACATTTTCAGATGCACCCGATGGTTCGAAAACCGATGACGCCATAGCTAAAAAGGTTTCAATTGATACTCCTTCGCTTATGTTGTTTCGCCAAAACGGTAGAAAAGATAATGGTTGGAAGGATGCCGAATTTTGGTGGCCAGTACTAATGACTCCGCAGAACACAGAAGTTACTATTTTTGCAGAAGAAACAGTATAAAAAATAATACAAATAAGGAGTCTTGGCTTCGGGGCATTCACCCCCAGCCCCTCTGCCCCTACGCCAAGACAAAAATAAAATTAGAAAAATTCCTTCTCCACTAATACCCAGGAGGGAAAATTAGCTATTAAAAGAATCGAAGAATTTAAGCAAGTAGGTAGAGATACAGGCGATTTATTTAGTGAGGAATTAGCCGCTAAATAAAAGAAAAAAATAACTTTTGACAAAGTTTCTTCATGGGAGGAATTAAATAAGTCAAACTTCCGATACTCGAAAACTTTCGGCAATTTGTTTTAGTTTATTAAAACTAATTTTATTTTTTCGTAAATTAAATTCGCCTCTTCATCTCTCATACTTAAATATAACAATCTCACCATTATCAATTTCCTGCCAGCTATCGGCTGACAGTTTAGCTTCATCTAAAATTTTTTTAAACGCCCACCAGTATTTATTTAAAACGAAATAACCCTGGCTTACTCCAGCAAGATTCATGGCCGCGAGCATAGTTTCGCGGCTGGGTTTTTTATAGACCATGTCTAAATAATATTGATAAAGCGGCGAGCTGGTCGGGATGGGATAATAAAAAATTTTTTTTTGGCCGCTAACGTAATATTTTTTAAAACCGAACCGGCTTAAAGCGGCCGCGCTTACCTGCTGATTGGCTAAAACGATAAAATCGCCTTTTGCTTCCTGATTGATTAGGCTGGCCGCGCTTATATCCGCGCTGGAAACCGCGTAGCCGTGAGAATTAAAATAATTATCATAGCGCGGATAGCTTAAGTAAAGCGCGGCGCTTATTATAACAGCCAGAAAGACGGCCAGACTTGAAACCATAAAAGTATTCTTTTCGGCTATTTTTTTAAGCCAGGCATATAAAGACAAAATAAAAAAAGGCGCCAGTAATAAAACAGCGGCCAATAAAATTCTTTGCGGATAGTCATCTCTTTCATAGTTTATTAAAAAAGCGAAAGAAATTTTAGCCGTAATTAAATATGATGCAAATAAGGCGGCGGAGAGAGTCAGATAAAGCCCTAAAATCCGGCATTGCTGGCGGTGCTTATAGGCGATAAAAAGGCCATTTAAAGCCAAAAGAGCTAGAATAAATTTTAAATTAAAGCCGTATAAATAAACAAAATTTAAAATAAAATTTTCCTGGCCCGGCATATTTAAGGCTAATTGGCTGGCGCCGGACGCTAAATTATCGTTCGGCGCGGCCGCGGCCAGCCGCCGGTTTAAAAAATAAAATAAAACCGGTAAAATAAAAACAGCGATAATAATTAAGAGGGGATAGAAATATTTTTTTATCCTAAGCCGATCGCTATGATAAATGGCCAAGAAGGCGCTTAGCAGTAAGGCCGGCGCTCCGGCGATCGGGTGAGTAATGGCCGCGGCTAACGACAGTAATAAGACTATTAAAAAGTCATAAAAATTCTGACAAGGCAGTCCGAATAAAATCGCTAAAAGCAAAAAAACATAAGCCAGATTCTGCGGCGTGGTGACGATTAAAAAGGGAAAAGTTAAGGCTAACATGGCCAGCATTAAAACTAAATTAAGGCCGACTGAATCAAACCATGATCTTAAAAGTCGCTGAAGCGCCAGGGGTAAAAATAAAGCGGCCAGAAACGGCACCATAAGTTTATCCAGCCAAATTACCGGCAGAGCGGTTATTTTATGAGTAATTACCACCAGGGCGTATTGCCCTAAATAATAAAACGGCTTGGGTTCAACCGCGCCGGTTTTAGCGATTAAATTTTCTGTGGCCCGGTGAATGAATGAATCATAGCCGTAGCCGAGTTTATAAATTATCAGCGCCACGGAAAAAGAAAAAAAATAATGAAGCGTTATAAGCGGCCAGGCGAATTTTTTATTGATTAGGCAGTTAGCGATTAAAAATAGCGTGGCCAGGCCATAGACAATAAAAAAATATTTTGGCATAATTTGCCAGGGCGAAATTATGGCGCTGGCGGTTTGATGGCTAAATAAAATATAAAAACAAAAAGAGAGAAGTAAGAAGTAAGAAGCAAGAAGTAAAAAATTAGTTAACCCAAACTTATTATTTTCCAAATCGGCCGGCGGTTGCGGCCTTGTTTTTTTGTTTGAAATAAGATAAAAATATTGTATAATAACAAAAGAAACAGCCGTTAAACTTAAGCTAATTATTACGCCAATCCGGTTAAGCGAATAAAAACGATAAACCAAGCCGCCGAATATAGAAATAAGGCAGATTAAGATTAAGAGTGAATTGATGATATTTTCCAGCCGGTTATTCATTAATTTTTATTTTACCATATTTTATGATAGTTTTCATTATAAATATATTTTTTTTATTATTCATTATCGTCTGCGGTTTTAGCTTAATTTTTTCGGTTTTATCCTTTGCCCCCTGGGTGCCCAGCCGTGGCCGGGATTTAAAAAGAATTTTTAAACTGGCTGATTTAAAGCTCGGGCAGGTTTTTTATGATTTAGGCTGCGGCAACGGCCGAATGGTAATTTACGCGGCTAATAATTATAAGGTTAAAGCCGTGGGGCTGGAAATTTCCCTGCCTTTTTATTTAATTTGCAAATTAAGGCAGGCGCTGAACCGGCGCGGCCTGATTGAATTTAAGTTTAAAAATTTATATAAAGAAAATTTAGCCCCGGCCGACGTAATTTATTTTTTTGGCATGCCGCATGTTTTAAACGAAAAATTTTGTTCTAAACTTAGGCGGGAATTAAAGCCGGGAACAAAAATTATTTCTTACGCTTTTAAATTGCCTGATTGGCAGCCGAAAATAATAGATAAGCCGAGCGCCAATGATTTACCGGTGTATTTGTATGAAACATAAGTAAAAAGTTATAAAGTTGAAAGTTTTTACTTTATAAATTTTAACAATTCATGACAATAGAGATAAAAAATTGGTTAAAAAAATACTGGCACTGGCTATTACTAGCGCTTATAGCCATAGTCTTTTTCATGGGCACGGCCAGTTTTAACTATTTTACGCAATCCGCGGATTTTATCAAATGGCTGTCGCCTGACGAAACGGCTAATTATAATTTCACCAAACTTTACGCCCAGGAAAACCAACTGGCGATTTTTGAAAAATATAATATTCTAGCCAATGACGTTATGCATCCGCGTAGCGCCAGAAGCGATTCGGGCTGGCTTAAGCCGGTAAGTTTTTTGGGTCTGATTTTAATTTACGGTAAAATCGCCAGTCTGGCCGGTTATAAAGCTCTGCCTTTTCTCACGCCATTTTTTGCCGCTTTAGGCATTATTTTTTATTATTTATTAATTAAAGAAATTTTCGGCCGGCGCAATGCCTTGCTGTCCGCGCTTATTTTAACCGTTTTCCCGCCGTTTGTTTATTATAGCGCCCGCAGTATGTTTCATAATACGCTCTTTGTGGTTCTTCTGATAGTCAGTCTTTATTTAGCTTGTCTGTCAATTAAAAAAAAGCCGGCCATGGCCATTTTCTCGGCCGGCCTTAGCGGCGCTTTTCTCGGCCTGGCCATTATAACCCGTTCTTCCGAATTGATCTGGTTGATTCCGCTCTGGCTCATTATCTGGCTGTTTAACTTTAAAAAATTCGGTTTGACTAAACTAATGATTTTTCTGGCCGGCTTGTTATTTGCTCTTTTGCCGGCTCTGTACTGGAATAAAATATTATATCAGTCATATTGGCGCGGCGGCTATAATGAAATGAACCAGTCTATTTTAAACCTGGCGGACGCCAGCGCGAAAATTATAAAAAGTCCGGCGGCGGTTAAAAGCGGCTTAACCGAGATAAAAAATAATTTTTTTCATTTTGGCTGGCGGCCGCTTAAAAGTTTGAAAATGTTTTATTTTTATTTTGTTAAAATGTTTTATTGGATTTTTTGGCCGGCTTTATTCGGCTTTTTGCTTTTGCTTTCCAGAATAAAAAAGTGGCGCCGCCGTCATTATGCTTATGTAATTGCTTTATTCACCGCGGCCGCGATTTTAATATCTTATTACGGCAGCTGGGATTTTCATGACAACCCGGATCCTAAAAGCCGCACAATCGGCAACTCTTACGTCCGCTATTGGCTGCCGATCTATTTGGGCGCGATTCCTTTGGCTGTTATTTTTTTCATAAAATTATCAGGTATGTTTAAGAAAAAAATATTAGTTTATGGCTGGCGCGCTTTAATGGTTTTTTTAGTATTTTTTCTTTCGCTTAAATTTGTTTTACTGGGCAGTGATGAAGGCTTAATAAAATCAGCGCGCCAGCAAACGGCGGCGCGCGCCGAATACGAGCAAATATTAAACTTAACTGAACCCCGGGCGGTGATTATTACTAAATATCATGACAAGCTCTTATTTCCGGAAAGAAAAGTGATTTTCGGTTTGTTTGATGACCCTAACATGATAAAAGAATACGCGGTTTTAGCCGGACACCTGCCGCTTTATTATTATAATTTTACTTTGCCGGAGCGTGATTTTAATTATTTGAATGATAAGCGGCTGGCCGAATTTGGCCTGCGGATTGAAGAAGTAAAAAAAGTGACGAAAGAGTTTACACTATATAAATTGTCATTGCGAGGAGGAGCGACAGCGACGACGCGGCAATCTAACGAATAAATTATCTAAAGTAGCAACTATTTATAAATTTTTCATACGTGAGATTGCTTCGCTCACTGCGTTGCGCTCGCAATGACAGAGACAGCTATGATTATTAAAATAAAACGCATTGGCATTGACGCCCGTTTTTACGGCCCCCTGGGCAAGGGTTTGGGCCGCTACACGCAGGAAGTGGTTGACCATATTATTAAACTTGACCCGGACAACGAATACGTTATTTTTTTGCGCCGGGAAAATTTTAATGATCTTCAGGCTGATGGCGTTAGAGTAAAAAAAATATTGGCCGATATCAGATGGTATAGTTTAGCCGAACAGCTAATTTTTCCGTTTTACATTTGGCGCGAAAAGCTGGATTTAATGCACTTTCCGCATTTTAACGTGCCGCTTTTCTGTCCGGTTAAATTTGTGGTTACTATTCACGACCTGATTTTAATAAAATTTCCCACTTTGCGCGCCACTACTTTGGGGCCGGCTGTTTATAAGCTAAAAAATTTGGCTTATAAAATGGTAATCCGGCTGGCGGTTAAGCGGGCGCGGAAAGTTTTAACGGTTTCAGAGTATACAAAAAACGATATTGTCAGGCAGTTTAGAGTTGAACCGCAAAAAATAATTGTCACTTACGAGGGCGTGACTGAATTATCTAATTCGTCATTCCCGCCCCGCCCCGCATTTGCGGGGCGGGAATCCCCGCCCGCCCTGCAAGCAAGGCGTTGCGGGCGCGGCGGAAATTATCAATATCTTCTTTACGTGGGCAACGTTTATCCGCATAAAAATTTGGAAAGCTTGATAAAAGTCTTTTCTGAAATAAACAAAAATTTGCCTGATTTAAAACTAATTTTAGTGGGTAAAGAAGACTATTTTTATTCGCGCTTAAAGCAATTAGCCAAAAATTTTTCTCATAATATTATTTTTCCCGGCTACTTGCCTGATAATGAATTGGCCGAGCTTTATAGCCAAGCGGCGCTTTATGTTTTTCCTTCATTTTACGAAGGTTTTGGCCTGCCGCCGCTTGAAGCTATGGCGCACGGGCTGGCGGTGGTAAGTTCAAATAAAACTTGTTTGCCGGAAATATTAGGCCAGGCGGCTCTATATTTTAATCCGGATGACCAAGCGGATATGAAGCATAAAATTGAACAGGCTCTGGCGGACGAAAAACTGCGCGTTGAGCTGATAAACAGAGGATATAGACAAGCGAAAAAATACAACTGGCAAACTTGCGCGGAAAAGACGTTGGCGGTTTATAAAAATTCCTTAAAATAAATAAGATTTATTAACATAAAAACATTATTAAGCCGATGATGTTTTTATTTAGCTAAAAAATAGCTAATCTTAAATAAAAATACTTAAAACTATCTTGACAAGGAATAAAAAATATGCTAAGTTGACCGATTATGGAAATAAAGAAAATTTTAATACCAAATAAGCCGCATTTAGATCCGATTGCCGCGGTTTATTTGTTAAGCCGTTATGGCCAAGAAAAATTTTCCGGCATTGATTCGGCCGAAATTATTTTTTGGGAAAATAGCCATGACCCCAAACCGGAAGATATCAATAAATTTATTTCCGAGAAGATTTTAACGATTGATATCGGCGGCGGCCGGTTTGACCATCATAAAAGTCTTGTTAAAGAAACGGCCGCTTCTTTAGTAGCGGCTTATCTGGGCATTGAAAATAATCCTGAACTAATCGCTTTATTAAATTATATCAGGGAAGATGATTTAGAGGGCTTGCATAACCGCTATGGCGATTTAGCTTATTTAATAAAATGTTTTCATAAGCAAAATTTGCCTTCGCTAAAAGTCGTGGAGCTGGGCTTAAGACTAATAAATTATTTTCAGACTTCGCAAATTGACTGGCATTATAATGTTAAAAAAGAATATGAAAGCAAAAGTAAAATTTATAAAATAAAAAGATTTAATAATAAAATAAAAATCGGCGTGGTTGAATCGGATAATTCGCAATTAGCTAATTATGGCTTAACCATGGATAGCCTGTCCGCGGTAGTGCAAAAACGTTCAAGCGGGCATGTTATGATTTTAACTAATAAGCATCATCGGCTTAATTTAAGGGAAATCGTGGCGGCTATCAGGATGAGAGAATTAGAATTAAGCGGTTATAACAAGCCGGTTGATCCGCTTAAACTGCAGTTTGAGGGCAAAAATTCCCTAATTCCCAATTGGTTTTATCATCGGAATTTAAACGCTTTTTTAAACGGTTCCGAAGCTTTAAATAAGGCCGAGCCGACTAAGCTAAAATTCAGCGAAATCGTTTCTTTTGTCTGGAATGGCTTAAGTTCGGAACATTCAGAATATTGCGATTGCGACCAAGGCGGCTATAGTTGCCCGTTTGTTAAATATGGCTTTAGCAAATGCCAAGAGAGAAAGTTCGCCAACAATATAATAAGCGAATAGCGCAGTTTTTTGTTTGTTAAATTTAGCAAGCAGGGGATTGCGAGTAATCGCAATGTTTTTTTCAACTCAACCGATCGGATAATCAGTCCGATCAAAATATTAAAAAACAATTAAGAAGAGGGAGAAAGAAAAATGGGAATCGTTCAGCTGAGGGCAGAGGTGTTGTATGCTGGTGTTGGTTGCCCGGTCTGCGGCGGTAGCAAGACCGAAAAAGCGCGCACTTGCCGATCGTGCTTTGAAAGCATCGGTTTTGATGCAACCATGGCCGTGGATAAACTGGTCGCAATTTGTGCTAAGGCGGCCGAAGACAACGATGCCGCGGCTAAGGGCGATTTCAGGCGTGAGATGGTGTTCGGATCAGTCTTTGCCCAGGTGAAGATTGATAAGAACGCGGCACTTCACATCGCGCTCGGCGGTTTCGGGGCTTACTGGGATTGTTCAAAAAGCATCCCTGGCGGATTCGTTTCTGCCTATATTTTCGGGGCCGAACAGGGGCAGAGAGGCAAAATAATTTCTGCGCTTGTTGATTTCAAAAATAAAGAACATCGCCCGGGCGATGTCATCCATTATTTTAGGGCGCAGACCACGCCCGACATCGTTCGTTCCGATGTCAAGCTCCAGATTGTCAGGCAGGAAGAGGTCGGGACGCTGATCAAAACTCTTCCTGTACAGATGATTGAGGAGGGAAAGGAGAAAAAAAGAAAATACGCGGTTGGATTCCAATATGTCAACAAAGAGATTAGGCTGGCCGCCGCCGAAGCCAGCGCTGGTTAAGCGCTGGCATAACCCAATGGCCTGAAGGCAGATGCTTATAAAAAGCAAATGCTTTCAGGCCTGATTTTTTTTAAAGAAATCCAGACTTTCTTGTTTTTCGTATTTTGTGTTATAATAATGTTAAGAAATAAATTAAAATGGCTTCACCTAATTTTTATAATTTAAAAGTTAATCCTGACGCGAAATCGTCTCGTTTTATTATTGATTTAAAAGAGAATCTGCCTGAACAAGACATAAAGCAAGCCCAGCTAAAAAAATCGCGAAATATTGAGGAAAAGCTGGAAAAACTGGCCGAGATTGATTATGGCAAGTATTTTAAAGCCGGGAAAAATAAAGTTGGTCAAATATTTAAACCTTTTAGTCTTAATAAAATTTTATTTAATCTTAAATCTCTCTGGATTCCTTCCCCGCTTTCGCGAGGACTAAAGGCCGCAGGAATGACGAAGGGGAAAGCGGGAATGACAAAAGAAAATAAAGCCCTTAATGACAGTTTATTGAGCCAGCTGGCGTTCTTTAGTTTAGGCAGATTATTATTCACTATCTTTAAAAAATTATTTATTTTATTTTATAAAATTTGCTACGCGGTTGGCTGGGTAATCATGTTTATTTTAAGGCTGGCTTATTTTCTGCTTTCGGCCATAGCGCGGCCGGTTATTAAAGTTATTAAATTTTTGTTTTTTAAATTTCAAATATATATTTACGAGACTTTAAATTTTTTGCCAACCGAGCTTAGAGCGACGCAGGCGGTGGTTGTTTCAATGTTCGCGAGATTGCCACGCCCCCCGCAGATGCGGGGTCCTCGCAATGACAAACAAGCAGTTGGTTATTTAAAGCCGGTGTTAGTTTTTGCCGGAGTCTTACTGATGATAATCTTGCCGATTAAGGCGTTCACTTATTATAAAGTTATCAACCTGGTTAAAGGCAAAGTTTTAGGCGTGAGCGAGCTGGCTCTGAATAATTTAATTTTCGCCGGCCAGGCGGCTAAAGATTTTAATTTTAGCCAGGCCGGCCAGGGCTTTCAAAATGCCGGCGATAATTTTTTAAGCGCGCAAAACGAACTGGAAAAAATTAATGGCTGGCTCTTGGCCTTAGCCGCGATCGCGCCTGATAAAGACCTGCGCCTGGCCGCCGCCGGCCAGGCTATTTTACGCGCTGGCGAGTTAGGCGCCAATGCTGGAAAAAATTTAAGCTTAGCCATGGACAGTCTTTTTAGCCGCCAAACCAATGGCGTTGACAATATTTTAGCCAATTTAAGCCTTTATGGACATAACGCCGCAGCTGATTTAACCGAGTTGACTAAAGTTTTGAACCAGATAGATAGCCAAGTTTTACCGGAAGATTATCAAGAAAGATTTATTTTATTAAAACAAAAAACCAACCAGCTTGCTCTTGGCTTAAATGAATTTATCGGCCTGGCTGATAGCTTAAGAAATTTTTTAGGCGCCAGTACGGCTAAGCGGTATTTATTGGTTTTTCAAAATAATTCCGAATTGCGCGCCTCGGGAGGATTTATCGGCAGTTTTGCTTTAATTGACTTTTCTAAGGGTGAAATTAAAAATATAGAAGTTCCGGGCGGCGGCAGTTATGACACCGAGGCTGGCTGGCTAAAAAAAATAAAGCCGCCCGAACCTTTAAGCTTAGTTAGGGCTGACTGGCATTTCTGGGACGCTAACTGGTGGCCGGACTGGCCAATGAGCGCGCGCAAATTAGCCTGGTTTTATGAAAACTCGGACGGTCCGACGGTTGACGGGGTAATTAGTTTTACGCCCACGGTGATGGAAAAATTATTAACCATAATCGGCCCCATAGATCTAAAAGAAAAATATGGCCTGACGATTGACGCGGCTAATTTTTGGCTGGAAACGCAAAAATTAGCCGAGCAAAAACCGGATGTAACCAAGCAGCCTAAAAAAATAATCGGCGATTTAATGAATGAAATTATTAAACAACTGCCTCAGCGCTTAAACAAAAATAATTTAGCGCCTTTATTTAAAATCGCCGAAGAATCCTTAACTGGCAAAAATATTTTATTTTATTTTACGGATACGGCTTTAGAAGCTAAGGCCGACGATTTGGGCTGGAGCGGCCGGGTTAAAGACGCGGCTGGCGATTATTTAAATGTGGTTAACACTAATATCGCCGGCGGCAAAAGCGACCGTAAAATCAAACAGCAGATTATCCATCAAGCCAAAGTTCAGCCGGACGGTTCAATTATTGACGATTTAACCATCAGGCGCGTTCACCAGGCGATTAAGCGCGAGCCGTTTTCCGGAGTTAGAAATGTTGACTGGCTAAGAATTTACGTGCCGCTCGGCTCTGAATTATTAGAAGCCAATGGCTTTAAGCCGGTGGCTAAAATATTTTTTGCTCCGGAAATGGCCGGACTAGCCGATGACCCGGACGTCCTGGCCGGCGAGGGCCAGGCGCGAACCGATCAAGCCAGCGGCGTTAAAATTTATAATGAACTTAATAAAACCGTGTTCGCCAACTGGTCCCAGCTTGACCCGGGCGAAACCATTGAAATAAGTTTAAAATACCGGCTGCCTTTTAAACTAACTGCTAAAAAACAGCCGGCCGATCAGGAGTTTAAAGATCAGCTAATCGCTAAAGCCGGCGCGGTTTTAAACCCGGGCGAGAAAAATTTATATTCTTATTCGCTGTTAGCGCAAAAACAACCGGGTATGAATTCGTCCACCATAGAAAGCGAACTGGAATTAAGCGATAATTTCAGGCCGATTTGGAAATATCCGGCTGGCGTGGATGGCGGCCAAAACGGCTGGTCAATCAGCCAGGATTTGAATCAGGATAAAATAATGGCTATAATAGTAGAAGAAAGATAATTTCATAAAATTTCTAATTATTCTAATTGACCTAATCAAACCCCAAGGCCTAATAAAATTCCAAATCACTAAAATTCCAAATCACAAACGCCAAATCACAAACAAATTTAAAATAACAAAGCCTAAACGATATATTTATTTTAGATATTGGTAAATTAGAATTTTGATATTGTTTGGAATTTGTTATTTGTAATTTTAGAAATTAGGTTATTAGGCATTAGAAATTATATTGCTATGAGTAAGAATAATGAAATTAGAATAAAGCAAGGCTCGTCTAGCCTGTCGGAATTCGTTAAACGGCCGCTGGCCTCGGACGAAGAGGCCGAAGCTTTTGAAGAATACGCCGTGAATGAAGCTAAAGAAGAAGAAATAAAAGACAGCCTGGCGAAAATCTACCAAGACGATCAGGGTAACCGGGTTGACGTAAAAAAAATGCTAATTAAGCCCAAGCGCGGCCTGCTGTTTAATTTATTTACTTTTCTAATCGTGCTGTTTGTTTTCGGCGGCGCGGCTTATAGCGCTTATAATTACGTTTATTTAAAACTAGTCGCCAGTCAGTCATCGGCCGCGTTGGAGTTTAACGGTAAAAAAGAGGTGGTAGCCGGCCAAGAATTTTATTATGAGGTAAATTATAAAAACGAAGATAAGGCCAGCCTGTCTAAGATTGAAATAAAAATTACCTACCCGGAAGATTTTATATTTATGGACAGCGAGCCTATGCCCGGCCGGAATAATAATTTTTGGGAAATAGCCGGTCTGGAGCCGCATCGCAGCGGCGTTATAAGAATAAAAGGAAAATTAGTCGGACTGGCGGACACTAGCCAGACTATTTTAGCCGATATGCTGTATCGGCCGCAAAATTTTTCCAGCGAATTTAAAAAATCAGCTAGTTACGAAACCAAAATAAACGATATTGGACTTGATTTTTCCTTTGATAATTCTTCCAGCGCTTTAGTTAATGAAACTAACGAGATTAAGGTTAAACTTAAAACTAAAACTGAAAATTATATCAATAATTTCCGTTTAAATATTGAACATCCGGCCGAGGTGGACCTACTCGGCGCCGAACAAGTTCAAGCGCCGGTGGACCTGCCGGCGCAGGCAGGTATGGCTAAGCGAGTCGGGCCGGTTATAGCGCCGGACCGGCCGGACAGTTGGCTCTTAAGCGATTTTGGCAAAAACGAAAATGAGTTTAAAATTAAGTTTAAAATTAAAGAGAAAAAACAGCCGAATGTTAGTATTAAATTAAAATTTGAATTGCCCGAATCAGCCGTGAATCAGCCAATCAAATATCATTTATTTTACCAAAAAGATTTTACTATAGACGCGGTTAAAAGCGCTTTAAACATAAATTTAATAGCCAATGGCTCGCCCTTTGATCAGGGCGCGGATTTTGGCCAAACTTTAAATTATTCAATTAACTATACCAATAAGGGCGAGGCTACCATGAAAGACATCATTATTATGGCAATTTTAGAAAGCGATTTTCTTGACTGGCCGAGCCTAAAAGATCAAAATAACGGCCAGGTAAGCGGCAACGCCATTAGCTGGAGCAAGCAGGAAATTCCGGCCCTAGCCGAGTTGCCGAGCGGCGCCGAGGGAGTAATTGATTTTTCCTTGAAATTAAAAACCGCGGCGGAAATTGATTTAAGCAAGGCTTATCAGGTGAAAAGTTATGTGCGCTACAGCCTGGCAGGCAAAACCGCGGCCGCGGACAGCCAGAGCAATACTATTATCAATAAAATTAACAGTGATTTGAATTTATCAGAACAGCTAAGATATTTTAATGATGACAATATCGCGGTTGGTTCCGGACCCTTGCCGCCTAAAGTCGGCCAGACTACCGGCTTAAAAGTCTATTGGGCCATAAATAATAATTTGCATGAATTAAGCGATTTGCGGATTAGCGCGGCTTTACCGGCTAATGTAGCCTGGGACGGCAAAAACCGCTCCTCGGTCGGATCATTAGACTATGACAGCCAGACCAATCAGGTTGTCTGGCAAGTGGGCCGTTTGCCGGTTACGGCTTATAAAGCCGACGCTGAATTTAACCTAAATGTCAGTCCGGGCGAAGCTGACAGAAATAAACTTATGATCATCCTGCCCGGCACGGTTGTCTCGGCCGTGGACAGCGAAACTAAAACACCAATCAATAAAACCTTAAAAGCTAAAACCACTAAATTAGAAGGCGATAATTTAGCTAACACCGACGGCCTAGTTGAATGAAAATATGAAAAACGCGCGAACACAATCTATTATTGAATATAATGTCATTAGCCTTAAGCGAATTCCGGCTCTTAAAAGTTTGACCAACCAGCCGATTGAGTTAAGCGGCGAAACAAATTTAAAAGATGCTTTATTATTTTTTTCAAGCATTCGCGGTTTTATTCCGGAGGTTATTTATCGGTCCGGTAAAAATCAGGATGCTGTTCTTATATATTCAACTTTAAACGATGAGCAGTATCTAAGACCGCTGGGTATTAGAGAAAGTCCTATAATTTGGACTAAAAAAGATTTGGATAGTTTTGATAAGGCGCAGGCCAAAGACAAAGCTGTTTTCGCGGAACTTGACTTTTTTGAACTAGGTAAAGTTAGCGGCGGTTTTAATGAAAAAAAATTTTATCAGAATCTTTATAAAATTTCTCCCAACAAAGAGAAGGCGGTACTGCGCGGCCAGTGTTTAACCTTGCCGGCTCTAATCGCGGTTAATTGGTTTTGGCCGTTCGCTAAATCGGTTTTTTATGAAAACGAGAAATTGACATAGAGATGGTTGCCAAACTATTTCGTAGCGAAATTTACCTGCCCGACTGCCTGCGGTAGTGGGCGGGCGGGGATATTTTTAGCTAAGACGAGGAAAACAAGCAAAATGATTTGAGCCCCGCATCTTGCGGGGTGAAAATCATTTTGCGCAGTTTGACGAAGTCTTAGCTAAAAATAGCCCCGCAAATGCGAGGCAGTAGAAATAGTTTGGCAACCATCTCATCACAACATGGCTGAAAATTTAGAACAACTAAATCAAGGCGCGGCCGCAGTCCAATGGCTGGAAGAGTCGGAAAACGGCGAGGAAAACGGCTGGCAAGAGCAAGCCGAAGAAGCCTATGGCGCGGCTAATCAGCTAGAGCGCCTTAAAAAAGCGATTCAAGCGCAGGACATTCCGGTCAGGGAACGTTTAAATGAACTGGAATCAGCTCTTATGGCCTGTTTTGAACGACAAGGCATTTTACTGTTTCAAGGCGAAACCGGGTCAGGAAAATCAATTTTTTCTCCGCTCGCTATGCGGAAAGTGCTTAAAAAACTAAGCCTGCCCGATAGGATTATCGGCCTTCAGCCAAGGCGGGACGCGGCCTCGGGCATTGCCCGGGCCGTGGCCGCGGTGTCAGACGAGAAACTCGGCCAAGCAGTCGGCTTTTCCACTTCCGAGGCCAAAGAGATAAAACCGGGCACGGCCATCGGCGAGGTAACACCGGGCATTTTTTTAAGATATTTAATCAACGAAGGTCTTGATAAAAGCAATACGGGCGGAGTTATTATTGACGAGTTGCACGAAGGCACGGTTGAATATCATTTAGCTCTGGGACTGTTAAAACTTATGCATGAACGGGGCGAGGCTCCGCTAACACTTCTAACCAGCGCTACTTTCAATAAAGAAAGAATTCAGCAATTTTTCGGCATTGGCGACGAGGATTACCTTAAAATTGAAGGGCGCGCTTATCCGGTTGAAAAAAAATATCTAAAAGACGAGTTGGACGAAGAAGAAAAATATCTTTCGGACAAAGAAAGAAATAATTATATAAGAAAAACCGCCAGGCAAGTGGAGAAAATCATCGCTTCCGGACAAGGCGAAGATATTTTAGTTTTTCTGCCCGGGGCGCGGGAAATTAACGACTGCCTCGCCCGTATTGGTAAAGAGGAGGGAATTGAAGTTTTACCGCTTCACGGAGCGCTCGGGCCAAAAGAGCGCGATAAAGCCTTAAGCGGCAAAAAAGCTTACGGCGTGAAACGGCGCGTTATCATGGCTACTAACATAGCGGAAACTTCCTTAACCGTTCCGGGCATAACGCACGTAGTTGATTCCTGCCGGCAGCGCTCGGTAAGATATAATCCATCAAGCGGCATCATAGAAAAAGGCACGGAGTTTATTTCAAAAGACCAGGCCGAACAGCGAGCCGGCCGGGCCGGGCGGTTAGGCCCGGGAAAATGCGTTAGAATTTTAACCGAAGAAGAATATAAAAAACTGGTCCAGCATCCGGAGTCGGAAATACGGCGAACCAATCTTTCTCATTTAGTTTTGCGTTTGAAAAAGATAGGAATTGACCCGGACAGTTTCCCTTTTATAGAGCCGCCGGACGAAAAATCTCTTAAGTACGGCGAGCGAGAACTGCTTTTACTCGGAGCATTGGATGAAAAAGGAGAATTAACCGAGCTGGGTCGAGAGATGGGAGAGCTGCCCTTTGAACCGCGAATCGGCCGGATGGTTATAGAAGCCAAGCGGCGAAATTGCCTTAAAGAAGGCCTAGTTTTAGCCGCCTTTTCCCGTGAAGAAAACGTTTTATTGAGCCCGACGCAGGAAGACATAAAAATAGCGCCGGGCAGCAATTTTGAAGACAAAAAGATTAACGCCAGGAAAAAAGTTGAGCAGATTCAAAACATATTTGACCGGGGAAACTCGGATTGGCTTAAAGGGTTAAACATCTTCGCGGCCGCTATTGATAAAGGAGTTTTTGAAATAAGCCGCAATGGCTATACGCCGGAGGGTCGGAAAATAAGAAAAGAATTTGAGGGGTGGTGCCGCGAGTATTACCTTAAAGCCGAAGCGCTTACGCACATCGCTTACAAGCTCCAGGACTACGCCCGTTATGCCGGCTTAAAATTAGACCGGGCCGGCCTTAAAGATATTCTTTTAAACGCGGATGACGGTAATCTCGGTTGCGTTATTTTGGCCGCCCATCCGGACGGCGTTATGGTTAAGCATGAACTTCGCCGCGGTCCGGCTTATTATACCCGCCTAGGCGATTCTTCAGAGAAAGAAATAAACATGTCTCCTGGTTCGGAAGGCTTTGCTTCTTTGCCGGCCGTTTGCTTAGCCGGAAAGATAGGCGAGGGCGGGGGAACGCGGCGCGGCGTGGCAATAATCAGAAACTACGCCGATAAAATTCACCCGATCAGCTTTAAAGAATTATCGGCAGTTCTGCCGCAGCTGGTTGAAACCACTGAAAGCGAGCCGGCGTACAACCAAGAAGCTGACCAGGTTGAAGCGTTGACGACTGTCAGGCTTAAAGGTTATTATGATTATTTTGACCGGGAAAAAAGAAAAATAACCGGCCAACGCGCTTCTAATGCTTTTGCTCAAGCGCTTTATTCGGCAAATGTGCCCTTGTCCTGGCCGTATCAAGAAATAAATAACCAGCAGTTAGCGCAGCTTTCCGGTTATTACCATCGTTTCAGAGGAAAAATAAAAATGCCTGATTTGCTGTCCTGGTATAAGGAACAATTAGGCAATGTGGCCAGCGCTAAAGAAGCGGAACTTTTAGGCGGCCGTTTGCGCCTATCGGCCGATAATTTTATCACGACCGAGCAACTGGCTGAATTAGACGCGCTTTATCCGGAAAAAGTTTTAATTCAAGACAGGTCCCTGCCGGTTAAATACCTATATCATCCGGCCGGCAGTTATAATGACGAAGAACATTCGGCGGTAATAACTATTCCTTTTGAAGCGCTTACGGATATTAAAGATGACGATATTCCAATACTGGGAGATAAAGCTAATCCGCTTAAACCGCTGTTATGGGTTAAGGTCGGTCAGGCTAAATTGGAAAGCGATTCCATAGAAAAATTGAAAGATAAGGCAGATGAATATAAAATAGAAGAAGCCTGGAATAATTGGGAAAAGCCAAAAATTTCAGTGCCGGCGCTTAAAGACGATGCTTCCGAATTACCCTTGCCGGCAAGCCTTGGCGCCAAACCAATTGAATATGCCAGGCGCCGCGATGGCGCTCCCTGTTTAGCTTATCCGGGAATAATTCAGGAAGTTGAGGATGATGACATGAGTGGAGGATATAAGATTAGTTATGTCATAACATATTTTGCCAGCCTTAAAGCCGCCGAAAAATCAATTGCTGAAGCCAATCAGAGCCGCTTGTTTGAGCTTGAAAAAGAAGAGCTCGTGAGCTTAGCCAGCGAAACGGAGCAGATGCTTAACCGGGCGTACGAAAACCGGGCCGCGCTTTATTTATCTAAAGACGAATTGGATGATTTGCAAGAAAAATTAGATCAAGCCGGGCACGGCCTTAGCCGAAAAGCAGATCCGGTAAAAGCGAAAATCCTGCTTGAAAACGTAAAACGATTTATAGAAGAAAGAAACGCGGCCATGCAAAAATTTTCCGTAATGAAGCCGGAGCTGGAAAGTTTACGAGCTGAAGTTGACGCGCTGATAGACAAAAAACTTCCCTACGGCGGCGCGGCGCTTTACGGTTTTACCGAAGCTCTACGAGAAGAATTAAAGAAAAAAAGAGATGAAGCGGTTAATTACCTGGGTCAGAGCGGTTCGTCCTATTATTCGCCAAAAGCGCCTGACCCCTACCAGGCAAAACGTTTATTGACTGAAGTTCGCGATATTCTTTTCGCCCGCGAAGAAGTTAAAAATTTTGCGTTGCAGCAGGAACTGGCGCGTGTTTTAGAAGGGCGGGACAGTTCGTACGCGCGGCTACTTACGGTTTTAGGCGGAAAAGTAGTAAAAGCGACTGATAAAAATTATTCCGCCGAGCAAATCAACCCCAAAGAAATTCCTATCGGCGGGTCAGGGCGCGCTCTTTTAATTAAAGGCAATCGGGCGGTCTTCATCTACGGCAGCCGGCGTGAGGGCAGTTATTTTGATTTGGCCGACGGCCTGTATTTGTTCGGGCGGAATGCCAGCCCGGCCATAAAAGTTGAGCCAAGACAAGACGGTTCTTTAATCGCTTTAGCAAGAGTGGAAAGCTCTTATTTCCCGGAGGAAGATGAATACTCTGATCAGGACAGTCTTTATTCCGAAGATGTTACTTCCGAGGAATTTGGCAAGGCCAGGCTAGCCGAAGCTTTTGATAAAGCCGGGGTTAAACGGGAAAAGAAAGAAAAAAAACTAGCGCCCGAAGAGAGACAAGCACAGATTATTAAAGATAAAGATAAAATTAAAGAAGCGCTTAAAATAGTAAAAGAAATTTCGTCGTCAGATCTTATTCGCCAATCCGAAAATCTTGAGTTTCAAAAAATGCTGCTTGAGTCTGTAAAATTTTTCGGCGCCAAACCTAAATTATCAGAAGATTCAACTAAAGAAGACCGCGCCCTAGCCACTCTTTATGATAAGCAAAAAGAACTGGCGCGCCAGCATTATGAAATAGTTGAAGAATTAAAAAAACCGAACGTCAATCCGTTGCAAATAGATGGCAAGATAATCAGCCTGCGGGCCGCCATAGAATCAATGTATAAAGCCAATGGCGCAAAAATTGTTTCCGCTTATAATCGCGGCTGGATAGATGAATATAATGATTTATGGTATAAATCCATCAAGGCGCTCTACCAGAACGAAGACGTTAAAGAATTTATGGCCGCCGGCATAAAAACGCGCGAGCAAATTATCGCCGGCCTAAAAGACAGGCTAAACAGTCTCGTGCCCGGCCTGCAAAAAGGGGAAATTTCAATTATTGACACTAAAAATCTGCTGGAAGAAGTGCTGGCGGAATAATTTACTTGAATAATTTTAAATTTTGTTTTAATATTAATAATAGGCAAATAATAATTTATCTAAATAAACATCTATGGATGAAAAAAAGATTATTTTAAAACAGCCAACAGCCACCGCTAAAGGCTTAGATTTTGTTATCATCAGCGCGGTTTTTTTGGTATTTTTTCTCTGCCCCTTATTTTTTACCGGCCTGGTGGCGCAAAACATGGGTTTTGAAAAAATGACCTTGTTTTATTTTTTAGTCTTACTGGGCGCGGTTGCCTGGGTAACTAAAGCCGTAATCGTGGGCGAACTTAATATTAAGAGAACGCCGCTGGACTGGCCAATCGTCGGCCTCTTGACTATCTTCATCGCTGCCACGGTTTTATCAATCAGCCAAAAGGACAGCCTGTTAGGCACTTACGGCAATCCGGCCAAGAGTCTAGCCGCGGTGATAATTATTACGTTATTTTATTATTTAGTAATAAACAATATTGATCAAAAAAGAATTAAACTATTATTTTGGGGCCTAATCGGCTCAACTTCTTTAATCGCGGTTTTCTCGCTTTTAGAGCTACTGGGCAAATTCGTTTTACCTCTGGATTTTACTAAAGCCATTAGCTTTAATCCTTTAGGCTCGCTGTCCGGACTAACCATGTACTTAGTCATGACTTTGCCGCTTTTGGTCATCGGCATGTCGCAGTTAAGCGAGATTCATGCCGGTTTAACCAATAAGATTTTAATCGGCGCGATTAAAGCGGTTTTAGGCGCGGTAATTTTAATTTCGCTGTTTGTCTTGACCTTACTCAATGGTTTTACTTTTTGGCCGGCGGCTATAGTCGGCATAGTTATTGTTTTAATGTTTTTGCTTTCAAAGATTATTAAAATTTCCAGTTCCAATATTGTCATTCCCATCACCACTTTCTTGCTTTTAATTATTCTTTTGGTTTTGGGCAACTTTAATATCATGAGCCTGAATTTGCCGGTAGAGGTGAGCTTATCGCGCCGGGCTTCTTTTGATATTGCTAAAGCCAGTTTAAAAGAAAACCCGCTCTTCGGTTCCGGCCCGTCAACTTTTTACTACAGTTTTAATAAGTATAAAAGCGCTGATTTTAACGCTTCGCCTCTATGGGACGCTAAATTTGATAATGCTTCCGGCTATTTATTTGAGCTAGCGGCCACGGTCGGCAGTTTAGGCGTTTTGGCCATAATAATCATTTCTTTAATTGCTTTGTCAATTTGCTTTTTAACTTTGATTAAAGTGCGGAAAAATGACACCCAATCCATACTTTTGGCCTTATTTTCCAGTTTTATTATGGTGATTATTTTCAGCTTATTATTCTCTCTGAACAGCTCGTTAGTTTTAATTTCAGCTTTAGTCGCGGTTTTAGCCGTGGCCATGGCGATTGTTAATTACCCGGAAAAATTTAAAACTTTTAACTTGTCATTCCGGGCTTCGCCTAAATACGCCCTGGCCTTAGCCGCTATTTTCTTAACCTTAAGCGCGGCCGTGGTTATTTTATTTACCCTGGGCGTGAAAATGTATTTGGCTGATATTTACGTAAGGCGATCATTAAAAACCTCTGATATTAACCAGAAAGTAGCTGAAATAAAGAAAGCTATTGTTTTAGCGCCATATCAGGATGTTTATTACTTGAATCTGGCCAATAATTATATGGCCTTGGCCAATCAGGAAGCCAGCGGCGCCCGCAATCAGGCGGTTATAGAAAATAGCTTGTCATCAGCCATCGATACGGGTAAAAAGGGTCTAACTTTGTCGCCCAATAACGCCGCTAATAGCGAGGCCATGGCCTTAATTTATGAAAATGCTTCTTTCTATGTCCAGGGCGCTTTAGAGTGGGCGGAAAATTTATATAACCAGGCCAAAGAATTAGCGCCTAACAGCCCGACGCCTTATCTTAGAATAGCCTTAATCAACATGGCCCGCGCTAACGCGGAAAAAGATAAAAATCAGCAGGAATATTATGTAAATGAAGCCATAAAAAAATATGATTTGGCCTTAGCCAAAAAAGCCGATTTTGGCGCGGCTAATTATGGCAAAGCCATTGCTTATGAAAAATTAAACAAACTAGACGAGGCCGTTGAACAGTTAAAAAAAGCGGCTCTTTTAACCAAAGATAATGTTGATTATCGCTTTGAACTGGGCCGTCTTTATTTTAACCGCGGCGTGGCCGCCCCTCCGGGCATAGCCCAATCCGCGGCCGAGAATATTACTAAAGGCGCTGAAGCCAATCCGGATTTAACCGTTTCCAGCCAGGCCGGCGGCGCCATTAAAAAAAATGATGATATAGCCGCGGCCGAACAATTATTTTTAAGCATTATTCAAGCTAATCCGAATCACGCCAACGCGCTTTACAGTTTAGCCCTGCTTTATCAGAAAATCGGCGAAACCAATAACGCCAAATTAGTGGTTAAGCAACTATTAACCGTGGTTAAAGACCAACCGTCGATTGATGTTGTGCAAAAACAATTTCCCGGGTTGTATTAAACAAAATAAATAATATTAAATAAATTTATGGCCGACAAAATCACTTTGGATCAATTAGCCGGCATGATTCAAACTCAGTTTGATGAAGTTGGTAAGCAGTTTGATGAAGTAAATAAAAAGTTTACTGAAGTAAATAGCCATTTAGGCAAAGTGGAATCTAACATGCTTACTAAAGATTATCTTGATGATAAATTAGCTGATTTGCGCGGCGATTTAGTCGTTTTGACGCGTAAAGAAGATAACAAAGTTAAGAAGCTGATTAATATTCTTAGAAAGCGCGATCTTATATCTGATGATGAGGTAAAAGAAATAATGTCCATGGAGCCTTTCGCGCAATTATTTGTTTAATAATAATTTATACTAATAATTAATTTTAAAATTTATGCCAAAAAAATTTAAAATTTTCCTGGCCCTAACGGCCATGTTCACGCTGATTTTATCCGGCACGGCTTTAGTTTCCAAGGCCGAATCCGAAAATGAGCCGGCTAAGAGAAAAATCGTTGTTTTTAAAACAGAGGTTGATGAAATAACTAAACAAGCTTTAATTAACAAGGCCGGCGCGGAGAAAATTAAAGATTTAAGGCTGATCAGGGGTCAAGCGGTTAAATTGACCGCTCAAGCCGAAAAAGCTCTGGATAAAGAGGACGGAGTTTTAAGAATTGACGACGACATTCAGGTTTCGGCTTTGGCTAAAGATGAAACCGGCGCTTCAGCCGAATCAAGGGGGGTTAAAAATGGCCGAAATAAACCAAAACCCCAGCCGGTCAAATCTATGCCCTGGGGCATAGACAGAATTGACGCCGAGTTAGTCTGGCCTAGCGGCAACACGGCTGACCCGATTAAAGTAGGAATTATTGACACCGGCATTGACACGGCGCATCCTGATTTGCAAGCCAACCTAAAAGGCGGCGTCAGCACAGTGTCTTATACTGCGAGTTATAATGACGACAACGGCCACGGCACTCATGTGGCCGGTATCACGGCCGCGCTGGATAACACGATTGGCGTGATTGGCGCCGGCCCGAATATTGACCTTTACGCGATTAAAGTTTTGGACCGCAACGGCTCTGGCTGGCTATCCGACATTATTGAAGGGCTTGACTGGGCGATTGCCAATCATCTGCAGGTGGTTAACATGAGTTTAGGCGCTAGTTCGGACGTTCAGTCTTTCCATGACGCGGTTATTCGCGCCAACGCCGCCGGCATTGTAGAGGTGGTGGCGGCCGGCAACAGCGGCGGCGCCGTAATTTATCCGGCGGCTTATCCGGAAGTGATTGCGGTTTCAGCCACTGACAGCGCCAACACAATCGCTAGCTGGTCCTCGCGCGGCCCGGAAGTTGATTTAGCCGCGCCCGGAGTAAGCATTTATTCTACTTATAAAGGCTCAACTTATGCCACTCTAAGCGGCACCTCCATGGCCGCGCCGCATGTAACCGGTTCAGCGGCTTTAGTCTTAAACACGCCAGTCGGCGCTTATGACGTTGACTTTGACAGCGTCTGGGATCCAGCGGAGGTCCAGCAAAAACTTCAGGACCGGGCAACTGATTTAGGCGCGTCAGGCTTTGATAATTTGTACGGCTACGGCCTGGTCAACGCTTTTAACGCGGTTCAGCCGTAATTGAGAAAAGTAAAATGAAATTCTAAACGCCCTGGTCAAATTTTGACTGGGGCGTTTTTTTATGTTATTTTTAAAATAAATATGCTTAAACCAGGACAAAAAAACAACTATCAGGAATTTTTACGAAAAAAGAAAAAATTTGCCCAGAAAATAAAGCAAGGCAAAAAATTTAAAGACACGGACCGCGACGGCTTGAGCGATTATGAAGAAAAATATATTTATGGCACTGATCCGAAAAATCCGGATACTGACCATGACGGCATGAACGACGGCGCCGAGGTTAAGCGCGGCCGAAATCCGCTCGGACCCGGCCGGCTTAAAGATTTATTTATTCCTCATGAGGGCAATAATTATTTGCCCCAGGCCCTAAAGCCAAGGAGGCTCTTGTTCCACGCCATAAGCATTGTCGCCATAAAATCCGTGGTCATAATTTTTGTTTTATTTTATCCTTTGTCCGCCTGGTTAAGTCCGGATCTGGCTTTAGCCAAAACTAAAAAAATAATTGAGCTGACGAACAACTTGCGCCAAGCCGTGTCTTTGCCAACGCTTTTAGAAAATCAGCAATTAGCTCAAGCCGCCTTTAAAAAAGCGGAAGACATGGCTTTAAACCAGTATTTCGCGCATGTCAGCCCGGCCGGCCTGGGGCTTAAAAATTGGCTGGAAAAAATCGGCTATGAATATTCTACGGCCGGAGAAAATTTAGCCGTGGGTTTTTCTAGGGCCGAAGATGTAGTCGCGGCCTGGAAAAACAGCCCGACCCATTATGACAACATTATTGACCCCGGCTTTAAAGAGATCGGCGCAGCCGTGGCTGATGGCCGGTTTAATCAGGTTGATACGGCTTTTATGGCCCAGTATTTTGGCACGCCCGCAACGCCTGAGCGTAGCGATGGCGGGCAGGGCGCGCCGGTTAAAAATCAAGCCGCCGCGGCTATGGCGCCGCCTATAAAAAAGGCGGTCAAAAAAATCGCCATTGATCAGCAAACAGCCGTTTTATCCATAAAAAGCGCGCCACCAGACAGCGGCCAAGCCGTGCAAATTCAAACAACTTTGCCTGAAGATACTGCTTGGGCTGAAGTTATTATTGATAACCGTAAAATTACTTTAAATAAAACTCCGGATCAAGACAACGGTTGGCAAGCCGTATCGCTCATCAGCCGGACCGAAGAAAAAAATATTTTAAACCCTTTAATACCGGCGGCTATAACCGTTCGCGATTCAGCCGGAATAATAAAATACGGCCAACTTGATTGGGATGAAGTTAAGCTGATTAAAACAACGCCCCTGGAGCATTACCAGCTTTATAAAAATAATCCGGCCGCGGCCATGTCGCCAATTATAAATTTAAGCGGCTTATATTTTAAGCTGATTCTAATTATCGCGCTCATAGCCCTGCTTTTAAATATTTTCATTGAAATCAGAAAACAGCAGGCTCATATAATTTTTTACAGCTTGGCTTTTATCAGCCTCTTAGCGGTTATGATTGTTTTTTAAATAACGCGCTATAAGAGTATTTTTCATAGTTGCTTGCATTTGCTTGTTTTATGCACTATACTATGTGTAATGCACAAGTTTAGCTACTTTTGTGCATTAGGAGTAAAATAATAAGCTTAAAATATGCTAAAAGACATAGTTTCGAAGCAAAAACTAAAGAAAGAGGAGCTTTTGAAATCCCAGTACGTGGATAGAACCAAAGAACCATTTGCCAAAAAATGGCTGTCTTCGGATTTGATAAAAGTCGTTCTTGGGCCCCGACGCGCAGGAAAATCGGTGTTTTCTCTCATGCTTTTAAGGGATCATGATTTTATGTACTTTGATTTTGACGACGAGGTATTGGCCGCGGAAGGTAGCATATCAACAACCGAATTAATGAAAGAACTACATAGCGCGTATGGCGATATTAAAACAATTCTTTTTGATGAAATTCAAAATTTACCGGCTTGGGAATTGTTTGTAAACCGTTTGCATCGCGAAGGATACAATCTTGTACTCACCGGCTCAAATGCCAGGTTGCTTTCAATGGAGTTGGCAACCCACCTTACCGGCAGGCATATGCCGATAGAGCTGCTCCCGTTTGATTTTAAGGAATTTTTGAAAGGTAAAAAGTTCGAAATAGACCCGGAGTACAAATCCTTGCCTGAAAAACATGGTCAACTTCTGAATTTGCTCGATCAATATTTATCAAAGGGCGGTTTTCCGGAAGTTGTGGTGAGCAATCTTGATCCGGCAGATTACCTAGAAGTTCTTTTTGATTCTTTGCTCTTTAAGGATGTTGTAAAAAGGCATCGGGTTAAATTTTCAACGCAGATAAGCACGCTTGGATCACACCTAGTCAATAATTTCGCTTCGCTCTACACGCAGAACAAACTGATGAAGGCGCTTAATCTGAAAAGCGTGCACACGGTAGCTAAATATGCCTCCTATTTGGAGGAGGCATATTTGATATTCTCACTCTCGCGATATTCTCCAAAATCAAGACAACGGATAAATTCGCCGAAAAAAGTTTATGTTGTTGATAATGGCTTTGTAACCGCGAAAGCCATTCAACATTCTCCTGACAAGGGCAAACTCATGGAGAATCTGGTTTTTACCGAGTTGGTAAAACGAGGAGTAAAGCCAAACTTGGAATTGTTTTATTACAAAACCCGCAATGATCGCGAGGTTGATTTTGTCGTAAAAAAAGGACATCTGGTTACGGAACTGATACAGGTTTGCTATGAGTCCATAAATTCAGATGTCGAGCAAAGAGAAACAAAAGCTCTATCTGAAGCAAGCGGCGAATTGAACGTTAGAAAATTGACCGTACTCACATGGGACGAAAAACGAGAAGTAGAAAAAGACGGAATGGCTGTGCAATTTATTCCGCTCTGGGAATGGTTGCTTGAGAAAACCGAAGTTTAAAATATATGACTAAGGAAATCGCCATCAAAAACTTAATATTCGTGGATTGTGAAGGGCACGGTCCGGCACCGACACTCAATGATGCGGTGGCTTTTGAGTTTGGCGCGGTTGCTTATCCCTCAAAACAAACATTCCACGGTACAGGGGCGACAAAAGAAACGTTCGAAAAGTTTGATAAATGGATCGCATCTGTCACAGAAAAAGGATTTAGGCCGCTGTTCGTGAGCGATAATCCGGCTTACGACTGGCAATTTATAAACTATTATTTTCATCTCTTTCTCGGTAAAAACCCATTCGGACATTCGGCAAGAAGGATCGGTGATTTTTACGCTGGGCTTGTTGGCGACTTTACGGATGCCAGCTCGTGGAAAAAACTGCGTATTACCGCTCATGACCATAATCCGGTAAATGATGCCATGGGCAACCTCGAAGCGTTCGAGAGGATATTAAATGGGGAAAGATAGTTGTAAATAAATATGAATATGGAAAAATATAAATTTACCAGTCTTGCGATATTTATAATCTTTTTTGGGACGGCACTTTTCAATGCTTTTCAAAAACATAATTGGATATGAGGTGGCACTCTTTTTAGCCTTGGATATATTGTCGCTTTGGGCTGATTCTAAAAGGAAATAAGTATGAAAATCAACAACACATTCAAACTCATCATCGCTATCGTAGTTTCCGGGCTTGCCGGCATCATCGGATCGGTGTTTACCACGCCCTCAATCGCTGGCTGGTATGCAGGGATCGTCAAGCCGGCTCTCAATCCTCCGGCGTGGGTATTCGGACCGGTCTGGACGACACTGTTTGCGCTTATGGGCATCTCACTTTTCCTGGTTTGGAAAAGTGACCCTTCCGTAGCTCCGAAGGAGCGAAGGAGGGGCATGATTCTATTTTTTATTCAGCTGGTCTTGAACACGCTCTGGTCAATTATCTTTTTCGGTCTGCATAGTCCCGGTGGCTCGCTTATTGAGATCGTGTTCCTTTGGCTTGCCATTCTCGCCACTATTATCGCCTTTGCAAAAATCTCCAAACCAGCCGCTTGGCTTCTCGTGCCC
>JACPHD010000013.1 GCA_016188785.1 Parcubacteria group bacterium | reverse complement strand
CCGGCGATTTTACTTTTCCGGACTGGTTTTCTGATATAAAAAATAAGCTGGAAATAATCCCCCCTACCCCCCTTTATCAAGGGGGGCGTGATAGCGGGTTATATAAATTAAAAAGCGCTCTTGATGACAAAGTGAAATTTATTTTATCAACCGAAGTGGCTTTAATTTATAAAGACCCCGGGATGAACCCGGGGCGGGCGGCGGCTCATGCCAGGCGGATTCATTTAGTAATTCACGCGCCTAATTTAGCCGCGGCCGAAGAGTTAAATAATTATTTAGATAAAAATTATAATATCCGTTCGGACGGACGGCCGATCTTAGGCCTGAGCGCGCCGGCTTTAATGAAATTATGCTTAAGCATTGATAAAAAGTTTTTAATTTATCCGGCGCATATCTGGACGCCCTGGTTCGCGGTTTTCGGCTCAAAATCAGGCTTTGATAAAATGGAGGATTGTTTTCATGAGTACGTTAAAAATATTTACGCCATTGAAACCGGTTTGTCCAGCGACCCGGCCATGAATTGGCGTTTGTCAGCTTTAGATAAATTTACTATTTTATCAAATTCGGACGCTCATTCTCTGCCCAACATCGCGCGCGAAGCCAACGTTTTTCAAATGAAAAATATTTCTTATGACGAGATTTATGAAATTATAAAAAATAAAAAAATAATTTCCGCCGATGTTATCCACAGTTTAGACAAAAATAAAAATAATTATGAAAAAAATATCGGCGTAGAATTTACTATAGAATTTTATCCGGAAGAAGGCATGTATCATTACAGCGGTCATCGCGCTTGCGGCCTAAGTTTTACTCCGGAGCAGACTAAAAAACAAAAAAATATCTGTCCGGTCTGCAAAAAACCGTTAACTATCGGCGTAATGAATCGGGTAGAAGAATTAGCCGATCGGCCGCTCGGCTTTAAGCCGGCTGGCGCCGCGCCATTTAAAAAATTAGTTGAGCTGGATAAAATTATCGCCCAGAGTTTGGATATTAAATCCAGGCGGTCCAATAAAGTGCAAATTGAATATAATAAGTTAATTAAGCAGGGTGGCAATGAATTAAATATTTTATTAAATATTAGCCTAAAAGAACTTGAATACATGACCCAGGCCATCATCGTAGAAGGCATCAGGCGGGTGCGCGAGGCGCGACTGATAATCAAGCCTGGTTTTGACGGCCAATACGGCGAGGTTAAAATTTTTAGCCAGTCGGAAAAAAACAAAAATAAGCAAAAAAGTTTATTTTAATAAACCCCCCACCAAATTTTGGTGGGGGGTTTATTTATAAAGCGAAAACTTTATAAACTATTTCTTTCTCTTCTTGGTCGCTTTTTTCTTGGTCGCTTTTTTCTTCGCGGCTTTTTTCTTAGCCATAGTGAGTTCACCTCCTTTCGTTACAGCCCGGCATCTGCGGGGCAAATTATTTTAATTTATTTTTTTTCTATATTTTAATTATAACATAAAAAAAAATTGTCAACAAGAATTTTTTATAGTTTTGATAATTAAATTTATTTAAATTAAAGTTTAGATATAAATAAAACCATGGCGATGAAAAAAAGCGACCATAAAAATAACAACACCCCTGAATTACGAAACTAATCAAAATCCACAAAATGGTATTAAATATAATTAAGTCAATAATTTGACTTTTTCCACTAAATTATACCATTAGTCAATAAGATTAGTTTTTTAAAAGAAAAAACTCCCGGTGGTGTTTGCCGAGAGTTGGAAAAGGCAGAGTTTCTGCCGCTTTCTTTTTGTCCATCAAGGGGATAGCTAGTAGGGGATAAAAGCCATCCCCTTGATGGTTCCCGGCAGGAGGAGGCCGGGGTTAAAGTTGCCATTGGCGCGAGCAACGCTCGCATTTTTATTTGGACGATATTGCCACCCACAATTCGTCCTTAAAACTTAAGAACTTAAGAGACGAGAGAGGTTTGTCTCTTAAGTCCCTGGGCGGAAGTGTTATTTTTAGTCTGGCCATTTACCTCCTTTCTGATAGGCCAGACAAACGAACGATGATAAAGGACTGTTTTTATATATTATGGTATTGTTGTTCACATTGTCAAGAGAGAGAGGAGAAAGTGTTCGCTTGTAATATGCTGGTGCAGGCGGAGAGATTTGAACTCTCATAGATTGCTCCACTAGCTCCTAAGGCTAGCGCGTATACCAATTCCGCCACGCCTGCGTGTTTTTATTCTTGGTTATTTTTAAACCTTTGTCAACGATTTCATTATAACAAAGATTATGCTATTATAATAATATAATTAATTAAACTTAAAATTATGACCAATGAAAAAACAACCAAGCCAGCGGCTGATCCGGATATTCTAAAAAACAAAACCGTGGCGGCTTTGTCTTATGTCTGGATTTTATTTTTAATTCCGCTCTTAGGCAAAAAACACTCAAAATTTTCCCAATTTCACGCCAAACAAGGACTGATTTTGTTTCTCTTAAGTTTTGTGGCCTGGTTTCCCTTGATCGGTTGGCTGATCGGCCTGGCCATTATCGTTATCTCAATCGTGGGCATTTTAAAATGCTTAGAAGGAGCCTGGTGGAAAGCGCCTTATATTTATGAATTGAGTAAAAAAATCAATCTATGATTTCCAGCAATTACATTAAATTCTTTCAAGATATTACCATTAAAGATGTGCCGTTGGTGGGCGGGAAAAACGCTTCTTTGGGCGAAATGTATAAAAACCTGTCCGACCAGGGTATAAAAGTGCCTAATGGCTTCGCTACTACGGCCAGCGCCTATAATTATTTTCTAGAGCAAACTAATTTGCGAGAAAATATAAAAAAAATTTTAGACGGTTTAAATATTAAAGACGTGACCGATTTAGCCGGGCGCGGCGCCGCGGTCAGAAAATTGATCGTGGCCGCGGAGTTTCCCTCTGATTTAAGTCAGGCGATTTTAGAGGCTTATAAAAAGTTGTCCGCAGAGTATTTTTTAAATCTAAAATCGAAAATCGCTAATCAAAAATTTCTTCATGTGGCGGTCCGTTCCAGCGCCACGGCCGAAGATTTGCCGGACGCTTCATTCGCCGGCCAGCAGGAAACTTTTTTAAACATTTCCAGAGAGAAGGAACTGTTGCTGGCCGTAAAAAAATGTTTAGCTTCGCTTTTTACTAACCGCGCTATTTCCTATCGCGTGGATAAAGGTTTTAACCATTTTAAAATCGCTTTGTCCGTGGGCGTGCAAAAAATGATCCGCTCGGATTTAGCCGCTTCAGGCGTAGTTTTTACCATTGATACCGAGTCCGGCTTTGCCAATACAGTATTAGTAAGTTCTATTTACGGCTTGGGCGAAAATATCGTTCAGGGAAAAGTCAATCCTGATGAATTTTATGTTTTTAAGCCAACCAAAACCATTATTTCCCGCTCAATTTCCCGCAAAAAAATCAAAATGGTTTATAACGCTAACTCTAAACATCCGGTCAAAGACGTTAAAGTGCCGGTGAGCCAGCAGTGCCGACAGTCAATTACGGATGAGCAGGTTTTAAAATTGGCCGACTGGGCCAGGCAGATTGAAAAGCATTATGGCCGGGCTATGGACATAGAATGGGCTTTGGACGGCCGGGAAAATGAGCTTTACATAATTCAAGCGCGTCCGGAAACTATTCATAGCGTTCGCGATTACAGCGTGATTGAAGAGTATGTTTTAGAAAAAAAGAATAATAAAATACTTTCTACCGGCCGGAGCGTGGGCAACCGCATCGGCGCGGGTACGGCTAACCGGATAATGGATATCAAAGATATTGCTAAATTCAAGCCGGGCCAGGTTTTAGTGACTGACATGACTGACCCAGATTGGGAGCCGATTATGAAAATCGCCTCGGCCATTGTAACGGACAAAGGCGGCCGCACCTGCCACGCGGCCATAGTTTCGCGCGAACTCGGCGTACCCTGCGTGGTGGGCACGGGCGACGTTTCCCGAAAAGTTAAAACCGGACGAGCCATAACCGTTAGTTGCGCTGAAGGCGACCTGGGCTTTATCTACGAAGGTAAGTTGCCTTTTAAAATAAATAAAACCAGCATTAAAAATCTGTCTGCCGGCTGGCAGGCCAAAAAAACTAAAATCATGATGAATATCGGCTCGCCGGAGATTGCTTTCCAAGCTTCTTTTATTCCCAACGACGGCGTTGGCCTGGCGCGCGAAGAATTTATTATTAACGACCAGATCAAAATCCACCCGCTGGCTTTAATAAATTATGCCAAGCTAAAAGATAAATCAGCCAAAAAGAAAATTGCCGAATTGACAATCGGCTACAAAGATAAAAAACAGTATTTTATAGACAAGCTGGCCCAGGGCCTGGCCATCATCGCGGCCGCTTTTTATCCTAAAGACGTGATTATCAGATTTTCTGATTTTAAAACTAATGAGTACGCTAATTTAATCGGCGGCGCGGCTTACGAACCGGTGGAAGGCAATCCCATGATTGGCTGGCGCGGTGCTTCCAGATATTATTCGCCGCAGTTTAAGCCGGCCTTTGAGCTGGAATGCGCGGCTATGAAAAAAGCGCGGGAAGAGATGAAGCTGACTAATTTAAAAGCTATGGTGCCGTTCTGCCGCACTACCGCCGAAGCCGAGCAGGTTATAAAAATCATGGCTGACAACGGCCTGAAGCGCGGGTTTAATGGTTTTGAATTATACTGCATGGTGGAAATTCCGTCTAACGTTATTTTGGCCGAGGAATTTGCCAAGCTTTTTGACGGTTTTTCCATCGGTTCCAACGACCTGACGCAATTAACCCTGGGCGTGGACCGCGACAGCGCGTTAGTCAGCCAGGTTTATGATGAAAACAACGAGGCCGTAAAAAAATTAATTAAACAAGCAATCGCCGCGGCTAAAAAAACCGGAACTAAAATCGGCATCTGCGGCCAGGCGCCGTCCGACTTTCCCGAGTTCGCCCAGTTTTTAGTGGCCTGCGGCATAGACAGTATTTCTTTAAATCCAGACACGGTTATAAAAACCACTCTGGCCATATTGGAAACCGAGAAAAAAGCTAAATCTATTAGCGCCTAAACTAATCAAACTTTTTTATATCATAAAGACGGTTATTATAACCGTCTTTATTTTAATATTAGGTAAAAAATAAAAAAACACTTGACATAATCATTTAACTGTGATAGATTAAAAGGTCAATTTAAAACTATAAATAGTTAAGACCGGCTTAAGCGGGCCAGGCACGACAAGCATGGGGATCTTCTTGCCAGGTAAAATATGGTTCACACTGTGTTTCGCCTAGCGGAAATTTTCTTGCCTGCCCGCTCCAGCCGGTCTTTTTAATTGGCCGCGGCGGCTGGCGTGGAAGTAGCGGATAATTTTTCCACGCCTAAAAGGCAGACGGCGCGCCAAGGCACGTAATGGGAAGAAAATCTTTTTTGTTTAACTCCCCCGTCCGCGTAAGTAACTTTATAATCAAAATAAGCGTCAGCGCCGTTATGCGCTTTTTCCGTGCATTTTTTTTCGCCTGGCTTTAAATTCAGAGTTTCAATAATTTTAGCCGGTTCCGGCTTAACAATATTGTAAATCGTAGGCGGGGTTTTTTCCGCCAGGCGGCCGTCTTTGGTCCCCCAAAATTCAAACGATAAAGTATCGCCGGAAAATCTGGCTTGAATTAAAATGTAAGCCGCCGTGTCGTTAATGAAGCGATAATCGGGCCAAGGATTGTAAATCGTGGCGTCAGTGCCGGCCGGCTCATAATACTGGACGCGGTAAGAATGGTTGCGCCTGGCCGTTATGGGCAGGCCGCTCTCCACCGTGGCTCTAAAAGCCGTGGTGCCGATTTGGCATAAGCCGCCGCCGAACTCGGGCACGGTTTTATTTTCTTTAATGACCAGCTCCGGCAGATAGCCGGTTGAGCTGGCAACGTCGCCTAAAATTTTTAACAGGGAAAATTCTTCGCCTGGCTTAACGAGCGTGCCGTTAACCGCCTGGGCGCCGACTTTAATATTGTGGCGGCGGTTAGCCGGCGAACCGGCAAAAGTTGAGCTGCCCACGCCGATTATTTCTTTAATGCCGAAGTTATTTATATTGCCGGCGTTAACTAAAGCCGGCTGGTTTTCAACCACTAATTCAATTTGGCTTGAGCTCATAATCTCATTATTCATTTTAGCTAAAGTCGCTTCTAAATTAAGCGCTAAGCCGTCTTGGCCGTTTTGAAATTCACTTACCTTGCCGTTGTTGATTTCAAATTTTGCTTCAATTGGTTTTTGATCTATTTTTAAGGCAATTTGTTCGCGCAGATAAGCGCTGGTTTTAATTTCAGCCAAGCCAACCGCGACTTTATCAGTGGCAGAATCAGCTGGTTTTAAGGCCAGGAGATTGGCTAGATCATCTTTTTCAATTATCCATTTGTTGCCGCCGTAGATTAAAGTAAGCGGAGCGGCGGCTAAAATAGCTTCGGCTTTATTAGCTATGTTTAATGAATCTTTGGCTAAAATTTTCGGGTACTGGGTGATGGTGGTCAGCTTTATTTCCTGGCTGTTAAGGTTAGACAGATTATAGAGCATTCGCGCGATAGCTTCTTCATAGTCTATAATTTTACCTAATTTTTCCTCAGCCACGGTAAATTCGTAGACGCCAGGGGTTGCCGTTTTTTTTACCACCAGAGAGGCATCTTCAGCCGGCTGGAAAGTTTCAGCAAAAGCCTCTTTGAGTATTTTTTCTGCCTGATCTTGATTAACGCTCGTCTCTAACAAAAACTTTTTTTTGCCGGTTAAGAGAAGTAATTTTTTTTCTAAATTTATAAAAAAACCTTCATGTCGGCCGTAATTTAAGGCCGCTAGAGCGGTTTCATCGGCATTAAAATCAATAATTGAAATGGCTAAATCGCCATCAGCCGAAGCAATCACCGGAGCTATGGCCGCTCGGTTGTTTTTATAGGAAAAAATCACGCCGCTTTGGCTGATTTTATTAGTTTCTAAGTTTATCAATTTTTTAGCTTGCTCAACCGTTCGGCCGCCCAGATCTAAGCGGCCGATGAAAATATTAGGGTAAATTTTATGCTGATAAATTTTATCAAAAATCAATGAGCCGGCCAGGCTTAAAGCCGGCACAATAAAAAAAATGGCTGCCAGCGCCGGCCACCAGTTTAGTTTATTTTGCTTGGTTTGGCCATTAGTAGTTTCCAACATTTTAAGAGTTTTTAATTATTTCATTTATCAGGTCTTTGGCCGTTTGCCTGTCCCGCTTTTCCCGTTCAGCCGCTTCGGCGATATCAAAACTTAAAGCCGAGCCTTCATGAATCTCGGCCGGCAGTTTATTTTTCGGCCAGCTAATGGCCGCGCCGTCGTTAGCCACCAAAATAGCCTTGTCTTCTTCAAAGCGGTCAACGGTTAATTCAATTACTATAGAATTCATATTGTTCTGTTGTTGCTGTATAATGATTAAGCATTATTAGAATTATTTTTCTTATTTATCTCCCACAAATCAACAAATCAGCTACAAATTTACAAATATTAAGATAAACATTTACTTTAATATTTGTATATTTGTGATAAGATTTGTAAATTCGTAGGCAAGGAATTTTAAAAAATCACAAACTAAATTTATGTTCTTTATTTCTCTTTTACCTTAATGGAAAATTGTTTGGCGCTTTTGGCTTTAGGTAAAATCACGGTTAAGACGCCGTTGTCCAAAGCCGCTTCCACTTTTTCCGCCTCCACTTCTACCGGCAGGATGATGGAGCGGGAAAAACCGCCCCAATAGCATTCTTTGATTAAATAATTTTCCTCGGAAATTTCTTCTTGAATTTCCCGCCGGCCCCTGATCGTCAGCATGTCATTGTTAATGGAAATATCAATGTCGCCCGGCTTAACGCCGGCAATGGTGGATTTAACCACCAGCCGATCCGGGGTTTGGAAAACATCAATTGATAGCTGGCCCTCGTCATAATCGCCGCCCAGCCATTCGCCGGCGTCTGCTTTTTGACTTGGCTGTTCAGAGGTTTCATCGTCAGTAAATTCAAATTCAGCCGCCGGCCGAATATTGATTTTATCATCCAGGCCGGATAGTTTTTTAAAAAAATTCGCCATATATTGTATTATAGTATTTATTAAAATATTTAACAAGAGGAATAATTTTTAAAGTTTTTGTTTTTCCCATAACTCGTAGAATTTGCCGCGGCTTGAGTGTAATTCTGCAAAGTTGCCAGCTTCTACGATACGGCCGTTTTCAATAACTAAAATTTTATTCATTTCTTTGATGGTGGTTAGCCGATGGGCGATAATTATGGCAGTTACATTTTTAAAGAATTTATGGAGTGAATCGCGAATTTTTTCTTCTGATTCTAAATCCAAATGAGACGTGGCTTCGTCCAGCAGTAAAATTTGCGGCTGTTTAAAAATGGCGCGGGCGATGCCCAGCCGCTGTTTTTCGCCACCCGACAGTTTTATGCCTTTTTCTCCGATCAGAGTGTCTAGGCCCCGCGGCAGTTTATCAGCCAGATCGGCGATATGAGCCGTGGCCAGGGCTTGTTTTAATAATTTTTGGTTTGATTTTTCTTGGTCGTTGGTAATGGTAATATTATCCTTAAGCGAAAAACTAAAAACCTCGGTCTCCTGCAAAACCACGGAAGTTTGTTTAAAGTAATCGTTTTTACGGATTTGTTTTATGGAGAGGCTATCAAATAAAATATCGCCGCTGAATTCCTCGCGCTCTTTTAATAAAAGTTTAAATAAAGTTGATTTGCCGGCGCCGGACAGGCCGACAATGCCGACTTTTTCGCCGCGCCGCACGGTAAAAGAAATATCCTCTAAAACTTTATTTTCTCCATAGGAAAAGGCCAGGTTTTTAACCGTGATTTTCCGCCAGTCCGGCGGTAAGGCCAGTTTGCCCTTTTCATCGTCAATTATAATCGGCTCGTTTAATATGTTCTGCATTCGGGCAATGCTTATTTTAGAGGTAGCCAAATCTATGCTGGCCGTGGATAATTCATCAATTGACATGCGCAATTCGGAAAAATAACTGCTGAACAAAATTAAAAAGCCGATTTCGTAGCGGCCGGCCAGAATGCCGCGGATTATAATAAAAGTCAGGCCTAGCCTAAAAGCAATGGTCCAAAAAGACAAAAAAGCGTTGCGCGACTGGTACCAAAAAATTCTTATTTTAAGTTTTTCCAATAAATTATCCGTGCCTTTAATCAGCGCGGCCAATAAAATTTTTGCCATGGACATAACCTTGACCGTCCGGATATTATTGATGGCTTCAAGCAAGAGGCCGTTAACATTTTCTTCCTGGGCGTTAACCCGGTACGAGGCCGCGCCGGCCCGGCGCGTCATAGCCGCGGAGATGAAAAAATAAGTAATTAGAAAAATTATTAAAACTATTAGAACCGTCTGGTCAAAGCGCGAAATAATAATATTGATGGCGATAAGGTTCACGCTCACTTCAATAATACTGTTAAACCACAGCCGCAATATTTTATTAAAGCCATCGCCGGCATTCTGGATTCTTTTTATTTTATTGCCTGAATTTTCCCGCTCATGCCAAGCCATGTCCAAGCGGAACAGGTGCCGGACGGTTTTAAGGTTAGAATCCATGGCTAATTTTTCAGCCACTCGGTAGCCTAAATATTTAGAGAAAAATTGGCTAAAGCTTCGGACTAGGCCGGCGGCTAGCCATAGGCCAAGTATTAGCCAGAGATAATTAAGCGAATCGCCTGGCTTATAATGAGTTAAAAAAGTAATGATTGAAGCAAAAGCAAAAGCCGGATAAAGCCAGGCTAAATCGCCTAAGAGTCGAATTAGAGAAGCCAGCCAAAAGCGCAGCCGGTACGGCTTTAGTAAGTCTAAAATATTTTTGATAAGTTGCCAGGAAGAATATTTAAGCATGAAATTTGGTGGGCATACTCCGGATCGAACGGAGGACCTCCACAATGTCAATGTGGCGCTCTAACCAGCTGAGCTATATGCCCCTAATACTATTTTTAAATTTTCAGTCTGGCGCTCCCCGCCCGACACGCAAGACGAGCTTGCGAGTCGTTGCGGGCGGGTAACCAGCTGAGCTATATGCCCCTAATACTATTTTTAAATTTTCAGTCTGGCGCTCCCCGCCCGACACGCAAGACGAGCTTGCGAGTCGTTGCGGGCGGGTAACCAGCTGAGCTAATTGTCCAAATAAAATTTTTTAAGTGTAAGTGGGCGTGGATGGATTCGAACCATCTGCCTACGGCTTATAAGGCCGTCGCTCTAACCGATTGAGCTACACGCCCAAAACCAAAATAAAAAAGGAGTTAATCCTTTTGTTAATTTAGCACTATGTTTTGTTTTTTTCAAGTTTTACAGCGGCAATTTATTCAACTTATCCTGCAAGGCGCTGATGATGGTTTTTTCCGCTTCCATGATGGGCAGATTGATAATCGCGCGAGCCAGGCCTTTGGTGCCGATCGGGTTAAACTCTTTGGTTAAAGCCAGCGAGTCAATATTTTTTATAGTATAAAGCAATAAATTAGTTTCTCGGGCCGCTTCGCCATCAGGCGTTTGGCCGGCGCTTTTATTTTCATAAATAATGGCAATGGCTTTAGCCTGCGGGATGCTGACGATCAGTTCGTCTATAACATCGGTAAGGTCTTTTTCCGTGGAATCGGTTTTGACAAAATCCGCGGCTGACAACGTAGACCAGATCAGCTTGTTGTCCAGACTGCCGGACAGTCTGGCTAAAATCCGGCCCCAGAGCTTTAACACATTGATGCTTTTTGAGCGGTAAAGATAATTAACGATTTCTTCGCGCCGCGCGCCCAAAGACATAAGCTGGGAAGCGGTCAGGAGAGCTTGCGGCGTAACATTGTTGGTTTTAAAACTTTTGGTTTCGGCGATTATGCCGGTTAAAAGGCAGGTGGCGATATTTTCGTCAACCAGATCGCGGCCAAAACTTTCAAACAGAGAAAAAACGATTTCCGCGGTCGCCACCGCGGTAAGTTCAATAAAATTAATCTGGCCAAAGCCTTCGTTGGTTGAGTTATGGTCAATATTTATAATTGGCGTTTGGTAAAAAAATTCAGTATTGTCATCGTAAATCCGGCCCAAAGATTCAAGGTCGGGCGTGCCGACCGTGATAATCAGATCATATTTAAAGCCGCTGGCGTTTGAGCTAATGTCCGCGGCGCTAAAAAAACCGTCTTGAGGCGAAATAATAAATTTTAATTTATTTTCTTCCTGCTTATATCTAACCTGGCTGGCTTTGGCGTTAGTAGTGTCCAAAGAAATAATAAATTTGCGCGAGTTATCCAGCTCGTGTTTTATGCCGGCGTAAGCCGGCAAAAAAGAATAGAGTTTGTCCAAACCGAATTTCTCCGCCGCTATCTCAATATGTTTATCCATTTTTTTTAAAAACAAAAAAAGCGCCAGAGCCGAAGCCACGGCGTCGCCGCCCCAAGTTTTTTTGAAAGTTATTAAAATATGGGCGGCTTTATTGATTTGTTCAAAAATTTGCTGTTCTTGAGTTAGCATGTTCACTGGTTTCTATATTATAAGCGCAGGAGATTTTTTAATATATACTAAATTACAAGGGGTGTCAAGCGCCATTGTAAAATAAGGTTAATTCTGTTAAAGTTAATCTATATTTATGTTAAATAAAGAACTGCCAAAAATCTATAATTCGGCCGAGCATGAGGACGCGATTTACGCCAAATGGGAAAAGTCGGGTTTTTTTAATCCGGATAATTTATCTGGCGAGCCATATTCCATTATGATGCCGCCGCCTAACGTTACCGGCGTTCTGCACCTGGGGCATGCTTTGGAAAATTCCCTAATGGACATTATGGCGCGCTATCAGCGAATGAACGGCAAAAAAGTTTTACTATTGCCGGGCACGGATCACGCGGCCGTGGCTACGCAGGCTAAAGTGGAAAAACTTTTAGTTGAACAGGGCCTAACCAATCCGCGACAGAAACTGGGGCGGGACAAGTTGCTGGAAAAAATAAGAGAATACGCGGAAAATTCCAAAGCCACGATTTTAAAACAAATTAAAAAAATGGGCACATCCTGCGATTGGTCGCGTTTAGCTTATACTTTTGACGAAGCGAGAAATTCAGCGGTAAATATTGTTTTTAAGAAAATGTATAATGACGGGCTAATCTATAGAGGCAATCGGGCGGTTAACTGGTCGGTTAAAGGGCAATCCACCTGCTCGGACGATGAGCTCGTGCAGGTGGAGCGGCCGGCTAAATTATATACTTTTAAATACGCGAAAGATTTTCCTTTGGCCATAGCCACGACCCGGCCGGAAACAAAATTAGGCGACACGGCCGTAGCGGTTAATCCACGGGATAAGAGATATAAAAAATTTATCGGGCAAATTTTTACGGTTGAAGTGGGCGCGGCTAAACCGCTAAAAATTAAAATTATCGCGGATGAAAATGTAGAAGTGGAATTCGGCACTGGCGCGGTCGGCGTGACGCCGGCGCACAGCCTGATTGATTTTGAAATGTACGAGAAACAAAAATCCATTGGCGAGCCGATTGGTTTAATTCAGGTGATTGATCAGCATGGCCAGATGACCCAGGCCGCGGGAAAAGAATATGCCGGTCTGGCGGTTTTAGCAGCGCGGGAGAAATTTATTAGCTGGCTAAAAAAGCAAGAATTGCTTATAAAGGAAGAAGAGATTACGCAAAACGTGGGCACGTCCGATCGTTTTGGCGACGCGGTGGAAATTCTGCCTATGACGCAATGGTTTGTTGATGTTAATAAAAAGATTCCGGGGAAAAATAAAAGTTTGAAAGATTTAATGCGAGAGGCCGTAACCGCTGGGCATAATAATGATTTAAAACAAAAAATAACCATTACGCCGGAAAGATTTGAGAAAATATATTTAAACTGGATTGATAATTTGCGCGACTGGTGCGTCTCGCGGCAGATTTGGTGGGGACATCGGATTCCTGTCTACTATCGTAGACAGGAAATTTTCAATTTTCAATTTTCAATTTTCAATGAAAATACTAATTTGCAACAGGATATATATGTAGGCGAAAAGCCACCTGAAGGTGATGACTGGGTGCAGGATGAAGATACTTTAGATACTTGGTTTTCTTCCGGACTTTGGACATTTAGTACGTTGGGTTGGCCCGCCTCCGCTAAAGCTACGGCGGGTAAACCAGAAAAATTAAATGATTTAAAAACATTCCACCCGACTAATTGGATGCAGATGGGCTATGAAATATTATTTTTTTGGCTGGCGCGCATGATTTTAATGAGTACTTACGCGCTGGATCAGATTCCATTTAAAGATGTTTATATCCACGGCATGTTAAGAAATGAATTGGGCAAAAAATTTTCCAAGTCGTCCGGCAATAATCTTGATCCGCTGGAAGTAGCGGCTAAATACGGCACGGACGCTTTACGGCTGTCTTTAATCAGCGGCATCGCGCCGGGCAATGATTCAAGATTTTATGAAGAAAAAGTTGAGGGGGCGAGGAACATGGTAAATAAGCTGTGGAACATTTCACGTTATATAATTACGAATTACCCGCCCGTACCGAAACGGCACGTTCGGGCGGGCGAATTACGAATTACGAATAATGAAATTAAGCAAAAAAAGTTAACTCAAGCCGACGAATGGATTTTGAATAATTTCCAAATTTTAGTTAAGGCGGTAAAAATAGATTTGGAAAATTATAACTTTTCTCAAGCCGCAGGAAAATTAAGGGAATTTACTTGGAATTATTTAGCGGATTGGTATTTGGAAGTTTGTAAATTTGAAAAAACGGATAAAAAGAATGAAATTTTAAGTTATTTGCTTATTGATCTTTTGAAGCTTTGGCATCCATTTATTCCTTTTATTACCGAGGCTATTTGGGCTGAATGCGGCTTTAAAAAGATGCTTATTATTGAAAATTGGCCAAGTTTAAATAAAACTATAAATATTAAAAATAATTATTTTGAAGCAATAATTGGTGTAATAAAAGATATTCGAGATTATCGCGCGGAAAATAAAATTGATTTATCAAAAAAATTGAAAGTAGAGATTGGTGTTGTAAAAGATAAATATAATTTTATTAAATCTCAAGAAATTTTAATTAAAAGTTTAAAAACTGGTTCCGTAGAATTGGAAATTAAAAAATCTAACAAGAGCAATAACGAAAAATTTTCAATTATTACATTTATTAGTATTTCTCTGGTTGAAGGTGAAGTTGGAACAAGAGAAAAAGCCAGATTAGGAAAAAAGATAAATAATTTAGAAAAAATAATTAAGGCTACGGAAAGCCGGCTGGCCAATCAGGAATTTATTGATAAAGCGCCGGAGGCGGTGGTGAAAAAAGAAAAAGACAAATTAACTTTATATAAAAGCGAGTTGAAGAGGTTAAAGGGATAGAAATTTATAGAACGAGAAAGGAATTTTTAAAAATGTTAAAAGAAAAATCAAAAAGCATAATTTTGAATTAAACTTATGAACAAAATTTTTAATGAAGATGTTTTATTAGGAATAGATAAAATACAAGATGATTCCGTTGATTTAATATTGACTGACCCGCCGTATTGTTTGGGAAAAGATTATGGCAATGATTCGGATCAAAAATCGTCAAAGGAATATTTAAATTGGACATATCAATGGGTTGAAGCAATTTTGCCAAAATTAAAAAGAACGGGAAGTTTTTATATTTTTTTAAGTTGGCAATATTCGCCTGAAATTTTTGTTTATCTAAAAAAGAAATTACGGATGATCAATGAGATTATTTGGGATAGACGAGTTCCGAGCATGGGTGGGTCTACGAGAAAATTTTCTTCGGTTCATGATAATATAGGTTTTTTTGTAAAAAATAACGATTATCATTTTGACATAGACAGTATAAGAATCCCTTATGACGAAGAAACTAAAAAAGCCAGAACCAGATCAATTTTTATTGGCAAAAAATGGTTGGAAATCGGCTATAATCCAAAGGATTTATGGAGTACTTCAAGGATACACGCGCAGGATCCAGAAAGAGAAAATCACCCGACGCAAAAACCGCTGGAAATAATTGAACGCATGGTAAAGGCAAGTTGTCCAAAAAATGGCGTAGTTTTTGATCCATTTATGGGAACAGGAACAACCGCTATCGCTTGTTTAAAAAATGACAGACAATATATCGGATTTGAAATAAACAAAGATTATTACAAAGTGATAATAAACAGGATTAAAAAGCATGATAGCTGTCCTACTTTATTTCAACAAAAAACTCAAAATAAAGACAAGGTGGCTCAAGGCCTTCAGCCTCGGCCGCTCTGTTCTTCATTAAGTTAAAAAATATCATTATGACAAAAATTATTACTGACAAAAATAAAATTGAGGAAGTCTTGACGCGCGGGGTGGATGAAGTTTTGATTAAAGAGAATTTAACAAAACGGCTGGAGTCGGGGAAAAAGTTAAGAATAAAATTAGGCATTGATCCGACCGGCTCGGTTTTGCATTTAGGCCACGCCGTGGTTTTGCGCAAACTTAAAGATTTTCAGGATTTAGGCCATCAGGTTATTTTTTTAATCGGTGATTTTACGGCAAAAATCGGCGACCCGACCGGCCGGTCGCGGGCCAGAAAACCCATGACCGAAAAAGAAATAAAGGCTAATATGAAAAGTTACGCTAAACAGGCCGGGTTAATTTTGGATATGAAGAAAGTTGAAATTAGATATAATTCAGAGTGGCTGGATAAATTAAATTTTCAGGAGTTGATTAGGCTAGCTTCAAAAATCACGTATGCCCAGATGGCGCAGAGGGCGGATTTTAAGGAAAGAATAAAAAACGATCAGGATTTAAGCCTGCAGGAATTTTTATATCCGATGATGCAGGGCTATGATTCGGTAGCGCTTAAGGCCGACGTAGAGTTAGGCGGCACGGATCAGAAATTTAACCTGCTGATGGGCCGGCAGTTGCAGAAGCGATACGGCCAAGAGCCGCAGGAGATAGTTACTTGCCCGCTTTTAGAGGGTCTGGCCGGCGGCGATAAAATGAGTAAGAGCCTTAATAATTATATCGCTTTAACGGAAAAGCCGGCAGAGATGTACGGTCAGATTATGTCTTTAACCGATAATTTGATTGTCAGATATTTTTCTTTAGGCACTGATCTGCTGGAGCAAGAAATTTCTAAAATTAAAAGTGATTTGGCTGGCGGCGAAGTTAATCCCCGCGATTTGAAAATGCGTTTGGCTTATGAAATTATTAAAATTTATCATGGCGAGAAAAAGGCTAAAGCGGCCGAGCAGTATTTCGTGAAGACGGTGCAAAAGAAGGAAGCGCCGGAGGAAATTACAAATTACAAATTACAAATTACAAATTGGAAATTAGTTGATTTGTTGGTGGAGGTTAAATTGGCGGCTAGTAAAGGCGAGGCGCGGAGACTAATTGAGCAAGGCGGGGCGAAAGTTAATGGGCAGGTTATTAAAGATATAAATAAAATAGTTGAGATTACTGCCGATGGCGTGTTATTGCAAAAAGGCAAGAGGGGATTTGTGAGAGTTATAAAAAAATAAAAAATTTTCAATTTTCAATTTTCAAACAATTTTCAATAACTTAATTTTCAATTAAGAAATTGAAACATTAAAGCATTGTTTAGAAATTGGAAATTAGAAATTGGAAATTATGAGTATAGGGGTTTTTGATTCAGGTTTTGGCGGTTTAACGGTGTTAAAAGAGTTTTTAAGAGTTTTGCCGGCTTATGATTATATTTATTTGGGCGATAACGCGCGCGCGCCATACGGTAATAAATCGGATCAGGTGTTATATGATTATACTGGCCAAGCCGTGGATTTTTTATTTAAGCAGGATTGCGAAGTGATAGTTATCGCCTGCCATACGGCTTCGGCCAGAGCCTTAAGGATGGTGCAGCAAGAGTATTTACCGGCTTATTATCCTGATAAACGCGTGCTTGGCGTGGTGGTGCCGCTGGTGGAAGCAGCCGTAAAATTAAGTCGCGCTCGTAAATTGGGCGTCATCGGCACCAGGGCCACGATAAGCTCCGGAGTTTATAAAAAAGAGCTGGAAAAGTTAAGAAATAATTTGGAAATTTTTCAACAAGCCTGT
>JACPHD010000014.1 GCA_016188785.1 Parcubacteria group bacterium | reverse complement strand
TTCCAAATCACAAACGCCAAATCACAAACAAATTCAAAATAACAAAGCCTAAACGATATATTTATTTTAGATATTGGTGAATTAGAATTTTGATATTGTTTGGAATTTGTTATTTGTAATTTTAGAAATTGGGTTAATTAGAAATTATAAATTTATAATCTTATACATCTTATCAATCTGTTTCGGCCAATTAAATTCTTTAAGCGCGCGCGCCCTTCCCTGCTCGCCTAATTTTTGCCTTAAAGCTGGATTTTGCGCTAATTTAATAATAGCCGAAGCGATTTCAGCCGTATTCAGAGGGTCAACCAATAAACCGTTTAAACCGTCTATGACCGCGTCGCCGACACCGCCGCTATTACCGGCTATGACCGGCTTGCCGGCGGCGTTAGCTTCCAGATAAACCAGGCCAAACCCTTCAAAATCGCCGTTGATTTCGCGCGCTGGCATAATAAAAATGTCACTGGCAGCATACCAGACATTCCTTTCGTTATCATCAGCCTTTTGTATAAAAATAACTTTACCATTTAATCCAAAATTTTCAATTTTCAATTTACAATTTTCAATTTCTTCGCCGTCGCCGATTATCACATAAATTAAATTAGGCGCTTCTGGCAGAACTTTCGGCATGGCTTCTATAACCATATCAAAGCCTTTGCGCTTAACCAGCCGTCCTACTGAAAGCAGGACTATTTTATTTTCTAAATTATATTTTTTCCTTAATTGAAAATTGAAAATTGAAAATTGAAAATTGTTGTCCACGCCCGGGTTAATGACGGCGATTTTCGGTCCAATTTCCGGAAAAGTCTGCCGTGCCAGTTTAGCCACATAGCTATTGGTACAGATAATTTTTTTTGAATTTTTTAAAATTTTGCCGGTTAGCCATTTTTTTCTCGGCTGTTTCAAAGCATAAGCCAAATCCAGACCATGTAAAATCACTGAATATTTTGTTTTATAAAATTTGCGGTAAATTAAAGAAACTGTGCCTAAAGGCAATATCTGGCCGGCTAAAACATGTCCGATTTTTTCCTGTTTTATTTTTCGGCGCAAGGCAAAATAAGCCGGCAGCCACTTTAATAGCGGCAGTTTATTGTTAATTAGGCGGCCGTTGTTATTATGCAGAACTGAAATGTAATCTGGCTCGGGCCAATATTTGACTAAATTACCGTAATAATTAGCCACGCCGCCGTGAAAAGGCGGGTATTCAAGAGTGAATAATAGAGTTTTCATGAATCTTGCTTTGTCATTCCGGCCTTTAAGCCGAAGGCGAGCCGGAATCCAGAATTTTGCGCTTAGAACAAGTTTCTGGATTGCGGGTCACCCGCCCGCAACGCTTCGCTTGCGAAACGGGCGGGAGCCCGCAATGACAAGTAGTATATTTATATTTTATCCAGCACCTTCCAAAATACCATGCGTTCTTGGCACAGTGATAACTTGTCTGCGCAGGCAGGCAACTTAATGCCTTACGGTGAAGGTGCTGGATTTATTTTTACTAAACGACTTAACAATACTTACCATATCGGCCTTACTAAAGCCTTTAAATATGTATAGAGCCATAAAATAGCTGGCGCCGGCCAAGATAATCGTTAAAATAAGATTCACTTGGTTTTTTAAATAATAACCAACCGCGCCCATTATGGCCACCGCCAAGATTGATTTTATCAGCATAACGATTATTTTTTTATAGTCATATTTAGTGATTCGCGGCACAACCGACAGGCCCAAGATAAACATTAGTAAATTAGTCAATAAAACCGTTAAGCTGGCGCCGGCCGCCTGATAGCGCGGTATTAAAATCAAATTTAGAATCACGCTAACCGCCAAAGTAATACCCATATTAACCGTGTTGGTTTTTTGCCGGTCGCAGCCGTTTAAGAGCGAACCCACGGGAAAATTTAAAAACATAAAAATAACCGCGGCCATGGTAATTTGCAAAGGCAAAATCGCCTCATTAAAGCCGCTTTTGAAAATTACCATTATTTTATCGGCTAAAATCGCGCCGCCGACCGAAACCGGCAAGGAAATAATGATTAGATAATTCATGGCGCGTTCAAAGGTGATGGCTAGTTGCTCGCGGTTATTTTGCCAGTAAGAACTTATGGCCGGGAAAAGCGAAGCCACGAAAGCCAAGGGCAAAAATTGCAAAGCAAAAATAATTTTAAAAGGAATTTGATATATGCCGACCTGCTGATCGCCCGAGAGAAGCGACAGCAGGACCGAATCAAGATACAGATAGGCCCGCTGAAAAATCGCGTAGACGGCGAAAGGCAAGGATACGAGTAAAATGCTTTTAATTAAAATTTTATCCGGCCGCCAGTTAATTTTAATGCCCCAGTTCTTTCTTAAAATATAAAAGGAAAAAATAAAATTATACAGGCTGGCTAAAACTAAAGACATCATTAGCCAAGCCAGACCCAGCTTAAACTTTAAAGCGGCTGCTACTACGATAAAAACGATCAGCTGAAAAATAACCGCCGAGATACTTTCGTATTTTAAATTATGAAAACCGCGGCTGACCGCGAAAAAAGTCAAGGTAAAAGAGTCCAGCGCCATGCATAGCATAGAAAGATAAACCAGCTGGCGGGTAATTTCCGGATAAGAGGAAAAATTTATCAGGCTGAAGGCCGCCAAAATTGCCAGTAAGGCTAAGGGCAGTTTCATTAAAAAAACCGAACTAAAAAGCCTGGCGGCATTGTCCGGCTGTTTAGCCACTTCCCGCGTTAAAACGTTGGACTGGCCGATATCTATAAAAATTCCAAAAATGGAAGTAAAAGAAATGGCAAAATAGTATTTACCTAAATCGGCCGGACCGATGGCGCGCGCCAGCAAAACAAAATAAGTCAGGGAAATTATTTTCTGCAATACTAAAGCTAAAGTAAAATAAGAAGTGTTTTTCGCGATATTGTTAATTTTTTCAGTCATGTTTTTATTTTAACATAATTCATCAAACATTCTCACTAATGGTTCTTCCCAGCCGAAGCAAGTTGATTGTTCGCATAATAGCTCAAAAGTATTAACGCATTTCTTGTTAAGTTTAACAAAATCTCCAAGAACTTCAACACATCCCCGCATGAATCCGCCAACCGCGCCATCTGAATCATCTACTCCGCCCGAACAAAGCTTTTTATCAAGGCGCAAAAGCATTTTAATAATCAGTCCGGCGGTTTGCTCGCTCACTGGCAAACTAGAAACTATCGCCGACAAGCGATTACAGCCTTCCGATAAAGAAGCCTGATAATCAAACCAAATTCGCGATGGGCCGTTATATGGTTTTATATATTTAATAGCGCTACTGATTGATTTTTTTATTTCAGCTAATTCTATTTTTGATAATTCACCCAATCGTCCGCTACATTGCGTCTCGCTGTTTAATTTTTTATCTTCCGGCATAATCGGTTTACCGCCTAGCGCCGCGTAAATTGACAATGCTACGATATGTTTGCAGAGATAATTATTCTGCCCCAGATAACAATCGCAATGCCCTAAACCGAAACGACGCGCTTCAATTGAAACATTATAATTTTTACCACCTTCAACAATAGCCGAATACGCGCCAATGCCCTCTCTAAAATTTTTCACTTTTCTGTGCTCATACAAATCTACCGCCTTTTCAAAAGTCGTCGAGTCGGTGGCAAATTTTATTTTGTTGAAGTCGAATTTTGGGAGCATAAACAAAAAAATTATTGTTCAATAATTTTAGTTAATAGTCCGGGCGCTACCAGCCATTCTTTGCCGTCATCAAGCCGCAAAGTTGCTGTTTTTTGGTTTAACCTAATAATAGCGCCTGGCATTTTGCGGCCGTTATAAAGAAAATATGCGCGATCGCCAAGATTAAAACGCGCTAAACTTACTGTGCTCTTAGCGCGATTAATTAATTTTAATCTTTCCACTATTTTGCGGTTGATTATTCTTAACTGGTCCTCATTTAGCCGCAAGAGCAGGCCGTCAATTTCGACTAAATAGTTACTCATAATTTTTTCGCAACTCTTTATTTTTAGTTCCACAGAAATGTATTTTGTAATCTTCCCAACCTTGTCTGGTCGCTATTAGCTCATAATTTAATTTTTTTGCTAATTCTTGCATCGTTGGCCAATCTTTTTTATTAAATTGACACCCCAAACGAATATCTTTTACTTTTAAACATTCCTGAAATTTAAAATAATAAATACCATTCTCCTTTATACATTCTGTTTCAAGGTCTACCATCATGCGATATTCTTCTTCATATGACCATTTTGCATATTTATTTTAGCCAACTCTAAAAATAAATTTTGATTTTTTTCATCATTATTTGTTAATTCAAATTTTATTCTTAAATCATTATTATAACCTACTCTAAATATCCTCTCTTTTAGAATTTCAAAACCAATTGCTATTCCTTTATGCTTATCCGCATAATGACTCCACAGGAGAGGCTCTTCCCATGTTTGAGAAAAAAATAAAAAACCATACTTTTTTGAAATTTTTTTTCTACATTTATAATATTTTTTTATTTTTTCTTTATCTTTATATCTCAAATATGGTAACAATTCAAATGGATCATTTAATTCCTTTATTATACCAACTTTAATTCTCTGTTTTTTAAGATCTTCGATTGCCCACTTGGAAGATAAAAAATGATAATATACAGGCATATTTTTATCTTAACATAAGCCGTAAAATAATAAAACCCCGAATTATGCCGGGTTTTATTAATAAAAAAGTTTAAGTTATTTGCTTTTTTCGTCTCTTTCTTTTTTCCTATTTTGCGAACCATAAACAAATGTTCCCACTAAACCTACTAATGTCGCTCCGCTTATTACAGAGCCAGCCACTATTTGTCCGATTGCGATAATTATTGCTCCAGCAGTAATTCCAACTATTCCTATAATAAATCCAAATATCAAACCTAATTTTGAATTATTAATATCAGAATTAATAACTTTTTTTTCCAACTCTTGCCTGTGTGAGGATTGTTTTTCAGCCATATCAATTATAATTTTGGCAGCGCCTGGAACAATATCATTATATCCTTTCAACAGTTGAGGATGAGGCAATGGGCCAGCAAACATAATTTCTTCGTGGCGAATTAACGTTTTATTATTTTTTTGTAGTTCATTTTTTTCGCTCATATTCTTTTATTGCATATGCAACATCTTCCCCAACCGCTTCCCAATCTTTTTTAAGAGCCTTAACGTCAGCTTCTTTTTCGCTTTTGCTACTATTATATATTTGCATCGTGGAACCTAAATCTATTACTCTTGCCATGCCCTCAACGAAAGATGGACGAGCAAATAAAAACGTTGAATTATAACTCATATATTTTATAGTTATTTATTCATTCTATTGTCATAATATCATAATAAAATATTTTTGTGAATATAGTTTATTAAAAATACCGAAATAATATTATAAATAATCTAATCTTACAATAAATTTATCTCTTGGCCCACTGCGGCGCGCGGCGGGCTTTTTTTAGGCCTGGTTTTTTTCTTTCTTTTTTGCGCGCGTCGCGAGTAATCCAACCTTTAACTTTAAATGAGGCCCTTAATTCCGGGTTAATCAGTAAGAGGGCGCGGGCGATGCCGTGCCGGACGGCCTCGGCCTGGCCTTTTTTACCGCCGCCGGCGATATTGATTGATAGATTAAAATCTTTAAGCAGGCCGGCTGATTTTAATGGCTGATTGATAATTGCCAATAGCTCTTCTTCCGTGAAATATTTTCCAGCCTCGGTTCCGTTAATCATAATCAAGCCATCGCCTTGGTAAAGCCTGACTCGCGCCGTGGCGGTTTTCCTACGGCCGATGGCTTTAGTAAATCTGCCCTTAAATTTTGCCGGCTCAGCTTTAGTTAATTTTTTTTTCTCATCAGCCATAGTATGTGTTAGTCATTAATAATTAGTCTTTTTAGCATGTTCACTCGGTGCTTGGTCGGCGGCAGCATGTCTCTAACCGCTCTTTTTAAAATATCGGCCGGTTTTAAATCGGCTATCTTTTTAGTTTTCAGGCCGCCCGGATAACCGGAATATTTATGGTATTTTTTTTGTTCCATTTTTTTGCCGCTGAATTTAAGTTTGGTTATATTTACAACCTGTACCATATCGCCCATATCTAAATGAGGCAAATATTCAACTTTATTCTTGCCGCGCAAAATCAGGGCGATTTGCGTGGCTAGCCGGCCCACGGCTTTATCCGCGGCATCAATTTTATGAAGTTTTCTTTCAATTTTAAACATATAAATTAAATTCAGTAGTTTAACACTCTTAGCTTCCCACAAATCTACAAATCAGCTACGAATATTACGAATAGAATTTGTATATTTGTAGTAAATTTGTAGATTTGTGGGGTGATAATGACTAAATAAGTTAATTAGTTTTAATATCCAGCTGAATTTTTTAATTGCGTAAGTTATGAATTATTTTAGACTAATTCAATTTGCGCCATAGCCGCGTTATCGCCAAGCCTTCTAGTTAGTTTAATAATTCTTAAATAACCGCCGCGCCGGTCTTTATATCTAAGCGCTAAAATTTCCATGGCTTTTTTTACCGCCATTGGCTGAGGCAATCGCCTGATTAATTCCCGGCGGCCGGTTAAATCGCCCTTGATTGAGGCGGTAATAATTTTTTCACAAATCGGCCTGACCGCTTTGGCCTTAGCCTCGGTAGTTTTAACTTTTTCATAAATAATAATGCTGGCGGCTAAATTTTTTAACATCGCCTCTCTTGGTTCTTTTTTTCTGTCAAGTTTTTTCCCCTTCACTCTGTGCCTCATATTATTCGTGTTTTTTCGGCCGGCCTCTTTTTTTAGATTTTTTATCTTCAACCGCTGCTTCAGTCGCCGGCTCTATTTCGGCTTTAGCTGTTTTTTTAATTTCAGCCGCCTCTTCTTTGTCGGTTTTTTCCACTAAGGCGTTAAATTGATTTATTAAAATATCAACTGCTTCCTGAAAAGCGGCTTCCGGCGTGATCGTGCCGTCGGTCGTCAGGTCCAAAATCAATTTGTCCCAGTTAGTCATCTTGCCGACGCGGACGTTTTCAATATTTACGCCAACCGACAAAACCGGAGAGAAAATTGAATCCATTTCAATATAGCCGATTTCGTTTTTAGCGCTTTCACGGCTCTCAACCGTAATATAGCCGGCGCCCTGGGCAACGGAAATTTCCATGCTTAAGCTGCCGGCCATGTCGGTGATATGGCCTAAAACTAAGTTAGGATTAGCCACTTCAACCAGGCTGTTCTTTTTTATATCAGCGGCCTTGACTTCTTTTTCTCCCCTGGCGTCAAGTTCAAGTTTTACTACTTCATCGCTGAAAACTTTTAAACGGAGTTTTTTTAAATTTAAAATCAGTTCTAAAACATCTTCTTTGACATGGGGCAGGGTCATAAATTCATGATCAGCGCCTTTAATTTTTACGCCGATAGCGGCGGCTCCGGGCAAAGAAGATAATAAGACGCGCCTTAAAGCATTGCCAATCGTGGCGCCATAGCCCGGATAGCAGGGCTCAATGATAACTTGCTTGTGGCTGGCTGACGCGCCTTCAATAAATTCTATTTTTTGAGGCAAGGCGATTTTTTCCATATAATTCTTATTTAAATTTTTATTTAATATATTTTTTCTCCCACAAATCTACAAATCCGCTACAAATTTACGAATACTAAAAATAGTTTATTATATTTGTATTATTCGTAGCAAATTTGTAGATTTGTGGGTTATTTGGATTATTTAGAGTAGAATTCAACGATTACCTGGCTATTGATTTTTGCTTCAAAATTTTCTTTGGCCGGCTGATGTAAAACCTTGGCGCTTAAATCTTTAAGGTCAAGATTAAGCCAGCCGGGTATGTCTATTTTTTTAAGTTTTTCCGGCAGGCTGTTAAATTGCTGGCTGTTACGGCTTGATTGCTTGATTTTTATAATATCGCCGGTTTTTACGTTAAATGAGGGTATGTTAACTTTAAAATCATTAATTTTAAAATGGCCGTGGTTGATTAAAACTCTAGCCTCTGCCCTGGAAGGAGCAAAGCCCAGGCGATAAATAACGTTGTCCAGTCTGGTTTCTAATATTTTCATTAAATTTTCACCGGCCTCGCCTTTTTGCTTAATGGCTTTTGAGAAACTTAAACTAAATTGTTTTTCCATTAAATTATAAATTCTTTTGGCTTTCTGTTTTTCTCTTAATTGCATATTATAACCGCTTTGTCTGGTTCGTCCTTTCGGGCCATGCAAACCCGGCGGATAGTTTCTTTTAACTATCGCGCATTTGCCGGTATTGCATCGCTCGCCTTTTAGCATCAATTTTTCGCCTTCCCGGCGGCATAATTTGCATTTTGGTCCTAGGTATTTTGACATATATTATTATGTATACAAATTACAAATCTGTTACAAATTTACGAATATTATTTTACAATGCTTTATTTGGTATTCGTAAATTCGTATCCAGCTTAGACTCTTCTTGGTTTTTTGGGCCGGCAACCGTTATGCGGTATGGGCGTAATGTCTTTAATTGAAGTGATAATCAGGCCATTGGCGTTTAAAGCTCTGATGGCTGATTCGCGGCCGGTGCCTACGCCTTTTACCATGACGCTTACTTCGCTTAAACCGAATTTTTTGGCTTTTTCCACCGCAATTCTGGTAATTATTTGGGCGGCGTAAGGCGTGGATTTTTTCGGCCCCTTAAAGCCGGCCAGGCCAGCCGAAGCCCAGGCCATGACATTGCCGCTTAAATCGGCCAAGCTGACGATAGTGTTGTTATAAGTCGCTTTAACATGAGCTACGCCTAGCGGAACTTTTTTGTCGGTTTTTTTTCTTCGCCCTTTTTTCTTGCTGGTCTTTTTGTCTTCTTTGCTTTTTTCCAGTTTTTTTTTGATTTCTTCCGGCAGTTCTTCGGCCATATTTAAAGGATTGCCGGTGTTATTTATTTCTTGTTTTATTTCGTCTGGCATATGTATACGAATTACAAATTTGTTACGAATTTACGAATAATAGGATACGAATTACAAATTTAATACAAATTTACAAATTATTAAAGTAAAACATTTAATATCGGTAATAGTGTTGAATTGTATTTATTCGTAAATTTGTAAAGGATTCGTAATTCGTATTCTTACGTTTTTTGCGCGGCCGGTTTTTTACCCGAAGTCGCGGTTTTTCTAACATTGCCGCGAACCGTCCGGTTATTGGTTTTAGTGCGCTGACCCCGGGTCGGCAAGCCTTTGGCATGCCTTGAGCCGCGGTAGCTGTTTATTTCTTTTAATCTTTTTATATTGGCAAAAATTTCGCGCTTTAAGTCGCCTTCAACTTTATTCTGCTTTTCAATCAAGCCCCTTAATTGATTGGCTTGCTCATCGGTTAAATCTTTAACTCTAATATCAGGATTAATTTCAGCCAATTTTAAAATGGCCTGGGATTTTGGTTTGCCAATGCCGTAAATATAAGTTAAAGCGATTTCAACTCTTTTTTCATTGGGTATGGTTACGCCTGCTATTCTTATAGCCATGTAGTTATTTTAAATTTAAGATTTTCGATTCGCGATTTAATAATTAAATCAAAAATCGAAAATTATAAATCTTAAATTTCTTCAGCCTTGCCTTTGCTTATGTTTTGGAGTTTTACAGATTACGCAGACCCGGCCGTGGCGCCTGATTATTTTACAATCTTTGCAAATTTTTTTGACGCTGCTTCTTACTTTCATATTATAGCCTGTAAGTTATCCGGCCCTTGGTTAAATCATAGGGGCTAATTTGTACTTTTACCTTATCGCCGGGCAAAAGCCTGATTTTATTCATTCTCATTTTACCGGACAGATGCGTTAAAATTTCATGGCCGTTTTCCAAGATGACCTTAAAGCTGGCGGCCGGCATGCATTCTTGGACTTCGCCCTGCATTTCAATAAAATCTTTAGAGCTGATTGTTTTGCCTGTCTGCGCAGGCAGATTATTTTGTTCTGGCATTACTTATGTTAGTTAAAACAAAAATAGCTTTGGCAAAAAATTACTCGCTTCAAGCGAGATGCCAAAACTTTGATTTACTAAATAATTATATAGTTTATCGCGGCAGATGTCAAGGGCTAATCTGTTTATTCTAAAATTGCCTTAATTCTCCGTATGCCAGCCGATGAACTTTCTTCTTTTAAAATTTTAAAATTGCCTAAAACACCGGTTGTTTCAACATGCGGGCCGCCACAAATTTCCCGACTGAAAGGAAATTCTGAGCTTGCCGAAGAATCGCCGATGGTATAAACTTTTACCCGCTGGCCGTATTTGGCTGCAAAAACCCCTATGGCGCCTTTAGCTTTAGCGTCTGCCAGCGCCAGCTCTTCGCAAGCTACGGATAGATTTTGCTTGATGGCCTGATTTACCAAATCTTCAACTTGCTTTTTTTCTTGGTCAGTCATTTTTTCTTTATGCGCGAAATCAAAGCGCAGGCGCTCAGCCGTGATATTACTGCCTTTTTGAACAACCTGATCGCCCAGCACTTTTCTTAAAGCGGCTAAAAGCAGGTGCGCGGCTGTATGATATTTAACCGTGGCAACGCTCGCGTCGGCTAAACCGCCTTTAAACATACCGGCTGAAGCCGTGCGGGAAAGTTCTTGATGTTTTTTTAAGGATTCATAAAATTGATGAAGCAACCTTTCTTCGTCATCTTTCGTTAATTCTACAATTGGAATTGTAATACCCTTTTCAGCATTAAAATTACTATATATTTTTTTTATTTCTTCAAGGCTTAATTCTATTGGAAAGCCGTATGTCGCATAAAGATTAAATAAATCATCACCACTTAAACCATATTCTATCAATCCAGATTTTGGAGAAAGAGAATCAACGGGAATAGTAGAAAATTTTGGTTTTAATTTTTCAAATTCTCTCAAGCCTTGTTCTAAAGTTTTTTTAAATTTAATTTCTTCTTCATTAAATTGCTCAATCACCCAATTTATATTTTTTTGCAGTTCCGGATAAGCTTCAGTATAATCATGCGCCACGATTTTAGCGATTTCTTTGGTCCATGATTGTTCTTTGATGTCTAATTGGCGGCCATATCTGATGGCGCGCCTGATTAAGCGGCGCACCACATAGCCTTGGCTCAAGTTAGACGGCGCTACTCCCTTATCATCGCCCATAATAAAAGTTGCGGCTTTAAGATGATCGGCGATAACGCGCATAGCTTTGGTTATGGCCGGCGAATCATCATAAGTCTTGCCGGATAAATTTTCTATCTTAAAAATTAAATTTTTGAATAAATCAGTTTTGTAGTTATCGCCAAAACCGTTCATGACCGCTAAAATTCTTTCCAGACCCATGCCGGTGTCAACGTTTTTTTGTTTTAGCAATTCATATTTGCCATTAGCGGTTTTATTGTATTGCATAAAAACATCGTTCCAAATTTCCACCCACCCCGCATTTGCGGGGTCGTCGTTGAAGCTGTCCGGCGTTTCTTTCTCGTCGCCTGTCCAATAAAACATTTCCGTGTCCGGGCCGCAGGGACCGGTTAAGCCGGCCGGCCCCCACCAATTATTTTTTTTCGGCAGTTTGGCGATTTTTTTCTCTGGTACGCCTAGACTTTTCCAAATAGCAAACGCCTCCTGATCAAAGGGCGCGTCCTCGTCGCCGGCAAAAACTGAAATTGCCAGCCGGTTTTTATCAAGATTAAGCCATTCGCGCGAAGTCAAAAATTCCCAACTCATTTTAATGGCTGATTCTTTAAAATAATCGCCCAGCGACCAGTTACCAAGCATTTCAAAAAAAGTATGGTGCGTGGCGTCTCCGACTTCGTCAATGTCGCCGGTGCGCACGCATTTCTGGGCGCTGGCGATCCGTTCACCGCCAGGATGTTTTTGGCCCATTAAATAAGGCACTAGCGGGTGCATGCCGGCAGTAGTAAATAAAACCGTGGGGTCATTATCCGGAATTAAAGAAGCGCTCGGGATAATGGCGTGTCCCTTAGCTTTAAAAAAATCCAAATATTTTTGTCTTAATTCTTTTGCGGTCATATTTTGCCTTCGTCATCCCTGCGTAGGCCTGCCCGACTGCCAGCCCGACAAAGCCGTTCTGGCGGGTGTCGTTCGGGCGGGCAGGGATCCAGAAATTCCACGAACATTTTTTCTGGATTCCTGCTTTCGCAGGAATGACGGTAGTTTTTAGACAGTCTGTTATAATGACAGTATTACATGAAATTAGTATATAAAATAAGCTGAATTTTGGCAAATTTAAAAACTTGACCGGCGGTTGCCGGTCAAGTTTTTGTTAGACTTAGATTTTATTCTTACTTTTTGGCTCCGGAATAAGCGATGGCTCTTACTTTATCCCAATCAGTAGCCAGAGTTGGCGCTTTCTTAAAGATAGCCTTAAAGCTATTGATGGCGGCTTTTTCCGAATTGGTATTTCTTTTGTCCGGACGCAGGCCATAAGCCATGACATTGACGGCCGCTTTATCTTTTTCATTATTAAGGTTAGCTTCTCTTAAATAAATTTTCTTGAATTCAACTTTGGCTCTGGTTTCGGCTTGAGCGCTCACTTGACCCGGGAATCTTCCGACCGCGATTTTTAAGGCATCCTGCCATTCTGATTTGGTGGTCGGCAGTTTGCCGTAAGCCGCTTTATAAGAATCTAATACGCCGGTGCGTTCGCCTTGGCCTAATTTTTTAGTGTTGGCCGTGCCGTAGGTTATGAAATTGGTAATAGCTGATTCATCATCCTGGCTTAAGCCTTTTAGATTGGCTTTTAACTTGGCCGTGAATTTAATTTTTACTTCGGTTTCTTTAGCCTGCTGTCTAGCCGCGTAGATATTTAATAAGAGTGAACTTAAATCTTTGGCGTGAACCAGTTCAGCTTCGTTTTCTATCTCTCTAATTTGCGCTTGTCTGAATTCAATTTTTTCACCTAAAACCTGACCCTGATTTTTAGCTTGTTTTTCAATCTCTAATTGGCGGTTGATTTGCTTTTCAACTTCCGGGCTGTAGACCGCAGCTATGACCGTGTTTTGGAACTGTGCCGGCGGTAAGAAAAATCCACCTCCGCCGCCACCATTATTTGCAGGCGCTGGAGTTGGTTCCGGGGCTGGAGCAGGAACCGCAACATTAACATTTCTTGTAGTTGTGGATATGTTGCCAGCGGCATCAATCGCCGTATAAGTCACAGTGTAGTTTCCGATAACAGCGGTATTCACTGTGCTAGTCGCTTGTACTGCCACCACTCCATCAACATTGTCTAGGGCTGTTGCTCCGGCGTCCGCATAAACCGCGTTTATCAATACTGTCGCCGGGTTATTTCCCAAAATTGTGATAACCGGAGAAGTTGCGTCCGGCACAACATTTACTGCGCGAGATAAAACACTCGTGTTTCCCGAAGTGTCGCTCGCGGTATAATTAACCGCGTAAGTTCCGAGGACGGCAGTGTTCACTGCGCTTACCGCAGAGACCGCGACCGCGCCGTCAACATCGTCCACGGCGATCGCGCCCGGGTCGGTAAAAACAGACGCTATCTCTACCGCCATAGGACTCACTCCGTTTAAAGTAATAACCGGAGCAATTGTGTCTGGAACAATATTTACTATTCTTGTTGCTATAGCGGTATTTCCCACCGAGTCGGAAACTGTGTATGTAATTGTCTGAGGACTGGCTCCTCTGGTGTCAACAGGCAAACCGGTTGCAATAATTCTCGCGGTAACATTGCCGTCAAAATCGTCTAATGCTGTCGCTCCCGCGTCAACATAGCTTGTGGCGCCAAATGAAACTGAAGCCGGGTTATCTCCTAAAATGGCGATGACCGGAGCGGTGGTGTCTCTTGTTACATTTACCGTAATGTTTCCGTTCGCGGTCACGCCCAAACTGTCCGCTATTGTATATTCCGCGGTAATCACTCCTTCAAAATCAATTGTAGGAGCGGTTACAATGATATGCTGTCTGTCAGCCGCTATAACCGCGGTGCCCGCGGAAACATTTTGCGCAGACACTAAAGATAATGGCAAATTTCCATTTGAGTCAATATCGTTTAACATTACTTCAATATCCGCGAATTCTCCTACTCCTATTCCGATGTTGGCGGTATCGGGATTGGCTGTTGGCGCGGGATTTACAACTGACAACTGGAAATTGAAGTTAGCTATATTCGCGCCGTCATGAGTTAAAATTGGCAGATTGAATGTTCCTAACCCCGGCAAGCCCGGAATAATAATTGACCAAGTACCGTCGGTTATTGTGCCGGCATTTCTAATCATATTTTGGATGTTCGGAGTTCTTAATATCTGGCCGCGAATTTCGCCATTAGGAAATAAAGTCGTGTGAATATTAACATACATATTTCCGGCTAAAATATCCGCTTCCAGATTTTCCGGATAATTCCATACGCCCATCTTTGACGCGCCGAGCGGCAAGGTAAATACAGGCAAGGCGTTTATTCCTGCCGCGGCCGGTCCGTGAATATGCGCCGCTGTTTCCGCGCCGCCAACCAAACCGCTATAATTTAGATTGAATGATAATGTGTTCGCGGCAGTGTCAATTATGAATGAGCCGCTTCCTGTCGCTCCGCTTGCCGCGCCAGGAACCTCTTGCGCGCCGTTTAAGGTCGCGCTGAAATCATTACTAAGAGCGCTTAAATCAATGGTAGCCGCTCTTACTCCCAAGTCATCGGTAATGTTCGCGCTCACGACAGTATTCGGAGCGACATTGCCTAAAGCGTCAACAATAATTTCTGTCGGGCTTACAGACGCAACCACTGGAGCAACTGTGTCAATAACGGCAAGTCGTCCGCTTACCGCAAACAGGTCGGTTCTGGCGACAATACCTCCAGGACCGGTAATTTCAAGAAAGTTTTGATTGACAGGACTTCCTTTAATAAGATGGGCGACTGCCGGATTGCCAACATATCTTTTTCCGGGAAAAGCCGGATTTATTAGCGCGGGATCAGTAAGCGCCGGATCTAAGTTAAAGGTGTCCCAAGTTAAGAACGGGCCGATTAAACTATTAAGCGCGGCGCTAAAATTACCCGCCGGGTTTGGAGAAATAATCGGATTGCAAGAAGATAATCCGGTAATTGGATCCGGACTGCCAATACAGCCAATGTCAGATGTATCAAAAATTTCAGGTCCAGGCTCGATTTCCGCGACCTCGTATGTATTTACTCCAAATGGGTAGCGTACTGTATAGGTGCCGGGCTCCGGAACATTAATTTTAAATCGCACTCGGCCGAATACAGCCGCGTCTCCTAAACTCGTTGAATTTGCTTCCATGGCCAAAACGGCCAATATATTCATGCCGTTTGCGGCAACATCCGCTTCAGTTGACCAATAAAAAGTTTCGTCGCCAAGCCCGGTGGCTACCGAGTAAGAATTATCCGGGTCAACGGGCGCTCCAATTCCAAATCCATCGGCAGATTCAATTAATTCTAAAACTAATCCGTTTTGATCCATATACCAGTTCGGCAACCCGGTTTCCGGACTTACCGGCCCAGTGGCTCCGCCTGGCATTAGGGCCGCTTTAGCCGGACTTACCTGAAGATTTAATCCGGCGGCGATGAATGAGAAAATCAAAATCGCCGTGGAAATTGTCTTAATAATTTTTTTAGTCTTGTTCACCCCATTAGATAATTTATTTTCTCTACGGGGTATTAAATTTATTTTGCTTATCATATTTTTGGTGGAACCCTGATAAATTTATTTAATCTAACGGGGTTCATATATTTAATTTAATTTTTTAAATAAAGCCGCTCGTGGCCGAGCGGCTTTATATTTCTGAATATTTCAAGATCAGATCAATCATTACTTCTTAGAGTTTCTGCCGCCGCCGATTTCGCCTCGGCCGCCCGGAGCATTATCCACACCGCTGTGTCTGGGCAAGTTGTCATCGCCCACGCGCGCCGGATTGTCTTCACCGGCATGGTTGTCTCGGCCCCTGACTTCGTTTTCATCCACGTTGCCGCGAATATCTTCGTCAGGTTCATTGTCTCGGCCCCTGTTGTCTCGGCCCCTGTTGTCTCGGCCCCTGTTGTCTCGGCCCCTGACTTCGTTTTCATCCACGTTGCCGCGAATATCTTCGCCAGGTTCATTGTCTCGGCCCCTTAATTCAAATTCTCTAAGCGTGTCGTCATTAACGTTGTGAATGGCTTGTCCGGCATGCTCGCGGCGCAGTTCGACTAAATCTCTAATTTGCCGGAGTTCACCATGTTCTACCTCAAAAATTCTTTGGTCACGTCCTCTTATTAAGTCGCCCTTTCTAATACTGCCGCGGCCGCTGTTAGAGGTTCTAATTTGCGCTAATGTATTATCGTCCACATTAACGATTTCCCGGCCGCGAAAATTCCTTCTTAATTCATCTAAGCTGTTAACTTTGACTTTTTGGCCTTGCCTGACCACAAAAATTTTACCGTCTCGGCCCCTGATTAAGCTGTTGTCATCAAACGAGGCGGCCGAAGCCGCGACGTTCACCGCTAATAGAGCGGCTAAAGAACTAATTGTTAAGAGTTTAATTTTTTTCATACAATTTTAATTATAATTTTTTAGTATATATTATTCGACGATTGACGCCGATAAATAGTTAGTTAAAGTGAAATTTATATCCTACCAAATCAGTATGTATTTACACTATATCATGCTATTTAGTTTTGTCAAGCGCTTTCCGTGCTGATTTTATAATTTTTTTAAAAACTATAAAAATAGCTGATATAAGATAAAATAAATAAGAGATTCAAGCTCCGGTTTGGAGATTGAATCTCTTAAAGCTGATGAAATTTATGATGAGGGCTAAAGTTATCCACAGGTATCAGCAGATAATTCCGCCGCCTAAAATTTTCTGGCCGCGGCAGAAAACCGCGCTTTGGCCCGGCGTAATGGCTCTTTGCGGCTGGCTGAATTTAACTTTAAATTTATTTTTAGAAATTTTTGTGATCGCGCATTTTACCGGCTGATGCCGGTATCTGATAATCGCTTGGCAGGGTAAAGGCCGGTCAGGTTCAACGCCGCGCGTCCAGTTCACATTTTTAGCCGTAAGCTCCTGGCCGTACAAAATTTTATCATCATAATTTTTAACCGCATAAAGTATATTTTTTTTATAATCTAATTTAGCCGCGTAATATGGTCCGGCGCCGCCGATGCCGATGCCCTTTCTTTGTCCGATAGTATAAAGCGGTAAGCCTTGATGAGCGCCGATAATCCCCCTTTCCCCCTTTATCAAGGGGGTTATTTTAATTATTCCGGGCTTTAATTTTAAATGCCGGCGCAAAAATTCATTGTGGCTTTTACCCGGAATAAAGCAGATTTCCTGGCTTTCTTTCTTTTCCGCCACCGGCAATTTGAATTTTTTGGCCAATTCCCTAACCTGTTTTTTAGTATAATCGCCAAGAGGAAAAAGCAAATGTGCCAGCTCTTCCTGGCTCAAAGTATATAGAAAATAAGACTGATCTTTATTTTTATCTTTGGCTTTTAGCAATTTGTATTTTGCATTTTTTGGAAATTGGAAATTGGAAATTGGAAATTCCCGCCGCAGGCGGGCATAGTGGCCCGAAGCCACATAAGCAAAACCTAATTTTTTCGCCTGCTTGATTAAATAGCCTAGCTTGACCCGCTTATTGCAAATAACGCAAGGGTTGGGCGTTCGGCCTTTGCTATATTCGCTTAAAAAATTATCCACCACTTGCTTTTTAAATATTTTAGCGAAATTTAAAGTATATAGCGGTATGCCGATTTTATCAGCTACGCGCCGCGCGTCTAATAAAGCCTGGGCCGAACAACACTTGTTTTCAAAATTCCCCGTCTCCCCTGCTTCTTTCCAAAAATGCAAAAAAATGCCAGCGACTTCATGACCCTGGTCTTTTAATAATTTAGCCGCTACTGACGAGTCAACCCCGCCGGACATAGCCACGGCGATTTTTAATTTATTTTTATTTAAATTGGCCATTTAATTAATTTAACATCCAAATCGCGTAATTCAAGTATATGGCAAAACTTACCCAAAGGATGTACGGGACGAGAAACCACGCGGCGGGTTTTGAGATTTTTGCAAAAGCGATGATCGTGGCCAAAATGGCGAGCCAGAGGAATGCGATCTCAATAAGCGCGCCGCCCGGGCTATGCAGACCGAAAAAGATAATTGACCAAAGCGTGTTCAAGACCAGCTGACCGAGGAATATGCCAAGGGCTATTTTCACCCGTTTTGTCATTCCGGCCTCCGAGCCGGAATCCAGTTTTTTCCATATCAACCACGCCGACACCCCCATAAGCGCGAACAACGTCGTCCAGACCGGGCCGAACACCCATGCCGGTGGATTAAGAGCCGGCTTCACGATTCCTGCATACCAACCAGCGATGGACGGGGTGGTAAACACCGAGCCAATGATACCGGCCATCTCGGAAACTATGATGGCGATGATAAGTTTGAAGGTGTTGTTGATTTTCATAGTCATTCTTTAGTTTTATTGTGATGCTCTAATCATCATTGTCTTCCTCGTTATAAATGGCATCCCGGACATGATCCAAAGTAAAGTCGCTCCCGGTTTCTTTAAGCATATCCGTGAGCTCCCGTTAAATCTCTTTCCGGCGTTCAAGAATTTGCCTGCCCCGTTGCAAGCTTGCTTTGCTATGGGGTTGTTTTGATTCGGGTTTCATAAATTATTTCTCAAACCTATCCTAATTTCTTGATCTCATTATTTATCCATTTTTCTGCTTCTTGTTCGTCTGTTTCTATCGCCATTTCCAC
>JACPHD010000012.1 GCA_016188785.1 Parcubacteria group bacterium | reverse complement strand
TTTGTGGAGATCGACTCCAATATAGCTGTTAGCGTTAGACATACTTTTAAAATTAATTGTTAATTATTTCCGTCCGGCTGCGCCGGCCGGCGACCTTTATCTAACTCTAACACTTATATTTAATTTATAGCATTATGAAAAATCAAATTTCTAACGGGGTGAAAGGCTTTAATTCAAACATTGAGCAGGACACTTTAAAAAACAATAATTTTCGTCAAGTGCTTTACACCGGAAAATACAGCCAGTTGGTGCTGATGTCGCTTAGGCCCGGAGAAGAAATTGGTCTGGAAGCGCACGAAGAAAATGATCAATTTTTTCGCTTTGAACAGGGCCGGGGCAGGTGCGTTATTGATGATAATGAGTATGAGGTTGGCGATGGCTCGGCCATAGTTGTGCCGGCCGGAGCCAAGCATAATGTTATTAATGTTTCAGACACGGCCGAGCTTAAACTCTACACTATCTATTCGCCGGCCAACCATAAAGATGGCATCACGCGCCAAACTAAGGCCGAAGCTGAAGCTAACCAAGCCAAGTTTGACGGCGTTACCACTGAATAATTATTTTAGCAGATAGTAGTGCCGACCTTTTCTCCCATAACCGCTTTTTTAAAGTTGCCTTTTTCGTTAAGTTTAAAAACGATAATGTGAACTTTGTTAGCGCGGCAGAGAGAGATAGCGGATTTGTCCATGACTTTGATTTTATCGTTTTGAAAAGCGTGGTCAAGACTTAAGGTGGTAAATTTTTTGGCTTTGGGGTTTTCTGCCGGGTCGTCGTCGTAGACGCCGTCCACTTTAGTGGCTTTAAAAATCGCTGCGCAACCCAGCTCAAGGCCGCGCATGGCCGCGGTGGTGTCGGTCGTGATAAAAGGCAGGCCGGTGCCGCCGCCTAAAATGAGCAGGCGGCCTTTTTCTAAGTGCCGTAAAGCCTTGCGCCGGGCGAACGGCTCGGCGATTTGCTTCATTTCTATGGCAGTTTGCAGGCGGGTGGTGATGCCCAGCCTTTCTAAAGCATCCTGTAAAGCCATGGCGTTAAAAATCGTGGCCAGCATGCCCATGTAATCGGCCGTGGCTCGATCCATGCCATGTTTAGAGCCGGCCACGCCGCGGAAAATATTGCCGCCGCCCACCACAATGGCGATTTGCGCGCCGGTTTTATGAGCCGACTCTATTTCTTTGGCTAAATAAGAAACATATTCCGGATCAATGCCATAGTCGCGTTTTCCCTTCATGGCTTCGCCGGAAATTTTTAGAAGAATTCTTTTGTATTTTGGCTTTTTCATAAAGGCTGTAAATTTATAATAATTAGCTGTTTTTATAGTATCCTAATATTAGGTTTAAGGCAAATAATTTGACTGTTTTAAAATTTTGTTATATATTAAGCAATAAAGTTCCCCAGCTTCAAGGAACTTTTTTATTTATACTCTATGGAAATAAGAAATATCGCTATTATCGCCCATGTTGACCATGGCAAAACCACTTTAACCGACGGCTTAATGCGCCAGACCGGCATGAGCCAGGCCGGCGTCAGCATGGACTCCAATGCTCTGGAGCTGGAGCGAGGTATTACGATTTATTCAAAAAACACTTCGGTGATTTACAAAAATACGAAAATCAATATCGTGGATACGCCCGGGCATGCTGATTTTGGCTCGGAAGTGGAGCGGGTCTTACGTTCAATTGATTCGGTGCTGTTAGTCGTGGACGCGCAAGAAGGGCCTATGCCGCAGACTAAGTTTGTTTTAAAAAAATCTTTAGCATTGGGCTTAAAGCCGATCGTGGTAATAAATAAAATTGATAAGCCGGCGGCCCGGGTTGACTGGACTTTGGAAAAAGTTTATGAATTGTTTTTAGATTTGGGAGCGAACGATGAGCAATTAGACTTTACCACGGTCTACGCCATTGCCCGTCAAGGTATAGCCAAAAGAAATTTAGCCGACCAAAGCGATAATTTAAATCCGCTTTTAGACGCGATACTGGAAAAAGTTAAACCGGCGTCGGCCGCTGAAGCGGTTGAACTGCCTTTAAAAATCCAGCCGTTTAATTTAGCTTATGATAATTTTATCGGCCGGCTGGCCATCGGCCGGATTTATCAGGGCGTGGTTAAGACTGGTAATAGTGTCATAATTAAAAAGCCGAGTGGAGAAATTAGAAGCGGAAAAATCAGCCAGCTATTCACTTTTATCGGCTTAAGCCGGCAAGAAGTTAGCGAGGCCCAAGCCGGAGATATTGTTATGATTGCCGGCCTGCCAGATATTTATATCGGCGAAACTATTTGCGCTGACGCCAGTCAGGCAGCTTTGCCAGCCATCTTAATTGACCAGCCGACTATCTCGCTTAATTTTTTAGTGAACAATTCTCCGTTGGCCGGTTGTGAAGGTAAATTCGTTACCAGCCGGCAGATAAAAGAGAGATTAGAGAAAGAATTGGAAGTGAATGTGGGCTTAAAGATCGATTTTTCCGCCGGTGATTATTATAAAGTTTATGGCCGCGGCGAATTGCACATTGCCATTTTACTGGAAAACATGCGGCGCGAAGGTTTTGAACTGCAAGTTTCCCAGCCTACGGTAATTATTAAAGAAGCCAAGGGCGTTAAACTTGAACCGTTTGAAGAAGTAACCATAGACGTGCCGCAAGAAATGTCAGGCGCGGTAATTGAAAAAATGGCTAAAAGAAAGGGGCTGATAAAAGAAATGAATCCGGAGCATGCTGGTTTAAGGCTAGTTTTTGAAATTCCGGTAAGGGGACTATTAGGCTATCGTAATGAATTTATGGTTGATACTAAAGGCGAAGGTATAATTAGCACGCAGATGGCCGGTTTTAGGCCCTGGGCCGGTGAAATTTCTAAAAGCGAATTAGGCTCAATGGTCTCCATGGTGAGCGGCAAGGCTTTGGCTTTTTCATTATGGAATTTGCAAGAGCGCGGACAGCTATACATCGGCGCCAATACCGAAGTTTATGAAGGTATGGTCATCGGCAATGTGGCCAAGGGCAATGACCTTGATGTCAATCCGATTAAGGGTAAGCAGTTAACCAATATGCGCGCTTCCGGCTCGGACGAAGCTATCAGGCTGACACCGCCTTATGAAATTACTTTGGAGCGCGGCCTGGGCCTGATGAAAGCGGACGAATATTTAGAAGTGACGCAAAAAAATATCCGTTTGCGCAAGATGCATTTAACTAAAACCGACCGGACTAAGGCCGGGCGGGGGTAAAGATGGAATGTAATAGATAATTTTTTGAGACGGCGAAAAAATTATTTTTTCGTCGTCTCTTTGCGTTAATTCGTAAAAATATAGTATAATTAGAAGTATGAGTCTAACGCAAAAATTCAAAAAGATTCTTAAGATTATTGGGCCGGGCGTAATTACCGGCGCGGCCGATGACGATCCATCCGGCATCGCCACCTATACTCAGGCCGGCGCTAAATTCGGCTATGGCCAGCTCTGGACCATGATTTTTATACTGCCGCTAATCACCGCGGTGCAGGAAGCTTGCGCGCGCATCGGCGCGGTTACGGGACAGGGTCTGGCCGCGGCCATAAAAAAATATTACAGCAAAAGAGTTTTAGCTTTAGCCGTCGGTTTGATTTTAATCGCTAACACCATAAATATCGGCGCTGATATCGGCGCCATGGCCGAGGCTACGCGCTTAATCATTCCTTTAAATTTTACGATTTTAGCCTTATTTTTTACGGCCCTGATTTTAATTTTAGAAATTTTTTTATCGTACAAAGTTTATGCCCGGGTTTTAAAATGGTGCGCTTTATCTCTAATCGCTTATCCGCTGACGGTTTTTTTGATTGATCAGCCTTGGCCGGAATTAGCCAAGGCTACTTTTAGGCCGCATGTTGAATTCAGTTTCAGTTTTTTATTTATCATCGTCGGGGTTTTAGGCACAACCATTTCGCCTTATATGTTTTTTTGGCAGGCCGCGGAAGAAATAGAAGAAGAAAAAAGCCATCATTTATTTAATCATGGCCGGCCCAAATTAAGCGAAAAATTTATCCGTAATTTAAGGCTGGATAATTTTTTAGGCATGTTGTTTTCGCAAATCGCGGCCTGGTGCATTATCGTGGTGGCCGGCACCGTTCTGCGCGGCGGCGGCATCACTGAAATACAATCAGCGGCTGACGCGGCCCGGGCGCTTGAACCTTTAGTCAATACTTTTCCCAATGCCGGCTTATGGGCCAAAGTTATTTTTGCTTTTGGCATAGTCGGCTTGGGGCTTTTATCCGTGCCGGTGCTGTCAGCCTCGGCTTCTTACGCCGTGTCCGAGGCTTTTAGCTGGCGCGAAGGCCTGAATTTAAAATTTAAAAAAGCGCATGGTTTTTACGGCGTAATCACCGTGGCCACGCTAATCGGTTTAATGATAAATTATGTGGGCATTGACCCGATTAAGGCCTTGATTTTTACGGCCGTGATCAATGGTTTGGTGGCAGTGCCTTTATTGTTTTTAATCAATAAAATCGCCAGCGATAAAAAAATTATGGGCGAGTATAAAAGCGGCCGGCTGTCGCGAATTTTTCTCTGGCTAACTTTTATTATTATGTTTTTATCCAGCCTGGCCATGTTTATGTCTTTGCGCAAGAATTAAATATTAAGGTTAAAAATTATCAAAAAAATAAAGATGTCTGTCGCTACTTGACAAATTTTATATAAAAATGTAAGGTATTAGTATGATTTATCAGAGAAAACTGCTAAAAATATTAAAAAAACAGCTTTTGAGTAAAGAAATTATTGTTTTAACTGGCATGAGGCGAGTTGGCAAAACTACTCTTTATAGAATGATTTTTAACGAGATAAAAAGCGATAACAAAGTGTTTTTGGATATGGAAAATCCTCTGGAACAAAGAATTTTTGAAGAAGAGGACTTTAACAATATAATATTAAATCTTAAAGAATACGACATACACCAAAAAAGCAAAGCGTATATTTTTCTTGATGAAATTCAGGCCATGCCTGAAGCCGTAAAAGCGATAAAGTATCTTCATGATCATTACGACGTTAAATTTTTTCTTACTGGCTCAAGCAGTTTTTATTTAAAAAATCTTTTTCCGGAATCGCTTTCTGGCAGAAAATTTATTTTTGAACTTTTCCCGCTTGATTTTGAAGAATTTTTAGTGTTTAAGAATCAGAAAAAAGAATTTTATGAAGATTTTTCAGACAAAGATAAGAATAAAAATGTTATAAGCTTTGAAAAGACAAAAAAACTTTACGATGAATATTTGGAATACGGCGGTTTTCCGGCAGTAGTTTTAGAAGAAGAAAAAGAAAATAAAAAATTAAAGCTTAATGACATTTTTAAATCGTATTTTGAAAAAGATGTGAAATCTTTGGCCGATTTTAAGGAGATAAACGTGTTTCGCGACTTGATTCTTCTTTTGATGCAACGCGTTGGCTCAAAAGTTGAAATAAGTAAACTTTCTTCAGAGTTAGGCGTGTCAAGAGAAACTATTTATTCTTATCTTGCTTTTTTAGAAGGCACTTATTTTATCAATCTTATTTCTCCATTTTCAAGAAATGTTGACAGGGAGGTGAGTGGGAGTAAAAAAATCTATCTTTGCGACAATGGATTGTTGAATGCTTTTTCCAAGATTTCTGGAGGTTCTCTTTTTGAGAACGCGGTTTTTAATAATCTGAAAAAATATGGAAAAATATGCTATTATCAAAAAAGAACCGGCAGAGAGATTGACTTTATCTTAAATGAAGCTATCTCGCTTGAAGTAAAATTAAGTGGGATAGCTTCTGATGAAAAAGAACTGGAAAAGGCGTCAAAATCTTTAAATTTAAAGCAGCATTATGTGATTACTAAAAATTTTAATAAAGATAATTATTTTATTCCAGCGATGGAATTGTAGATATTTTGATAATTAAATAGGGCAATGATTCAAGGTAGAATGCCGCTTTAATGCTATAGAAGGGGAGGAGGTTTCTATTAGAAACGGCGGCTATTCGGGTTAAAATCCCGATTGTCCTATTTAGTTATTAAATGGTTAATAATTTTAATTAAAAAATTTATGCAAAACTTGTTTAAAACGATTAAACACAAAATCAACGGCGCGATTATTCATTTTGTCGCGTCCGGCCTAATCTTAGTCATAGCCGCGGTTTTAATTGTTTGGACTGATTTTTTTCTTAGGCTGGTGATCGGGCTGTTAATCATCATCGTGGCCTATATATTTTTCTATCTGGCTTATAAAACCTGGTGGCTTAAAAGAGAAATTGAAAAACATCTAAAGCTATAAAATAATTTTTAAATAGCCGATAAGCAAGGCGGGAAATTTTTCCGCCTTGATTTTTTAAGCGGTAAATGGTATTATGTAAATACCTATTTTTATGCCTTTAAATCCAACTATTTCCAAAAAAGAAGAGGTGATTTTTACGCCCAACGAGAACGCTAAAAAATTATTTCAGGTGATCTACCGCGAGAAAAATAAGCCGGAAGAAGATAGCGATGAACCAAAAATAAAAGTTTCCGAGCTGATTTCCCGGCTGGCTTTTTATTATGAAAAAATCCGCAACTCGGTTGATTATAAAGAGGAATACTTATTAAGAAAAAATTCCATTTTAAGAAATTTAAAAAGGCAGATTGTGCTGGAAGGCTCGTTAAAAACCGTTCAGGCCGAGGAAGTAGCTAAAAATTTATTAGTTGAACTGATCAGGGCCGGTTATCTGCCGAATAATAAATTGCCGGAAGCTAAAATTAGTGAAATCGCCGCGGTGATAGATAAATATTTGGCATTAAAACTTTTGGGCTTACCCGAAATCGCCACTGAAAAAGTTAGAAATAAAATTAGCCGCTGGATTTTTATTTTGGCGGCCGCGGAAATTGAAGAAAAATTAGATCTTAATCCGGTCATGCAGACCGCCATTGGCAGCCTTTACGAATTATTGTCCGAGCACATCGCTTTGCCCGAGAATTCGGTTTATAAGCCGGATCGGGAAATCCAGATATACTTGAGCATCCATCGGGTCTTCATGAAGTTTGACAATGACATGCTGGAATTTTTACTGCTTAAATATTATAATGCCGGCTGGACTAAAGCCGGCCAGCCGGAGATAAAATATTTAGCTGATCGCCTGGAAGTTATTAAATCTGAAATTGACGCGCAAATAAATCATCCGCTGGCCGCGCAATTAAATAAGATCGTTAATCGCTACGCGGTCTACTTTACGATTTTAAACGATGTTATCAGCGACGATCCGGTGGGAGTTTATGAAGGTTTTAAAAGCGACCCCAAGGCCTTTCCCCGCTTAATTAAAAAATTCACGCAAAAAAGGTATCAGCAAGCCAAAGTAAAACTGCGCCGAGCCGCGGCCAGAAGCATTATTTATATATTTTTAACCAAAATGGCTTTAGCGGTTGTGCTTGAAGGGCCGGTTATTTTATGGCTGGGCGAAGCTTTAAATTATAATTCTTTAGCCATAAACATAATTTTCCCGCCGTTATTATTATTTTTTATAGTGCTTTTTACCAGGATGCCGTCGGATGCCAATACGTTAAAAATTATTCAAGGCGTTGAAGAAATCGTTTTTACAGAAAAAGAGCGCAAAGAGGCCATAGTGTTAAGGCAGCCGTTAAGGCGTGGCCGGGGCGTTAACGCCGTTTTTGCCGTAATTTACGCTGTCACTTTTTTTATAACTTTCGGGCTGGTGATTTATTTTTTGGATAAAATTAATTTTAATTTTGTCAGCATTACGATTTTTCTCTTTTTTCTTACTTTAGTAAGTTTTTTTAGCTTGCGCATTAGAAAAGTGGCGCGCGCCATGTATATCGTGGAAAGGCGGGAAAATATTTTTAGTTTTATCATGGATTTTTTCTATGTGCCGATTATTGAAGTCGGCAAATGGCTTAACGAAAAGTTTTCCCGCTTTAATTTTTTCGTTTTCGTCTTGGATTTTATCATTGAAGCGCCATTTAAGATTTTCGTGGATATTGCCGAAGAATGGACTAAATATGTTAAGGAGAGGAAAGAAGAGATAATGTAAGAATTTTCAATTTTCAAATTCCAATTTTCAATGAATGACTGAATTTGTTTGTAAATTGAAAATTGTAAATTGAAAATTAATTCATATGTCCACCCTATACATCGTCGGCACGCCGATCGGCAATTTAGAAGACATTTCTTTAAGAGCGCTGCGCGTTTTAGGCGAGGTTGATTTTATTTTAAGCGAAGACACGCGGGTGACGGCTAAATTGCTTAAGCATTATAACATTAAAACTCCGGCTATTTCTTATCATCAGCATTCGGCTGAAGATAAAACGGAAAAAATAATTGATTTTCTGGCCAGCGGAAAAAATTTGGCGTTGGTTTCGGACGCGGGCATGCCGGGGATTTCCGATCCGGGCGGTAAATTGATTCAACGGGTGATTGAGAAATTCGGCGCCGCCAATGAATCGCCAGTGCAAATTGAATCCGTTCCCGGGCCGTCGGCCGTAACTGCCGCGCTGTCCATTTCCGGCCTGCCGACGGATAAGTTTATTTTTATGGGTTGGCCGCCTCATAAAAAAGGCCGGCAGACTTTCATTCGGCGCGTTTTAGCCAGCGATTATCCGGCGGTAATTTATGAATCAAAACATCGGTTAGTGCGTTTTCTGGAAGAATTAAAAAAAGCGGCCGAAGAAAACAGGCAAGCTAATAAAAATGGCCGGATAGAGCTTAAACCTACCTGCTCGCCCGCCTGCGCAGGCAGGCGCAGGCGGGTAGATTTAACCTCAGTCGTGGTCTGCCGCGAACTTTCTAAAATGCACGAAACGGTTTATCGCGGCGAGATCAGTAAAATTATTGAAAAAATAAAAGCCAGCCCTAACGACCAAAAAGGCGAGTTCGTGGTGATCGTGGGGAAGTAAAACTATGAAAAAATTCTATATTACAACACCGGTTTATTATGTTAACGATGTGCCGCATATCGGCCATACTTATACGACCGTGGCGGCTGATGTTTTAGCGCGCTGGCACGGTTCAATCGGCGAGGAAACTTTTTTTTTGACCGGCACGGACGAGCATGGCGCTAATATTGAAACTAAGGCCAAGACTCTGAAATTAGAGCCGAAAAAATATGCGGACCAAATCGCGGCTAAATTTATAAAAACCTGGCAAGAATTAAATATCGCCAATAATAATTTTTTAAGGACGACGAACCAAGTCCATATAAAAGCCGTGCAAAAAGCCCTGCGGTATATGCATGACCAAGGCGATATTTATTTAAGCAAATACCAAGGCTGGTACTGCCGCGGTTGCGAGCAGTACAAAAATGAGCGGGATTTAGTTAACGGTTTATGTCCGGATCATCTGACGCGGCCGGAGAAAATCAGCGAGGAATGCTATAATTTTAAATTATCCAGATATCAGGCCGAGCTGCTTAAAAAAATTAAAAAAGATGAATTAGAAATTTTACCGCTGAAACGGAAAAATGAAATGGTTAGTTTTTACGAAAAAGAAGGGTTGACCGACGTGTCGTTTTCCCGCAAGAATGTTAACTGGGGCATACCCATTCCCTGGGATAAGTCGCACACGGTTTATGTCTGGGCTGACGCTTTTTTAAATTACTTGACCGGTTTGGGCTGGGACGGTTCTGCCGGCCAATCGCCGAAATTTTGGCCGCCCGCGGTTCAGCTCATGAGCAAAGATATTTTGCGCGTTCACGCCACGATTTGGCCGGCCATGCTTTTATCCTTAAAGTTGCCCTTGCCGAAAAAAATATTTATCCACGGTTATTTTCTGATTAACGGGCAGAAGATGAGTAAAACGCTCGGCAACGTTATCGCGCCGGATGATTTAATAAAAAAATACGGCGTTGACGCCGCCCGCTATCTAATTATGAGCGCTACGGCTTTCGGCCATGACGGCGATATTGGCTGGGAAAAATTTAATGACAAATATAACGCCGATCTGGCTAACGGCTTGGGTAATTTAGTGGCGCGCGTTTCTAATTTATTAGAAAAAAATAAACTGGCCTTAAAATTAAAAATTAACAGCGATAAAAAATTAGTTAAAGCCTATAAAGACAGCCTGGAAAATTTTAAATTTGATGAAGCGCTGAAGCTGCTTTGGCAAAAAATGCGTAGCGCGGACGAATTTTTAAGCCATAAAAAGCCTTGGAAAATGTTAGACAGCAAGAAAATAAAAAATATTTTACAGCCGCTGGCGCAAGATATATTAAACGCGGCCAGCCTGTTAAAGCCGTTTATGCCGACTGTGTCGGAAAAAATTATTAAGCAGTTTACGGCCAAAGAGATTAAGAAGGGCGAGGTGTTGTTTCCGAGAATATAAAAATAATTTTCAATTTTCAATTCTCAATTTTCAAACAATGATTAAATGTTTTAATTTTTAATTGAAAATTAAATAATTGAAAATTCATTGAAAATTGGTTATTGAAAATTTGTAAATTTTTGAAGTTAATTTTTATAGAAATTAAGAATTTTATAATTATGCCTATTTTAGACATCGTCTTAATAATCGTTCTGGCCGGTTTTACTTTCTACGGCCTGTTTTTCGGGTTGATTCGGACGCTTGGCTCTTTAGTTGGTCTGGCGGCCGGATTATGGCTTACGGTAATTTTTTATTTGACCGTTTTTGGCTGGGTAAAAAATTTATTTTTTGGTCATGAGCTGGCCGGCAAAATTATCGTTTTTATCGTTTTGTTCACCTTAATTAACCGCTTAATCGGTTTTATGTTCGCTCTCGTAGACCGGACTTTTGATTTATTGTCTGTGATTCCTTTTTTAAAAACCATCAATCGCTTAGCCGGCGCGGCTTTAGGTTTTGTTGAAGGCGGACTGGCTTTGGGTCTGATTTTATTATTCGTTTCGCAAACCGCCTTAGCCGGCCGGCTGGACGGTTCAAAAATCGTGCCGTTTTTAGTTAGCTTTGCTAGGGCCGTTATGCCCTTACTGCCAGGTTTGTTAGATCGGGTTAAGAGAATAATTTAATAATAATATTTAAACTTATGAGAAAAATCGCGCGGAACAGCAAAACAAAAAATAAACTTCAGGCCTTATTAGAAACGGCGCGGGTGGTTGACCTGCGGTTTTGCGATCTTTTAGGGCGCTGGCAGCAGTTCACTATTACTAAGCGCGCGCTGACCCAGAGCGTGTTAAACCAGGGGCTTGGCTTTGACGGCTCTTCGTTTCGCGCCTGGCAGGGCATTCATGAATCAGATATGATTATTATCCCTGATATTAAAACCGCGCAGCTTGACCCGTTTAGCCAAAATACCTTAGTTCTAATCGGCGATATTTACGACGGTAAAACTAAAAATCCCTACACGTTAGACCCGCGTCAGGTTGCTAAAAAAGCCAGCGCCTATCTTAAGCAGAAAAATTTTACCGCTTATTTCGGACCCGAGCTGGAATTTTTTATTTTTGATAATATAACCTTCGGCCAGAATGGCTATTCTTCATATTACAAAATTGACTCTCTGCCCGGGCGGGTAAAGGACGGCTATTTTACCGTGCCGCCGGCCGATCCGATGAAAGAAATCCGCGTAGAAATATTTTTACTGCTTGAGCATTTAGGATTAGTGCTGGAACGTTGCCATCCGGAAGTGGCGGCGGCCGTACAGCATGAAATCAATTTTGAACGATTGCCGCTGGTGCAAGCCGGCGATGCGGTACTGTTATATAAATATGTGGCGCGCAATGTGGCCAAAAAATACGGTAAAATCGCCAACTTTATGCCAAAACCGGTAGCCGATGATAATGGCAGCGGCATGCACCTGCATCAATCGCTTTGGCATAATACCACACCGCTTTTCGCCGGCCAAGAATACGCCGGACTGTCAAAACAAGCCCTTTATTATATCGGCGGAATCTTGGCTCACGCGCCGGCGCTATGCGCTTTTACCAATCCCACGACCAATAGTTATAAACGGTTAGTGCCGCATGCCGAGGCCCCGACGCATCTGACGTATTCAGAAAGAAACCGCTCGGCCGCCATCCGTATCCCGGTAACGCCTGATGGAAATTCTAACCCCAAAAGTAAACGGCTAGAAGTGCGCTTTCCTGATCCGAGCGCCAATCCGTATTTAGCCTTCGCGGCCATGCTTATGGCCGGGCTTGACGGCCTGGAGAAAAAAATACACCCGGGCAAGTATATTGAAGAAAATATTTATGAAGCCAATCATAATCTGCCCCAGTTGCCAAGTTCTCTATCTCAAGCGCTAGAGGCGCTTAAACAAGATAACGCGTTTCTGCTTAAAGGCAATGTTTTTACCAAAGATCTGATTAACAATTGGCTTGACTACAAGCAGGCCGAATCAGCGCGCCTGCAAAGAGAAATCACGCCGTTGGAATTTGAAATGTATCATGATGCGTAGAAAATAATATAATATTATGACTAAAAGTGAAATTACCAAAGAAAAAAATTTAATGATAGTTCAAATTAAGAAGTATTCCCCAATCTTTAAAAGATTTTTTGAGCTGGATTTAAGCTTAAAAGAATATTCTAAAGGAATTTATGATTTTGCCCATAATCCGGTTTATATAAAAAGGCAAGAGATCGTTAAAGCGGAAATTTTAAAAAAGTTTCAGAAAATATTCGGCCAAGATTGCCAGGAGCGTTTTAATATTAAATTTGACGAGCAGTTAGCCTGCAATATCGTTGATCATCATCAAATTTTAAATCATCCGCTTTTAATTGCCGATAATGTTGTCGCCAATATAGCTAAGTTTTTTCAAGCCCAAAAACCGCCGGCGATTATAGTGGTTTCTTCGGGCGACGTGCCGCCCAATAATTATTTCAGCCGCAACGGCTTTCAGTTTCATGATAAAAAGGTGCCGCTTTTTTCTAACAGCGAGCGGGAAGCCAGTTCCTGCTTTTTGCCCTTAAGGGATTTTAATTTTATTGAACGATTAAAGAAAATAAAATGGTGGCAGCAGTTTGACAATAATGAACAAGTTTTTTTAGAGCAGGAATATAATAAAATAAAAAATATGGATTTTTCCGGTTGCGGCAATTATAATGATCAAATTAGCGTTATAGTGAAAAATACCTGGCCTTATCTTTTTGAAGAGAAAATCAGGCGGACCTTGCCCGAACTTTTATATATTACTCAGGAAGAATTAACTAAAAATTGCCTGTTAAACATAATTGACAGGCAAAATTTTATCACCGAAATTTTGTTCAATAAAGTTTTTAGGCAAAAAGTTATAGATAATTTTCGGGGCGTCGTAGTTACCTGGAACGAGGCCGAGGGCAAAGGCACTCATTTTTTTTGGCGGAAGCACCCAACCGACAATAAATCTTTAAGGCTGTATGTAGCGGGCGAAAAGCTAGTGCCTTATGATCAGGAATTTAAGCAATTAGAAGTTAAGCTGGAAAAACAAGAAATCATTGAATTGTTAAAACAGGGGCAAATTTATCCCAGTCTGTTTATGATTTTCGGAGTTTTGAATTTTTATTTCGGCCTTAAGCCGCTGACCGGTCAGGGCTCGGTAATTTATTTAAATTTAATGCGGGACGGCTGGCTTAAGGTTTTGGCTGATTCAAAATATCGCGAAGAAATTGAAAATATTAAATCTTATAAAATTGATTATATGATTGTCTTAACTTTATTTTTTCAGCGCCTGGGCAAGCAAATTAAAACTTTATACGCTTTTGATATTATTTATAACGGCGGCGCAACGGCCGAATATTTAAGTAAAGTCTTTAAGATGAAATTTAACAAGCTCTTATCCATATCAGTTCCGGGAATTTATGATTATATTTCTCAAAAATATGTGCCTGATAAAGAAAAAATTAAGCCTAAAATAACTTCAGATTTGCTGGCCGAAGAGGTGATGAATTGGCTATAATTTTATGACTGAAAAAATAAGTTTAGCCGTAATTTTTTATGGCAATCAGGAGCAATTATCGCGGAAAAATTATCTGAAGACGGTAAATTTACGGACGAAGAAATCGTTAAAATTATGTACGGTAATAGAGAATAGTGAAAGAGTTAAAATGAAAAAATGAAATTATCTTGAATTACGAAATACCTTAAACATGTCATTGCGAGCGACCGCAGGGAGCGAAGCAATCTCACGAATGATAAGCTTTTATCTAAACTCGCCATACGTGAGATTGCTTCGTCGCTTCCGCCTGCTGGCGGAGCTCCTCGCAATGACACCCATTTCGTAATTTGAAGAAATTATGCAAAATAATATTAAAAATAAAGGCCAGATAATAATTTATCAGACTAAAGATGGACCGAAACTGGAAGTAAAGATGAAAGAGCAATCAGTCTGGTTAAGTCTGGATCAAATGGCTATGCTTTTTGGCCGGGATAAATCAGTTATCTCTCGCCACATAAAAAATGTATTTATTGAAAAGGAACTTAAGGCAGATTCAGTTGTTGCAAAATTTGCAACAACTGCCGCTGACGGTAAAATATATCAGGTAGATTTTTATAATCTAGATGTTATTATTTCAGTTGGTTATAGAGTTAAATCGCAAAATGGCGTGCAATTCCGCATTTGGGCCACTAAAATTTTAAAAGACCATTTAGCCCAAGGCTGGACGATCAATGAAAAAAGATTATTGGAAGCTAGGGAAAAATTCGCTGAACTGCAAACCGCGATTTCATTTTTGCGGGAAAAAGCCAAACACAAGCTGTTGGCCGGTCAGGAACAGGAAATATTAAATTTACTAGTATATTATTCAAGCTCGCTAACTATTTTAGAAAAATATGATAAGAATAAATTGGCTTTACCCAAGCGCGGAAGAACAAAATATAAGTTAACTTATGAAGTGGCGCTGGAAGTTATAAAAAACGTAAAAATAGAGCTGGTAAAGAAAAAACAAGCCGGCGATATATTCGGCCGCCAAAGCGCGCATAAATTGGAAAGCATTTTGGCTAATCTTTGGCAGACTTTTGGCCGGCAAGAGCTGTATAAAAATTTAGAAGAAAAGGCCGCGCATCTATTATATTTAATTATCAAAGACCATCCTTTTATTGACGGCAATAAGCGCCTTGCTTCTTTTTTGTTCGTTTATTTTTTAGACAAAAATAATTTTCTTTATCGCGCCAATGGCGAGAAAAAAATCAATGATAATGCTTTAGTGGCCTTGGCTTTATTGATTGCTATCAGCGACCCGAAAGATAAAGAGATAATGATAAAAATTATTGTTAATTTGTTGAAATAAACTCTGGATTCCCGCTCCGCCGGCTGGCGGACGCGGGAATGACAGGTGAAAACATATGTTTATTAAAACTTTCAAACAGCTTTGCCGTAAAGACGTGGGCATGGCGGGCGGCAAGGGGGCGAGTTTGGGTGAAATGACCCGAGCTAAAATGCCGGTGCCGCCAGGGTTTGTAATTTTAGCCGCGGCCTTTGACCGTTTTTTAACCCAGACCGATTTAGCCGTGGAAATCGCCGCGGTTTTTAAAAAAGTAAATTATCAGGATATAAATTCGGTTGATAAAAACATTATAAAAAGCCGCAGGATATAGAATGGGCTTATGCTAAAGGCAAATTTTATGTTACTCAGTCCCGGCCGATAACGACGTTATAAAAAATAATATTATGAACAAATATAAAAATAATTTTGCTTATATTGATGGGAATAATCTTTATCAGGGCGTGAAAAGCTCCCATTGGAAAATAGATTTTTATCGCTTTAGAAGATGGTTGTCCGATAAGTATGGCATAAAGCGCGCTTATTATTTTATCGGATTGATACCAAGGGAAAAAGATTTATATGCCTCTTTGCAAAAAGCCGGTTTTACTTTAATTTTTAAAGAAGTAGTCTATGATGGGGAGGGCAAGCCAAAAGGTAACTGCGATGCTGATTTAGTTTTGCAATCAACCATTGATTTTTTTGAAAATAATTGTGAAGGGCAGGTTTTAATAACCAGTGATGGCGATTATTCGTGTTTAGCAAAATTTTTAAAAAATGAAAATAAACTGACAGCCATTTTATCGCCTAGAGGAAAAAATCAATGTTCTATTTTATTAAAAAGAATTAATGCGTCAGTTGTTTATCTTAACGACGTAAAAAGTAAAATTGAATTAAATAAAAAAAGCCCCCGGTAAGGACGGAACCTTACAAGGGTCTTTTTTGTAGTTATTCTAACTATAATAATAGCAGATTATTTGTAAAAGTCAAGCAAAAATGTAAAAAACGCTAACAATAGATAAAAAATTTATGAGTATTTTATCAAAAAAATAAAATATAAGATAAAGATATGAAATTACTCCTTACATCTGTTGGCTGGTGGAAAAACCCTATCATAGGTAAAGAATTTTTAAAGCTGGTAAATAAAAAACCCTCTGAAATAAGGATATTTTTAGCTATTACTCCAATTAAATATCTTAAACGAAATAAATATATATTAAGACAATTTAGCTTGTTTGATGAAATTAGAATTCCGCCAGAAAATATTACCTTTTTTCAGTTAGATCGGGAAGTTAAAAAAGATGATTTAAAGAGTATAGATGTAATTTTTGTTTTTGGCGGCAACACCTTTGATTATTTACGGAGAATCAGAAAAACTGGTTTTGATAAAGCAATTAAGGCTTTCGTTAAAAGTGGAGGAGTATATCTTGGATTAAGCGCCGGCAGTTATGTGGCCTGCCCTACCATCGAAGCAGCTTCCTGGAAGCATGCGGACAGGAATGAGATAGGGCTTAGAAATTTTAAGGGATTAAATTTAGTCCCCTTTTTAGTGACTGCCCATTTTGAAGAAAAGTTGCGTTCTATTATTAAAAAAGCAGCTCAAAGCACAAAGTATGAAGTTATTGCCATAACTGATAAGCAGGCAGTACTGGTTAATGGTAATCGTCGAACAATTATAGGCAGTGGCAAGAAAAATATTTTTAATTCGCCAAATATGAAAATCATAAAAATAAACTTAAACCCCGTTAGAAATTACTAATTTAATAGGATTATATTGTTAAAAGCATGAAAATAATAAAAATAAAAATTTCTAACGGGGTAAATAAAATTTCTCAAGCTGAGATTGATTTGATCGTGGAATATTTAAGGCGCGGCAAAGTCATGGCTTATCCGACCGATACGGTCTACGGTCTGGGTTGCGACGCGCGTAACGCTTTAGCTATAAAAAAAATAAATAAAATTAAAGGCGAAAAAACTAAAAAGCCGCTCTTGGTTTTAATCAGTGATTTTAAAATGTTAAAAAAATATTGTTTTGTTAATTCAAGGCAGCTGAAATATCTGAAAAAAGTTTGGCCAGGGCCGATTACCGCAATTTTAAAGTGTCGGTCTAATCTGCCGGCTGAATTGACCGGTGGTTTAGATAGTTTAGCCGTCAGGTTGCCTAAAGCCGAATTTTTGGTTAAAATAATCAGTAAGTGCGGTTTTCCATTAGTATCTACCAGTTTAAATAAAAAAGGAGCTAAGCCGCTTTTGCGGGTAGAAAATTTGCCAAAGCATTTTAAATATCTGCCTGATTTAGCGGTTGACGCGGGCGAATGTAAAAATGCTAAACTGTCGAGGTTGGTGGATATTAGGGATATGAAAAATATTAAGGTTATCAGAAAATAATATTGAATTATCAATTATCAATGACCAATTATCAATAAATTTTCAATTATTGAATTATCAATTGAAAATTGTTTGAAAATTTGAAAATTGTAAATTGATAATTAAACTGTTTAAATTTTTAATAGATATAATTATATAAATTAAAACGGTTAAAGATGTAAAAATAGTTTTTATGCTCATAGATACTCATGCGCATGTAAATTTTAGCGCTTTTAAAAATGACGGCGACGAAGTGATCCGGCGCTCTTTAGCGGCCGATACCTGGATGATTTTAGTGGGCGCGGAAGCGAAAACTTCCAAGCGCGCTTTAGAATACGCCAATAAATACGAAAAAGGAGTTTATGCCGCGGTCGGACTGCATCCCATGCATACGCACGAGCAGGAGGCCCGGGGCGAGGACTATAATTTCACCACGCGCGAAGAAGAATTCAGTTATGACGTTTATGAAAAGTTGGCCCAGTTTAAAAAAGTAGTGGCCGTAGGCGAAATCGGTTTGGATTATTATCATCTTGACGCGAAATTTGACGCGGCTATAGCCAGACAAAAACAGAAAGAAGTTTTTTCGCGCCAGCTTGAACTGGCTGAAAATCTGCGCTTGCCGATTATAATCCATTGCCGCCAGGCGCACGACGACATGCTGGAAATTTTAAAAAAATTTAGAAATGAGTATAAAGACGCCAGATCAAAAGATAAAGCCTGGGGCGTGATGCATTGTTTTTCCGGCGATGAAGAGCTGGCCTGGCAGTATTTTTCTTTAGGGCTAAGTATTTCGTTTACCGGCTTAATAACTTTTTCCGCGCAGTGGGACGATTTAATCCGCCGTCTGCCCAACGATAAATTTATGCTGGAAACTGATTGTCCTTATATGACGCCAGAGCCTTTTCGGGGACAGCGTAATGAGCCGGTTTTAGTGAAAAAAGTGGCCGAGCGAATCGCGGCCATAAAAAATTTAAGTCTAGAGAGAATCGCCGAGTTAAGCACGGTCAACGCCAGAAAGTTGTTTAATATTTAATAACTATACGAATTACAAATCTGTTACAAATTTACGAATATTAAATAAGTTGTTTTAGGGTTTAATACTAGTACTAATTGGGCTCCCCGTCAAATAGTGTGATAGCTTAATATCCAGATCAGCGGTAAAAAAGCTAAAGTTATTTTGGCGATATAGTTGTTAATATTTTTGAAACCATAAGACACTCTTTTAATCATTTTTATTTTTGTATGGCAGCCTTC
>JACPHD010000011.1 GCA_016188785.1 Parcubacteria group bacterium | reverse complement strand
GCGTTTGACTTCGCGGCTCGAGCGTTCATTGCAATAGACAAGGTTACGCAACTCCAAGGCTTGTTTATCACTAAGTTTAGGGCTTCTCATTCCTTAATTATACCATATTTTAGTCTGATTTTGGAGTGTGATGTCTATAGTCGGCCAATTTTTCAGGCAATAAGGCAATTTTGTAGTTAAAATTTAGATTTCCTTTTTTTGAACAACTGCCCCAGCAAGTTTTTTGATTTTTAATGTTAATTTTATTAAATTTAAAATCATTAGTTTTATTAAAATGCTCAATCCGTTTTTGCGCTAAAGCCCAGGCCTGATCTTTGTATGCGACATAATGTTTTTTGGCGCTCTTGATAAGCAGTTTGCCCGGAATGTTTTTGAAATATTCTAATTTATTAATTATCCATGGCGATTTTTTTATAATAAATTGCTCAATAATATTTTGACTCATGTTTCGCGGCGCAGTAACTACAAAATTGCCGTCGTGATAAATCGCCAACCTCATTCGTCGGGCTCGCTGGCTCACTTTTAGAGTGTAGGCTATTTTCTTTTGCTGCAGTTCAATTAGTTTTTTCATAGTCACTTCCGCCTAGGCCGCTCATTATAATATATGATCCATTTTTAATGATAACATATTTGCGGCAACAATAAAAAGAGGGCGTGCGGAGCTTATTCGCGCGCGCCCTTTGTTGTTATTTCTTTCTCCTCTCCGCCCACATGCGCAAAATGAGCTTTCCGCCTTCATAAAGCAATGCGCCGCCAATAATCGTAAGCCCGGCAATCGCGGCGGATTTTTTGTAGCGGCTAAGCGCCGCGGCTATGCGATTGGCGCCGCCTTTCATCATTTTTTTTCGTTCCTCCTTAAAATACTTTTCTATTACTTCAACCCGCACTATCACGCCTTCGCGGACGAATTCGTTTATTACATCCCGCACGGCGCGCGGAGTTTCGCTTTGGCTGTTTGGATTTTTTTCACGCACCAAGCAGTCAAGCCAATCCTCGCGAAAGCAGGAGCGCTGGGAGCATAAGTGCGCTGGCACGTTATGCTTACAGAGGATTGCCGAAGAGAACCAAATTATTGCCCGCTCGGCTTGGTTTAAAGCCGGATACTCGCCATTTTGCGGCTCTTCCATTGAATCTTTACTCCTCTTCAAAGAGAAAAACAACCGGCAAAATGCGCTTAACGCCGTCTAAATTCTTTAGGCGGGTTTACCGGAGGGCATACGCCTTTTTTCTTCGCGGCCATATATTGACCGATGCTCCGGAAAAACCGCGCCAATTTTTCCAAAAGCCTCTTAAATTTTTGCTCGCCGGAAGGGTGGCTTATTATAGTGGATTCAAGCACCACCATTATTATCACAATGAAAGCCGTCGCAGCTAAAACTGTTAGCGCGAGATACCCCATAATACGAAGATCCTTTACGACGATTCTCCAGAATTCAGGATTAGGGGTTTGCGATAACAATGCCGGTATAACGAAGCAGGCGGCGCCTAAGGAAAGCGTGATTTTAAACCAATGAAGTGGTTCAAGCAATCGCAATGCTCTTAGGCCCGTAATCCATAGAGCGAACATTAACACAGCTTCACAAAAAATCACAAAAGCAACTACAGCCACGGCGACAAGAAAGTTTGCCGGCTGATTTTTAGGGATAAATTGCATACCTGCGGCAAGCAGTAAAGCGCTAACTAATGCTGCAAGCCAAAACGTTTTGAGCTTGACCTCGCGGCTTAGCCACAAGCAGAAGCCATAGGCCGCCTTGTGGACGTAAGGACAGAGACTTTTAGGCGGTTCTATCTCGCGATTGTCCAGTGTGAACCTTTTGCAATAGAACTTCCATAGAATATCATCCTCGCGGATATCTTTCATTGTTTTACCCTCCATTTAAGTTTTAATGAACTTTTGAGCCAACACGGCTCGGTAGACTGGCAAAATTCGCCTTCACTCGTCTTCTTGCGGATTGTGTCCGCCGAAGCCGAGCTTCAGCGAGGCGAAGGCGGAGAGGCAGGGATTCGAACCCTGGAGGAGCTCGCGCCCCTACCGCATTTCGAGTGCGGCCCATTCAACCACTTTGGTACCTCTCCAAATAATACTCAATATTAAATTATCAGCTTAACTAACTATAGTCAACGCTTTCTAAAAATATTTTTTTTCAAAATTAATCATACTCATCATAGCGACTAATAGCCAGAACATCACGGCCAGATCATTCTTAAAATACGGCACGTCTACGAGGCCGTGAATGATAATGGCAATCATAGCGCTGATTAGTCCTATAATTAAAAATTTATTCATTGAAAATTCATTGAAAATTGAAAATTGAAAATTGAAAATTCCTAAATAAAAGTATTTAAAAATAATCCAGATAAATAACAGCATTCCCGCCAATCCTAACTCACTCCAAAAATTCAAAATAATATTATGCGGATACAAATAAATTTCCAAAGGCTGCCAGAATTTTTTTTTATACTCATGGTTAAACAACACTATTTTTCTGCGGAAATCAGGATCATTATCTTTATTAAAAAATATGCCCTCGGTATGATAAAGCGCTACGGAATGCCGGTAATTAGCTAAGCCGGCGCCGGTAATTAAGCGCCCGTCTTTCAGCATCTGCCAGGTTTCGCGCCACTGAGCGCGCCTGACCTGGCCGGAAAAATCATTTAAAGTCAAATATTTAAACGTTTTCTGCCAGGCCGGCTGATAAGTCGCAAGACCGATGGCCATGATTATTATCAAGGCTATCATTGCCCACCTAATTTTTTTACCGGCCAAAAATCCGAAGACAATCAGGCCGGCGGTTATACCCAATAATGCCCCTTTACTTTTTGCGAAATAGATAGACAAAATTGATAATATTATTGTTAAATTTATAAAAATAGCTTTTAAGTTCCAAATCCCAAATCCCAATTTCCAAACAAATTCTTTGTTTGGGGCTTGGTGCTTGTAATTTGTTTGGGGCTTGGTGCTTGTAATTTGTTTGGGGCTTGGTGCTTGTAATTTGTGATTTTTTTCACTTTGTGAGATTGCCTCGTTTACGCTCGCCATAACATGCATAAGCCAGCCGGTAAAAATTAAAATCAATGGCCCTAAATACAGCCCGACCGCGTTGGGGTAGCCGAAAAAAGACACTACCCGCCGCGTCTGGCTCGCCGCCCAAACCGGATTACCTATCAGCTGTCCGGTAATTTTTTGATAAATTGCCAAAAACGATACTGCCAGGGCGCTAACCGCCAATGCCCATAAAATTTTTTCTCTGCCTTTATCGCCGTACAGCACATTTAATACCACAATAAAAAATAAAGCCGGTTCAAAAAAATACGCTTTCCAAATACCGAATGAACTATTACTAAAACCAGCCACACTGGCCGCCAGTAAAGCAATAAATAAGAGCAAAACAATCTCCCAATCAAAGGGATAGCGGTTATCAATTTTCAATTTACAATTTACAATTTTAAATTTTAAATTTTCAATTATATACCCATAATTTTTTAGAAACCAAACTATAAAAACAATCCAAATCATCGCTTCCAGCAAAGTCGCGGGCAGACCTAGAATGTTAAATCTAATTAAATAAGCCGGCAGAGCCGCGATTAAAAACATAACCGCCCAGTCAAGGCGGCGCCAGGCCAGGAAGAGAAATAAAATTGAAAAAAGTAAAATTAGATATACCATTCTTTTTTGTCATTCCGGCCTTGAGCCGGAATCCAGGTTTGGTCGCAAAAATTGAATTTCTGGATTGCGGGTCACCCGCCCGAACGTTTCAGGCGGGCGGGAGCCCGCAATGACAATTAAGGTTTGTGCATTATACGTCACGCGATAAACAAATACAAACCCAAAAAAACCATAATCGTGCCGATGAGTTTTTGCAAAAACACGCCGCCGCCCAATTGCTCATTTAACATTTTAGGAAATTTATTGGCAATTAACAAAATTATAACAAACAAAAATAAATATTGCGCGCCCTGTAAAGCGTTGACAATCGCCACATTACCAAGGCTAATCGCCCGGTTAATCATAATAAAAGCGGCCGCGGCCGCCAGCCGGACAATTAAAAAAAACAGCATATTTTTTGGCGTTTTCGCTCCTTGTTGCTGTTTAATAATGATATAGCGCCAGTCTGGCACAAACAGCATTAAAATTACGCCCACGAAAGAGCCTAGTCGCGACCAGACAAAAGAGCCGATAAAAGGCTGATAAGTATAGATATATTTCATGAGCACATAATAGCCGGCGAAAAAAACCGCCGCTACCACGGAATTGACGATCAAGCGGCTGGCGGGCTGGGCGCCGGACGGCACTTCGCCGAAAATATTGCCCATGATTTCCCTAAATCTGGTTATGACTTTTTGATATAAATAAAGTTTAGTCTGCTTAATGGAAATTAAAATGCCGCCGCAGATTAAAATAAGAAAAGCCAAAAATTGCTGCTCGGATAAAGTTTCGCCTAAAAAGACAAACGATAAAATAAAACTGAAAATCGGCACCAAGGCGCCGACGATCGGCGCCACGCGCGAGGCTTCGCTTTGATGCAGGGCTTTATACCAAAAAACCAAAGTCACTAAAAATAAAAAACCGGCCAGAAGATCTAAAATAAGTTCGCGCAAATTAGGCGTCCAGGGCCAGAAAAATAACAGGCTGGCGTTAAAGACGCTCCAGATGCCCACATAAAAAGCGTAAGCGATGGAAGAATGAATTTTTTTGGATAGTAAAAACTTGTCGGCCACATAAACGCCGGCATTGATGAAGTAAGCTCCGATGGTGATAAAAAGCCACATTTTACAGCTCAAGCAAGACCGCCGCGATCCAGGGGAAGACTACGGTAGCGTCGCTTTGAATTATCTGATAATAGCTCTTAGTTGATAATTTATCCCAGGTTATTTTTTCCTTGCCGCCGGCGCCGGAGTAGGAGCCGTAAGACATGGGCGAAGAGCCGATCTCAATAAAGCCGGCCCAGTCTCTTACTTGGCCGTGCAGTTTTAAATCATGTTTTAGCGAAGGCGCCACGCAAATCGGAAAATCAGCCGCAATGCCGCCGCCTAACTGCAAAAAAGCGATCGGGTGATTTTTGGCCGTTGCCATATACCAGTCATAAAGCAAATGAAAATATTCTAAACCGCTTTTCATAACTTTGGCGTCAATCGTAATGTCGTTTGGTTTCTTATATGACCCGCCATAAGTATAGCTGGAAAAAATATTGCCCATAGTAGAATCTTCAAAGCCAGGAATGACTATGGGGATATTTTTTTTATAAGCCGCCAAGGTCCAACAATCAGCCGGATTGGCTCCTTTGTCCGCAGAAATCAGTTTTTCCGCGAACAAGCGCCGGAAATATTCGTGCGGAAAATAGCTCTCACTATTTTTTTCCGCCGCCTGCCACATTTTTAACAAATGCGGCTCCATAATACGCACGCTTTCGTCCTCGGGTAAAAATGTATCAGTAATGCGGCGCAGTCCGGCGTCGCGCAGTTCCGCTTCCTGCTCCGGCGTCAACTCGGTATAGCGGGGAATATAAGCGTAATGCGAATGGGCCACATAACGGTAATATGATTCTTCGTGGTTAGCGCCAGTCGCGGAAATCAGATGAACTTTATCTTGTCGGATCAGTTCAGCCAGCATCACGCCGATTTGAAACGAGCTTAAAGCGCCGGCTAAAGTAACCACTAATTTTCCGCCGCCGGCCAAATGATTTTTCAGCCATAAAGCCGCTTGCATGGTAGAGCCGCCGTTGCAATGTAGCATAGTTCTGGCGGCGAAAGCGGACAGCGGTGTCTGGCTGTCTTTTACGTCAGCGCTTAAGGCATTTTTAGAGAATCTGCCACTGTCCGGCACGATCAATTTTCTCAAGCCTGGAGAAAGTTTAGTGAATTTATTATTTTCCATACAATCAAATTAGTTTTTAAAGAATACCTAACCGTGAATTACCATAGCGTAAATTGCCGTTAGGCTTAATTTATCATACTATACCTTCTTTTAAGGATTTAGGTTGCACTCCATGCTTCAACCTTTCACAGAAAAGTATATCATGAACCCAATAATTAAATCAATGGCGAGGATTAAAGTGTCGTAGCAATATGATAATGCCATGCCGCAATAATTCTTTTTCCGTCATATTAGTTTTTGGGTCGCGATGGCGAGCGCGGGCACGATGAGATTTATTTTTCCTTTTTTTGAGAAATAGAGCACGGCAAAAAGCATGGGGAAGAAGCGAATAATCGTTCCGACATCATCAATCTGCGCTCCGTGAACCAGAAAATTAAAGAACTGCATAAAAAAGACGGCGATGACGCCCGGCATAGTTCCGATAAACGAGCCGGCAACAGGCGCAAACGCGTCATAGATGGTAAATTTAACCTTTGATCCGGCCAGCTTTGAAGCATAGCCTTTAAGTTTATTAAACTTAATATACCATAGAAACTTAAGCAAGAGAAAGCCGAAGCGAAGATGCTCCGGCTTAAGGATAAGGAGTCATCTCCCGGCTAACGATTCAGACTACGAAGAACCTTCAGATATAGAAATTGAAAATAAGATACCACCTGCCTGCCAGGCTAAATCTTTAACAAATTTTAAAGTTGGCGGCATAATATATTAATTTAACGCTTCTAAATTTACGCATAATTGATCCTGCCAAATCATTTCCGGATAACTTTTTAACATTTCCCTGACATATTTTTTTCTTTCATCATAAACCGCCTGATCTTTGGCCTCAAATTTAACCGTGATGTAAGGGCCATTTTGCGAATATCTAAAAATCATCATACCGTCGGTAAAATCAGCTCTGGTACCGTCATCGCCCGGAATAACCGTATCATCGGTTATTTGCGCGTCCGGAAAATCAGCTTTAAATTTTTTAGAAAGACTTTTAACAATCTCAACTTTCTTTTCATCCGGACAGCCGATTTTTATTTCCGGCGAAGAGATATATTGAGGAAAAGTCTCGTATAGTCGGCTTAACGTAGTATTTTTATCCGATAAATATTCCAAAACTCTCAAAGCGGCATAACTGCCGTCATCATGACCATAGGCATTGTCGTTAAAAAAGAAATGGCCGGACAGCTCGCCGCCAAAAGCCGCGCCCTCTTCGGCAATTTTACTTTTAATAAACGAGTGGCCGGTCCGCCAGATAATCGGCAGACCGCCATTTTGTTTGACAACTTCCGGCACTACCCGTGAACACAAGCCATTGTAGATTATTTTTGAACCGGGAAATCTTTCTAATATCTCTTGAGCGAAAATCGCCACTAAAACATCATTCCATAAAATTCTGCCTTTTTCATCAACCACGCCGATTCGGTCGCCGTCGCCATCAAAACCCAGGCCTAAATCAGCTTTTTCCTCAAGAACAACTTTGGCCAACTCTTTAATAAAATCTTCAGCGGTTGGATCAGGCGTGCCGGCCGGAAAATGACCATCAACATTATCGCGCCGGGAAATTACTTCGCAGCCGGCTCTTTTTAACAATTCCGGAACATACCTGGCCGGAGTACCATGCCTAAAGTCAACCACAACTTTGAATTTTTTCTTCAGCCTGATTCTTTTTAAAACATCATTAAAATAATCTTCTCTAATATCGGCCTCGGTAACTTTGCCCGCGATTTCGGCCTTAAAAAAATTATCCGTTTCAACATAGCCTTTTATTTCCAGCACTTCTTCTATTTCCGTGGTTTTTGAAAAACCGACTGCCAGCTTAAAGCCATTAAAATTATACGGGTTATGAGAAGCGGTTATCATAGCGCCGCCATTAGTTTGAAATCGGTATTGCCCGTAATACATCAGCTGGGTCATAATCATGCCTAAATCAATTACCTCAACGCCGGCTGAAATTAGACCGCGGATAAAAGCCGGTTTGAATTCTTCGCCGCTTAATCGGCAATCACGGCCGACCACGGCTTGCCTGATTTTTCTTCTGTTTAAAAAAGTGCCGTAAGCTTTGCCAATAGCTTCAACTTTTTCTACGTCCAAATCTTTATCAACAATGCCGCGAATGTCATAACTTCTAAATATAAAAGGATTGATTTGCATATTGATTGGTTAAGTTTATTTAAAAGGCGATGAATAATCGCCGCTTTTTTATTCTAACAAACTATAACCAAGAAATCAAACCGTCAGTATTGTTTTTTTCATAGGATTATGGTTAGATTGATATGTTTTATAATAACATGCGAGGACATGACAATCAAGCAAAAGCAAAACCGAAAAAAGGCAATTCATGAATTGCTAAGCTGTAAAATAAAATCGCGCGGCGGACTCATGGCGCTTAAAAGAAAGTTGGCTAAAAAATATGGCCAGCCGATTTTAGCGCACGCGGAGATTTTAAAAGAGTATAAAAAATTATTAGCCGCCGGGACAATTCATAAATCGCCGGAACAGGAAAAAATTTTGCGCAAACGCGCGGTCAGGACCTTGTCCGGCATCGCGCCGGTGGCGGTTTTGACCAAGCCTTATGCTTGCCCGGGCCAATGCGTTTATTGTCCGAGCGAGCCGGGCGTGCCGCAAAGCTATTTGTCCAACGAACCGGCAGTCATGCGCGCTAGGCGCTGTAATTATGAGCCATATAAGCAGGTAGAACTGCGCCTGCGCGCTTTAGAAACTAACGGGCATGAACCTACTAAAATTGAATTGATCGTCATCGGCGGAACCTGGTCGGTATTGCCGGAAGAATATAAGTATTGGTATATTTGGCAGTGTTTTAAGGCGGCGAATGAATATGAGAAAAACCAAAACTGGTCTGTCATTCCGGCCGTAGCCTGCCCCGTACCGCGATACGGGGAGCCGGAATCCAGGGTAAAGCGCGCTGAACAAGTTTCTGGATTGCGGGTCGGAGCCCGCAATGACAAATGGGAAGCTAAAGTTCAAAATTTAAAACAAAAATTATTGCAAGAACAAAAGAAGAACGAAAGCGCTAAATATAAAATTATCGGCTTAACTTTAGAAACGCGGCCGGATTATATTGAGGAAAAAGAGTTGTGGCAAATGCGCGAACTGGGCGCGACGCGAGTGGAACTGGGCGCGCAAGCGCTGAATGACAAAATTTTAAAATTAAACAAGCGCGGGCATGGCGTGGCCGAGATAGCTCGCGCCACGGCTTTATTAAAAAATTACGGCTTTAAAGTCTCTTATCATATCATGCCCGGACTGCCCGGCGCTACGGCTAAAAAAGATTTGGCTATGTTTAAAAAATTATTTTCTGATGAACGGTTTCAGCCGGATCAGCTTAAATTTTATCCGACCGTGGTAACGCGCGGCAGTTTGCTGTACCAGTGGTGGCAAGCCGGCAAGTATCAGCCTTATTCGGATAAAATTTTATATAATTTAATCACGGCCTGTAAAATTGTCGTGCCGCCTTATGTGCGCCTAATCAGGCTGATTCGCGATATTCCGGCCGAGTCCATTATGGCCGGCAATCTAATAACTAATTTAAGGCAGGTAATGAAAGACCGGGGCGTCAAATGCCGGTGCATCAGGTGCCGGGAAGCCGGAGATAAAAAATTTTCAATTTTCAATTTTCAATTTTCAATTATTGAATATAAGGCTTCCAATGGAATTGAATACTTTTTGAGTTATGAGTCTAAGGATAAAAAAGTGCTTTACGGGTTTTGCCGGTTAAGGCTGGGGATGCCAAACGAAACAGCCATGATACGGGAATTGCATGTTTACGGCGAATTGGTTCCGATCGGCGGCAATAAAAAAATCCAGCATGCCGGATTAGGCAAAAGGCTCATGGCCGAGGCGGAAAAAATCGCACGAAATAATGGCTACAAAAAAATGGCCGTGATCGCTGGCGTGGGCGTACGCGGCTATTACCGTAAACTGGGCTATAAATTACAAAATAGCTACATGATAAAAAGTTTGGTATAATAATTAATTTGAAAATAGAAACTTGGACGCGATGTCCAAGCGGAATCAAAATGTACTTTGAGGGGGGCTGCCATCATGACTGGAAATTGGCTTGTCCGCGTTTTTCGGTGGTTCGTCGCTGAACGCAATTGTGCCCTCCGAAAAACTTGTAGGGGCAGTGCTACTGATGGCTAGTTGACTAATTTTTAAAAGTAGCTATAATAAAACTAACAATCTAAATATCAGGAAAGTCCTTGTGCGATTCAAGGCGCTGTGCCGCAGCTGTAATGCTCCCCACCATAATATAGTGGGGGGATAAGCCAGAATACTGAAGTTTGCCATTAGTTAATTTTTCTTCGAGCAAAGAAAATAAATTTGATTTTTCATTAAATTTATTAGACCCGCTCGAGAAGCGGGTTTTTTAAATTGCTAATTTGAACGAATTTAAGCGAATTGAGCGAATATGAAGACCAAATATATAGCTTTTATTTTTAGTTTATTTTTAATAATAACTTTAGCCAGCGGTTTAACGGTTTTTTTAACCAAAGAAAGGGGCCAATCGGTTGTAAATAAGCAAGTTAGTAAAACCGAGCAGCCGGTTGAAACCGCGGCCGCGACAACTTCGGCCGAAGAAAAAATTATTCAGCCGAAAAAAGTTATTGAATTAAAGAAAACTGAAAAAACTGAACCGTCCAAGCCGGTTGAAGTTCCGGCCGAAGAAAAAATTAAGGCCATTATGCTGATTAACGGCTTTAAATATGAAGCCGCGGTCAAGCCAGGCAGTTCGGTTTATGATTTAATGAATGAATTAAAAATAGACAACAAAATAAATTTTTCCGGCCGAGATTATTCTGGTTTAGGCTTTTTTGTTGAAGAAATAAATGGCGTAAAGAATAATCCGTCAGGAGAAAATTGGGTTTACTATATTAACGGCCAGCCGGCGCCGGTCGGTATTTCTAATTATAAATTAAAAAATAATGACATAATTGAATGGAAATATGAGGAAAAAAGTTTTTAACTATTTATCTGTCATTGCGAGAAATTATTTTTCTGTCATTCCGGCCTTGAGCCGGAATCCCCGCCCGCCTCGCCTTGCGGCTCGCATGGCGGGCGCGGCAGGGTTAAACGTCACGAACATTATATTTAATAATCAACTAAACTAACCGAACTGCCTGCGGGCTTAACCTGGATTCCCTCCGCCAGCTGGCGGATGCGCGGGAATGACAAGAAAAAATTAGTCGCTCGCAATGACTATAACCTATTATGAAAAAAAATCTTTTTAAATTAAGTTTTGTGGTAATTTTTTTCTGGCTGTTTTGGGGCGCGGCACAGGTTAAGGCTGACGCGCTGATTAGTATCCATTTAGAAATTGAAACCGCCACTTCCACGCTTTTTAATGATTTTGTTAACGTCTCGGCTTGTTCAGAATCGCCTGGCAGCGCTACCACGACCGTCAATGGTTTCTGCGCTCTTGAACAATCCGGCCTTTCTGTCATGACAAACTGGCAGTGGGCGCCAGCAGCGTTTATAACTTCAATCGGCGGCGCAAGTGAAGCTGCTACCACGAGTACTTACTGGCTTTGGTTTTCTAACTTAAATCTCGGTAACACCGGAATCAATCAACATCAGTTAATGGCAGGAGAACATTTGCTTTTCGTTCTTGGTGTCTCCCCTCTTAAAATCAATGTTTCTAATTCTTCGCCTTATGACGGCGCTACCACGACAATTTCGGCTTTACAATTTGACCCAAGCGCCTTTGATTGGGAACCGGCGCCTAACGCGACTATTGATTTCGGCTATGGCACAACCACGACCGATACGAACGGCCAGGCTGATATTATGGCCACCTCCAGCGCGCCATTTTCCGTTAACGCTACTAAAACAAATTTTCTTTCGTCTAATATTTTAAATATAACCCCACAGGCGGCCCGGGCTAATATTACCATTCGTCATGGCGCGACCGTAGTATTTTCCGGCGCTGTGGCTTTGCCGGCGTCAAACGCGGCGCCGGTAAATATCGCGCCAACAAACGCCAGTAGTACGGTCGCGGTTCCGGCCCGCAGTTTTCTTTCTGTCCTTAACATTCTTGATGCCGCGCAAAATGAGTTTGCCATGACTGATTTGCAATATTATAGTTCATTTAATTCTTTTTTTATAAATTGTCTGGCAATTGTGTCAGAAACCAATCCGTTATGCGGTTCGTGGCAGTATAATCTTAATGGCGTTGATCCGTCATTTGGAGTGGATAAGGCTCTGCTTAAAAATGGAGATGTAGTATTTTTATATTTTGGCGCGCAAAGGCAGGTCTCGCTTTCAACCACGGCCGCCACAGTCGGCGTGCCGTTCACCGCGACCGCGCAAAAGTATAATCCAACCAATAATGCCTATGAGCCAATAACCGGCGTGACCATCGGCTTGACCCAGCCCAACCCGAACGATGTTTGGAATCCGCTTGAGATAGCGACTTCAACCGTTGATGCTAATGGCCAGGCGGTTTTTACTTTAAACACTGCCGGCGCCTATAATGCCGGAATTAAAGAAGATTTTTATTTCCCGCTGACGGCATTTACGGTTGCCGCTCCGGTTGCCGCGCCTGCTCCTGGCGGCAGTGTCATCATTCCGGCTCAAGGTGGCGGTTCACCCGCGCCGACAGCCCAGCCGGCTAAAGTTGATTTAAATAAAGCGGTTGATTTTTTAATTAGCAAGCAAGGCGCGGACGGCTCTTTTGGCCCGGCTTTAGTGACTGACTGGGCGGCCATGGCTTTAGCCTCGGTAAATTCTGGCGGTTCGGCCGGGCAGAAAATAAAAAGCTATTTACTCGCTGATCCGAGTTCATTAGTCGGCATGAATCCGGTCTCGGATTATGCCCGGCGCGCCATGGCTTTAATGTCCTTAAATATCAGTCCGTATAATGGCGCAAAAACTAATTATGTAAAAAAAATTGTTGACTTGTTTGATGGTCGGCAGTTTGGCGACGCGGCTTTATATAATGATGATATTTTCGCCTTGTTGGTTTTAAATAAAGCCGGCTACGCGGCTGATGATGAGATGATAAAACAAACCGTAGCTTTTATAATCTCAAAGCAAGAGGCCAGCGGTTCCTGGAACGGCGTTGATTTAACGGCCGCGGCCGCGCAGGCGCTAACGCCGGGTTCAGCTTTAACCGGCGTTAGCCAGGCTTTAGCCAAGGCCAGAAATTTTTTAGCCGGCGCGCAACGCGCTGACGGCGGTTTTGGCGATACTTACGCTACTGCCTGGACTATGCAGGCGATTACGGCTTTAGGCGAAAACAGCGTTAGCTGGCAGAAAAATAATAATACGCCGGAAAGTTATTTAGCGTTAACGCAAGGCGCGGACGGCGGGCTGGAAAAAGATAATTCAGCTGAAGTTAACCGGATCTGGTCAACCGCTTACGCTATTCCGGCGGTTTCCGGCAAACCCTGGTTTAATATTTTAAACAGTTTTGCCAAAGAAAATATTACGGCGGTTAAAAACGAGCTGATAAACAATTTGCCGGCGGCGGCTGATTTAATCGCCACTTCAACTTTGGAAAAACTAGACACAGCCACTTCGTCGCCGCAGACATTAAGTCAGGCCAGCACCACGGTAATTTCCTTGACCGCCGAAGTTAATAATAAAATTAAAGAAATTAAGCCGGTTAATGGACCGATTAAATTTTTAACGCCAAAAGTATTATCAGCTAAAATTACCAAGCCAGAGCCGTTCAAAGCCGATGGCAATAAGGTTGGCGAGAAGCAAAACAAAATGAGCCAACCTAAGGAAATTGTTCAGTCGCCGCCGTCCCAAACTAATTTGTTAACTCCGGAAGTTAAAGCCATTGAAGAAAAACCGGCCGCGCCAGCAGTCAGTCCGCTCGCTCCCAAAACAAATTTTTTGGTCTTAACCGGCCGCCTGATTTACCGCAGCCTAAAATACGTCTTGAATTTATTAGGTTTTTAAGCTATAATTAAACTATAATAAATTACCTAAAAATTGTCATTGTGAGGAGCATAATTTATTTTGTCATTGCTGCTCGGAGGCCGCAATGACAAAATAAAAAAGTCGCTCGCAATGACAGGTAACTAATTTTATGACAAAGTATCTACCGGTATTTGTTTTAATCGTTTTAGGCATAGCGGCCAGATTTTTACCGCACCCGGCCAATTTCGCGCCCATTGGCGCGATCGCGATTTTTTCCGGCATTTATTTGCCGAAAAGGTGGGCGCTGATTTTACCTTTAGCCGCCATGTTTTTTAGCGATCTGTTCATCGGCTTTTACGCTTGGCCGATTATGCTTTCGGTTTACGTTTCGTTCATGATCATGGCGGTAATCGGTTTAGGGGTGAGAAAAAATAAAAAATTAAGTACGGTTTTAGGCGGCACGATTTTGGGGAGCGTGATGTTTTATTTAGTTACTAACGGCGCGGTCTGGGCCTTTGGCTCGCTTTACCCGCCGACCGCGGCCGGTTTAATAGAGAGCTATTATATGGCTATTCCGTTTTTTAAGAATAGCCTGCTCGGCGATTTATTTTATACCGGGGTTTTAGTCGGCGCTTATGAAGCTAGTTTGGCCTTGTTGTATCGGAAAAAGAAAGCGGCGGTTATAGTGGAAATAAATCCAGCACTATCCAGGGAAAGTGCCGGATAAATTGACTTTTTACTAATTTTTGTTATATTATAAAAGTTGCCGTCAGGCGACTTTTATTTATTAAAAATTATGGTGGCCATAGTATAACGGTTAGTACATCTGCTTGTGGCGCAGATGATCTGGGTTCAATTCCCAGTGGCCACCCACAAATCGTCCAACTTAACAATCGACTATCGGAAATTGAAAATAAGGAAAACTCAGACGTTGTTGACGAATTGGCTGGCTGGAAAACATATACAAACAAAAATGGCAGCTATTCAATCATGTATCCATTTTTTCAGTTTGTTTTTTTACAATAAGGAAAATTTTTATTTATTTTAAAAGGGGTAATAAGGTGTTTTTTTGCCCACAAAGGGGCAGTAAAAAACGATTTCTAATATTTTTTTTCTATGGTAAAATAAGGACATAAAAATAAAACTTTGAATTATGGGAATAGCAATTATTAGACATTTATTAACATTAAAAGAAGCGTGCGATTGGGCAAGCTCTTTTTTGGGTAAAAATATTAATGAGTCAAATATCTCATATCTCATACAATACGGCAAAGTCAAAAAATATGGTGAAAACGGCTCTACTCAAATAAATGTTGAGGATTTAAAGCGGTATTATCAATCATTCAACGGCACAAGAGAAATTGAGTGGAAAAAGAAACTTGGCAATGATTTAAACTGGAACCTATCTTTTGACAACTTGCGTGAAAAAGATACCACAAAACATGTTCATCGACTACATCCATACAAAGGTAAATTTATACCGCAATTAGTTGAATATTTCATTGATAGCCATACTGACGATTTTAAGCAAAAGGCTTTTTTTAAAAAAGGCGATATTGTTTTAGATCCTTTTTCGGGGTCCGGCACAACACTTGTGCAAGCAAACGAACTTGGTATTCATTCAATTGGTATTGATATTTCCAGATTTAATTGTATGATAACGGACACTAAACTATTGAACTACGACATAGATTTATTAGTTAAAGAAATAAAAAACATTGATTCGGAAATTACCAAGTTTGAAACTGATGGGAGGATAGAAGAATTTGAAAAAGAGCTTTATTTTGAGCTGGCAAAATTTAACAATAGAAATTTCCCATCGCCAGACTTCAAAAGGGAAATTTATAAGCGAGAGATTGACGAAAATAAATATGCCATTGAAAAAGAAAAAGAATTTTCAGAAGTTTATAAAAAATTAGTTGCCAAATATAAAATAGAATTAAAACAAACCAAAAACAAAACTTTTCTTGATAAATGGTATATCAAAAATATACGACAAGAAATAGATTTTGCTTTTGAACAGATAAAAAAAGTCAAAGATGAAAAAAATAAAAGAGTTTTAGCAATTATTTTAAGCAGAACTATCCGCTCGTGTCGAGCAACGACACATTCCGACTTGGCCACGTTAAAAGAGCCGCAAATAATGGCATATTATTGTTGGAAACATAAAAAAATCTGCAAGCCTCTTTTTTCAATCAAGTATTGGTTTGGCCGTTATACGAATGATACGATTGCCAGAATTAGAGAGTTTCAAAAAATAAAAAATGGCGCTCACTGGGCATCAATTACCGGCGACTCAAGAACTGTTGATATAGCAAAAGAAATCAAACCAAGAAATAAGGAATTTTATAAACTTATTGAGAGTCAAAAAATCAAAGGAATTTTTTCTTCTCCGCCATATGTCGGCCAAATAGATTATCATGAGCAACATGCTTACGCGTATGATCTTTTTGGTTTTGAAAGAAATGATGAGTTGGAAATTGGTCCTTTATATAAAGGCCAAGGAATGGAGGCTAAAAAATCTTATGCCGAAGGCATATCGCAAGTTTTACTAAATTCAAAAAAATATCTGGCAAATAATTTTGATGTATTTTTAGTAGCCAATGATAAATGGAACTTATACCCTCAAATTGCAGAAAAAGCCGGGATGAAAATTGTTAATCAATACAAACGTCCCGTGCTAAATCGCACGGAACGAGATAAAAATCCTTATTCAGAAATAATTTTTCATCTTAAAAATATATGAGCTTATCAAGACAACAAATCAACGACATTGAAGATGTCTTAAAAAGCGCCTTGCGGCACAAATTTCAAAATTACAAACCAGAACCAGCGTCGATGCCTTTTCACACTCGTTTGCTCGGCAAGGATAGGCTTGCTCTGTATTCCTTTATTCATTCCTTGAATACAAATTTCGGTACAAGCATTTTTGAACCAGTTGGTCTTGCCCTATCTCAAAAAAATTTTAAAATGGCTACTGCTCAAGCAATAGCTGGAAACCAAATCAGCAGTGCCGCACAAAAGGAGATCCAAAAGATTATTGATGGACTTGTTACGGCCGCTACCACTCCGAATAAGAAAGAGGAAGTTGAGAAAATAAGAAAAGTTTGTCAAACGGGTGAAATGATATCAGTTAAACCGACAAGAGTAGATTTAATGTTTGAATCAAAAGAAGGCGCTTATTATCTTTTTGATATTAAGACAGCAAAACCAAATGCCGGCGGCTTCAAAGAATTCAAACGCACATTACTTGAATGGGTTGCCATAATTTTAGCAAAAAAACCTAATACAGAAGTAAACACATTTATAGCTATTCCGTATAACCCTTATGAGCCAGAACCATATACTCGCTGGACAATGCGCGGAATGCTTGATTTAGAAAATGAGCTGAAAGTTGCTGATGAATTTTGGGATTTTCTTGGTGGCAAAGATATTTATAAAGACTTGCTTGATTGCTTCGAAAGAGTTGGTATTGAATTAAGAGATGAAATTGACGAGTATTTTGCAAAATACAATAAAAACCAATAAGGAGTTTTTGCTTTTGGCCATTTACCCCTTAACCATCTGAGACATTGCTTCAATATTAAAAGCAAAATAAAAAATATGACCACCTACAAACACACCCAAATTGGATATCTGATGCTCTCTGTCACGCTTGCCGTGCTGGCGTTTTTCGCGTGGGCTTATAGTACGGCTTTGGCCGAACCTGCCTCGGTCGACTCCGGCCCTAATTTTGCCGTTTGGATAACCGAAAGCAATCCAAAACTAAAGAATGAAGTTGTTAAATCAATTGAAAAGTTTATTACAACTTATTTGATTAATTTTTAATAGTTTACCAACCTTTGTGATTGGCCACCCCAAGAAAAAATAACTTTATGAAATTTTTTTACGACATTAAAGCCGCTTACCGCAATGATCCGGCTTTGCGCGGTTCACCCTTCTCCGTTTTAGAGATAATTTTATATCAAGGGCTTTATGCGATTTTTTTTCACCGCCTGGCTCATTGGCTATGGCAATATAAAATCCCTTTTATTCCGCGCCTAATTTCCCAAATTTCCAGATTTTTGACCGGCATAGAAATTCACCCTGGAGCAAAAATCGACCGGGGATTTTTTATTGACCATGGCATGGGCGTGGTTATCGGCGAGACCGCGGAAATCGGGGAAAATGTCCTTATCTATCATGAAGTTACTTTGGGCGGCTTGTCTTTAAATACGGGCAAACGCCACCCGACAATTGGTAATAATGTTATTATCGGCGCCGGGGCTAAATTATTCGGACCCTTAACGGTCGGCGATAATTCTCAAATCGGCGGCGGCGCGGTAATAGTAAAAGATGTGCCGCCAAATTCAGTAGCGGTGGGCAACCCGGGAAAAGTAGTAAAATTAGACGGTGAGAAAATAATGGAATAACTATCTCAACATGAAAATAAAGGATTTGCCTAAAATTGACCGGCCCAGGGAAAAGTTAGAAAAATACGGCCCTGATAAATTATCAGACGCCGAGCTTTTGGCGGTTTTATTACGTACCGGCGTAAAAGGCTTAAACGTAATTGAATTAGCCAAAAAGATTTTACGAAAATTTTCCCAGGGCAAACTGATTAAGGCGGAATTTACTGAATTAAAAAAGACTTTTGGACTAGGCTCAGCTAAGGCTTGCGAAATAATCGCTTGCATGGAATTAGGCCGGCGCCTGCTT
>JACPHD010000010.1 GCA_016188785.1 Parcubacteria group bacterium | reverse complement strand
TCCGCTAATATTTCAACTTCGCTAAAATACAAAAACACCGCGATCAGAGCGGTGTTTTTGCGTATGTATTATTATCTCTCTAAAATTAAATAGCAGAAGAAGTATTAATCCCAAATGGCAATGGATTTATAAATAATAAACCATTATATATAAAATAAAAAGTAATTATACTAATAATTGTAACAAATAAAAAAATATAGATTGGTTTATTAATTTTAAACAACTTGGAGAGTATACCAAAACTCACTCCCATTGCTACGGGATGAAACCATACTGCCCATGAAACCCCGCCGAAAGGAATTAAATTTAGATGAGAAAATTTAATTAATTCGCTAATCAAAATTAACAACGCACCTACCACTAAGCCAGAAAACAAGAAACTAATCATTTTAATAATTTTTTTATAATCCATATATTTTACAAATTATTTTTTAAATATATTAAGCCTTCCTTAATCATCTCATACGCTCTGGGCGTAAGCCATTTTTTGGAATAGTATTTTTCCAGATCTTTTAGCAAATCGGCCAACCTATTAGCGATTATCTTGGCGTGAACCTTGTTTAATACATACTCTCGCCGTTCATAGAGCTTCTTGACGAATTCTCGGCATTCAGCAACAGACTTTTTCTTTTTATCGCATTTTGCCAGCCTTTCCTGATACTTAGACAATCTCTTATCTTGTCGCTTACCAAATCGTTCAAGATACTGTTGCAAACTATTCAATTCCCTAATAAGTTTATCCTTGACGTTTGTTTTAAAAATTTGTTTTTCAGAATATAACCTTTTAATATCATCAATTGTCCCGGGAATACTGGTTATTACGGAGAATGAAACAGTAGTGGCTATCTGATTACCAGCTAAGTCAAAAGTTTTAACAATAAGCTGGTGGCTTCCCAAATGATATGGGAATAGGTCAATACTGGTAGTACTCATGTCCTGGCCGTCAACTTGTAGCTTAGTGGCCGAGTTATCCAGCCCGGAAACGTTATCAACATTATTATACAATATTTCTAAATTTTCAGCATGATCGTATTCATCATTAGCCAACGGAGTGATCATTTCCAAAGTGGGCGGAGTTTGATCAATTTGAATGGCAATTGCCTTATTACCGGTCTGATTGCCTGCTTTATCCAGAGCGCGATAAAGGATATTTGATTTACCATCATTATGTATGACAATAACCTGGTTATATATCTGCCAAGTACTGCCATTGTCAGTGCTATATTCAATTTTATCCAAACCCGAACCTAGAGCGCCATCTTCGGCTGATAACGAAATCTGTACGTCAGACGTATACCAATTATTCTGGCCCATAGTGCCAATTACGATACTATTTGAATTTGGCATGATAGAATCAATTTTAAACTCTTTTGTCTGTTCTGCTTCAATATTCCCGGCTTTATCAGTGGATTTGAATAGGATTTTATTCGCGCCTTGTTTATCTAGATTGATAGTATCAGCATATACTTGCCAAGTTTGACCGTTGTCTAAACTATATTCGGTTTTCAAGATGCCGGAACCGCCCTCATCACTCGCGGTCAACGATATTTGGACTAAGGAAGTATGCCAATTGTCCTTTCCTTGGGCTTCTGAAATATTAATGGTAGTTTTGGGTTTAGCCAAGTCGGCAGACTCTTGCTCATTAAGTATTGACGAGGGCTGCGCCGTAGTTTCAAAAACTTGATCCCCGTTTTGGTCTAATGCCATAGGGCCGGACGGCTGACCGTTATTTATTTGCAGCTGCACTACCGTACTGGAGCTGTTTAACGGCACTTCATTATAATAAACGGTTTGCGTATATTGCCCATCTTGCACGGTTTGCACTCTGGCGTTAAAGCTACCGGTGGCCGTGGATGAACCCACTACCTGATAATTATGGCCAACCGGCAAAAACACGAATTTATTACCATCTAAATTATCATATTGCGCTCCGGCAATGTTCAACTCAATATCGCCATTGGCATTAGGCCCAATATGATTATTATTTTCATCATAAACATTTAGTTCTATCGGGCTATGAAAACTGATTTGTGTGCCGGTTAAAGAGCAGTCAACGCTACTCCGAGAAACCGCTGGATAATTTTGTAATGGAAGCGAACCGATCGTATCTTTTAGTATAGCGGCCGCAATTTGTTTTATGCCATCAGTAGCAGGCAAAACTCCGTGTTCCGCGCCTCTCACATAATAACTATCGTCGGCCGCGAGCGCTTTGGCGCTTCTTAAAGGCACGGTGCCGTCGCCGGTAATATATTTCAGGCCGTATTCATACCCGCCTGATTGTTCTTTATTTAACACAAAAATTTGTCCGAGAGTGGGCCGGCCGCAACCTATGATATTATAGGTCTTAATGCCGTCTGATATTGGCGAGTAATTATCTAAATCGCTATGCATGGTATCGTTAAAACCTAATAAATAATTATTCCGGCCCGTGTTTTTCATAAAATCAATTGATTGATCGTAATTTAACCGGCCAGTTATGCTATTATTATCTAAATCGTGCAGGTCGTAAATATAATAGGCATAATCAGGGTCAGCGCTATCAAAATAATTGTGGCTGGGCAGAAGTTGATAAACCGATGGGAAATTTTGGGAGATAATTTTAACTCGATCTAAATTTAACAATGAATAACCATTAAAGTTATACCCTAAATCATCCCCATACATTAAAATCTTTAGGGCTTCTGGCGCGCCTAAATGCGGCGTGCCAATGTCTATAAATTTATTTACCGAGCTGGCGCCATAATGCTTAATATAATTCTTAGCCACTAGTCCGCCCATACTATGGGCAATTATATTTATTTTTGACGCGCCGGTTTGAGCCTTAACTTTTTCCACTTTGTCTTTGAGCGAGTCAAAGCCGCTATACGGCATGCCGTTGGCGGTCCAGTTTAAATCTAAGCGCCAGTCATAAGGGAAGACAAATAAATTCTTATTTTCCTCGTAACCATTTTGTTTTAATTCGTCTATCAAGCCGGCAAAAAAATCTTTATCTAAAACATTTCTAATTATATCCTGCGGCGGCACAATCATGGAATTAGCCGAGGGTCTACCTTCACTGTCCATTATTAGCTGATTTAAATGAAAATCCCAAGGGTCGGCCACTGTTTTTATAACCGCCGGCCAAACTTCTACGCCCGGGTCAATTGAACTATATAAATAGCTCCCCATAATCCCCGGCACTAAAATAACCGGCTCTTTAACCTCTTGCTTAAATTTAGGGTTTAAAACCACTAAAGCATGAACTGACAGACGATTGCCTCCGTTAGTCGCCCAGCCCATGGTTGAGGTCCCGGCCTGTC
>JACPHD010000045.1 GCA_016188785.1 Parcubacteria group bacterium | reverse complement strand
TATATAAAGTTTCTTATGCCGTTTTAGACGCGGGGGTAGTTGATAAAGGCGCATATACGGAAAAAATGAGATTTTAAAGCTGGCAAAATATAAAGACGTAACCGTCGCCTTATTTAGCAATATTCCCGGCGGATTGTATCGGGAGAAGGAGAAAGCGACTTTATTTGTCGCGGATAATAAAGATTATTATTGGACTGACGAAGAGGTCTTTGATTTGGTTGTAAAAAAGGACGGAAAAATAAAAATTGAAGATCTTGGAGATAAAATAAGATGGCAGGAGCTATCATTGCCGCTGGCTAAAAACAAACTTTTCGGTTGCGACGAAAGGGATAAAAGCCGCGGCGATAATCGCTATTGTAATTGGGTGCGAAGCATCAAACCGGCCAAGCAAGAATATTTTCCGGGCAAAGACGAATACGAGATCGCTGAATATACCCTGCCCGATGAATCGCATTCTTATTATGTTGACGGAGCCGGTATGACTTATTATTCATATTCGCATCATGGCAGTCTGAATGAGCAACGTTGGAATTTACAGAGATATTTTATAAGCGCTAAATAAAATAATTTAAATAAAAACAAATTTATGGCCAACATTTTAAAAAGAATTAAATTTTCCCTCGCGCTGTTTTCAGCCGCGCTTTTCTTTTTCGCAATAGTTCTAAAAGATTACAGTTATGGTTATGGCGAGTCAATCAATTTTTTTGGACTATATACTAGCCCTCTTAGCTTTTATTTTTTTCTTGGGTTAATTATTGTTTTGATTTTGGCCATTATCAATTATTAAAAATGAAGAAGTTTTTAAGAGTCTCTCAATATCAAATAAATATTCTTCTTTAAAATGGAAAACAGAGACAATAAAAGAAGATAATATACATGCCAGTATCAATATAGAATATCCAAAATTCACGGGCGGCGTTGAAGTAAATAAACTGAATGAGCTGATTAAGGGTATGGTCATGAAAAATTTATCTAAAGATAAGGCGCTGGTAAATGATTGGATTAAAAATGGATTATACTGGACTGATGACCAGGGCAATAAACAATATGAGCAAAACGCTACTGATCGTTTTTGTAGCGGTGATTATTTAAATAAATTAGCGCAACTAGTCAGGCTGGCACTTATTAAAATGCCATTTTACAGTGCAGGCGGTCCGCTTGAGGAAATAATGGAAGATAATATTAAGCCAATGGAAGAAAATTTTGATAAAATTTTATTGGGTAATTTTGGTCTGACGGTGGTCTTTCCTCCTTACGCCGTATCTTCCGGCGCCCAAGGAACTGTACGAGTATTCCTGCCATATAGTTCAGTTTCGGATATTGTCTGTCTGCCTTAGAACTATTAATTATTTTAAGTAAGGATTTGCCGCCAAAAGTAAAATATGTTAATATTTTACCGCAAGTTTCACTCGCGAGAAAAACTTGAAACCCGCCCGACTGCCTTGCGGCATCAAGACGGGCGCGGTCGCCTAAAGTCGGGCTTTGCCCGCAAAGGAATTTCTTGCCCCGTTGAATAACTGGGGATTGCTTTTAAAAGCTGGTTTAAAACCTTTTTTTAAATTCTGTCCGAATTTCAATATAAAATCTGTGCCATTGGGGAAATGCGTCGCTTCGCGACGCCAGCTCCCACTCAAATTGTGCTAAAAATTCAAATCTTTTACCTTGCAAAATAAAGAAAGTAGACTTAAAACAAGCAGACAAGCTGGTAATTTTATAAATATTATATGTTCATATTTAAAACAACAAATAAGAGAGAGAGAGAGAGTTAAAAGTCGGCTCGGCTTTACCCCCGCACCCAGAATGTCCTGAACTTTATGTTAATGAAGCGAAAAAGCCAAATGCCAGAGCTTATACTCTGGGTGCGGGCTTTACTCTAATTGAGCTTTTAGTGGTAATCAGTATTATCGGTTTTTTAGCCACGGCTTCTATGGTTATGCTTAATAACGTTAGAATGAAAGCTAGAGATGCTCGTAGGGTAGGCGATATAAAACAAATACAAACAGCGCTTGAACTTTATTATGATGCAAACAATTCATATCCTAATATTGTACAATCAGCCGACCATATTAATTGTGAAAATAGATTCCCAACACTTGATACATATTTAGGAAATTATATATCTGTTATTCCTCATGACCCCTTGGGACCGGCGTCGAGGTATTGTTATTATTATAATGTTAAGAACAGCGGACAGGGATATGTAATAATGGCTTATCAAGTAGAACTAACCGAGACAGCGGCAAAAGGAGAAGGGACAAATTGTTATCCTGATACTACAAATGTATATTGTAAAGGTGTTAATTATCGTTAACCAGTACTAAAAATTAAAAAAATTTCACTCGAAAGGGTATCGGCGACAGTCTCATTATTTTATATACCCGCAATCTTTATTGGAGCATTTAACTTCGCCTTTTTTAACGTCTTCAACCAATAAACTGTCGCAGTCCGGACATTTTTCTCCGGTCGGTTTTGCCCAAAAAGCGGTTTTGCAGTCCGGGTACTGATTGCAGGCGTAAAAAATACCGCGGCGGCTGCGCTTTTGCACGATTTCACCCTTAGCGCAAACTGGGCAGGTTATGCCGGTGCTGTTATTACCACCGCTAATGTTTTTTAAATTTTTGCATTTAGGATAGCCGGCGCAGGCCAAAAACGGCCCGAACTTGCCGACTTTAACCGCCATGGCCGAACCGCATTTTTCGCAAATTTCGGCTTTATATTTTTCTTTTAACTCTTTAATTTCTTCACTGTCGGCTTGGCCATTATGATTATTGTCCGCGCCGGGCAGAGCTTTGATATTTTTACAATCAGGGAAAGCGCCGCAGGCTAAAAATTTTCCATAGCGGCCGGTTTTAATGATCATGGGCGCGCCGCATTTGTCGCAGACTTCATTTGATTTTTCTTCAGGCATAATGTCATTTTTATTTATAACTTCATATTTATTTTCTAAATTAGCGTGAAACGGCTCATAAAACTCTTTGATGACCGGCTGCCATTCAACTTGGCCTCGGGCGACAGCGTCAAACTCGTTTTCCATTTTAGCTGTAAACTGGTAGTCTACGATCTTAGGGAAATGCTCAGACAATAAATCGTTGACCACGAAAGCGATCGTCGTCGGCTCTAAACGTTTATGCTCATCGCGCTGGACATAATTTCTATCCACGATAGTGGCGATGGTCGGGGCGTAAGTTGAGGGCCGGCCGATGCCGTATTTTTCCAGCTCTTTAACCAAACCGGCGTCTGAATATCTGGCCGGCGGCTTGGTAAAATGCTGTTCCGGCTTTATTTCTTCCAGTTCCAGCTTTTCTTTTATTTTTAATTCCGGCAGTTCTAGTTCCTGGCTTTTCTCCGGGTAAATTTTCAGATAGCCGTCAAATTTTAAAATTTGGCCGTTGGCGCGAAATTGGTATTTAATCCCCCCGGCCCCCTTTGTTAAGGGGGTGATGGCGTCAATGTCAACTACCGTGGCGTCAATTAGGGCTTCTGGCATCTGGCTGGCCAGCGCTCTTTGCCAGATGAGTTTATATAATTTATTTTGATTGGGGTTTAAATCGCCAGCGACGGCTTCGGGCGGGCGCGAGACTTCGGTCGGCCGGATGGCTTCATGCGCTTCTTGCGCGCCTTTAGATTTGGTTTTAAAGCGGCGCGGCGTTTTCAGCGCGTAGTTAGCACCTAAATTTTCAGTCAGATATTCGCCGGCTTCACTTAAAAATTTATCCGCTAAATTCAGCGAGTCGGTTCTCATGTAAGTTATAAAACCAATTTCATAAAGCTGTTGCGCGACCATCATGGTTTGTTTAGCCGAGAAGCCGAGCCAGCGATTGGCGGTTTGCTGTAAACTAGAAGTGGTAAAAGGTTTGGGCGGTTGTTTTTTAGTTTGCTTTTTTTCCAAGTTAGCCACTAAGTATTCAGCGTCGTTAAGCGCGGTTAAAATTTTCGCGGCTTGTTCTTCATTTTTAATTTCCAGCTTGTTAATGGTTTTATTATCAATTTTATTTAGCTTGGCTAAAAACGGCAGCTGCTGTTCGTTTTTAAGCAGAGCCGAAATCGTCCAATATTCCTCGGTGTTAAATTTTTTTATTTCCCGCTCCCGCTCAACAATCAAACGAACCGCCACGGATTGCACCCGACCGGCGGACAAGCCTTTAGCCACTTTTTTCCATAAGAAAGGCGATAGTTCATAACCGACTAAACGATCAAGAATTCTCCTGGCTTGCTGGGCGTTAACTAATTTCATGTCAATAATTCTCGGATGCTCTAAAGCCTCTACCACCGCCGATTTAGTAATTTCATGAAAGACGATGCGGTCAGTCTTAGCTAAATCAGCTTTAAGCGCCTGAGCCAGATGCCAGGCGATAGCTTCGCCTTCGCGGTCTTCATCAGTAGCCAGAATAATTTTATCTGATTTTTTGGCTAAAATTTGAAGCTGTTTAAGATTTTTTTTCGCTTTGGCCGGCACTACATATTTAGGTTCAAAGCCATGTTCAATGTCAATGCCCATCTTGCTGACCGGTAAATCGCGGACATGGCCGAAAGAAGATTCAATCTTAAAATTAGAACCTAAAAATTTGGCGATGGTTTTGGCTTTGGTTGGAGATTCAACGATGACTAATTTCATAAGTATTTACCCCGTTAGAAATTTTACGCGGTGAGCTCTCGTTATTTCTAATGGGGTTTAACGGGCTAGCACATAGCGCAAATTGCCTAAATTTTTTATCAAGCCCTTCATTTCCATGACAGTAAGTGTACTATTTATAACCGAGATGTCAAGTTTGGTTAATTGCTTAAGCTCATCAATATGCGCCGGTTCGTAAGATAGTTGAGCTAAAATCAGTTCTTCTTCGGCTGTGGCCGGAATTATTTTTTTGTTGGCAAGATAAACGGCCGCCTGGGTTAAATTTAAACTTTCAATAATGTCTTGGGCGCTGGTTGCCAATTTGGCTCCCAGGGCGATTAGGCGGTTAGCGCCTTCGGAAGAGCCGGAATAAATACTGCCGGGCACGGCGAAAACTTCCCGGTTTTGTTCCAGAGCGTGAAAGGCGGTTATGAGCGCGCCTGATTTTTCACCGGCTTCAATGACTAAAGTAGCGCTGGATAGGCCGGAAATTATACGGTTGCGCTGGGGAAAATGATGTTTTAAGGGCAGGGCGCCGATCGGATATTCTGATAAAATCAGTCCGCCGTGAGCTTCTATTTTATCCGCCAAGTAGCGGTTCTGCGAGGGATAAATATTTTTTTGATCAAGGCCGGAGCCTAAAACCGCGATAGTTTGGCCGTTGGCTTCAAGCGCGGCTGAATGTGCCAGAGCGTCTATGCCTAAGGCCAGGCCGCTCACAATGGTTAGATTGTTAAAGGCTAGTTCTCGGACTAATTTTTCCGCGACTTGCCGGCCGTAAGCGCTGTATTTTCTGGCACCCACTACGGCTAAGAGAAAACCGTTAAAAGCCTCTAGCTGGCCGCGGTAATATAAAATAAAAGGCGGATCGTAAATTTGTTTTAAAAGTTTGGGGTAAGCCCGATCTTCTTGGGTTAAAACTTTTAGTTTTTCTTTGTTTAAATTCTCCAGCAATTTATCCGGCTGGATTTGATGCTTAAAAATTATAAACTCTTCGGCTAATTTTTCTTCAAGGCCGGCGCGCAGATAGTCCTTAAGCGCGGCTTTATAGGCGTTTTCAACATTAGAAAAATAGTTGATTAATTTTTTGAATTTAGCCGGGCCGAATTTGTAAAACTGGCTTAGCGCCAGCCAATATTTAAGGTCATTCATTGAATTATTAGCTAATTTTTAGTAAAAATTTATTAAAAAGTCCTTGACAGATTATTTAGACTGTGATAATATACTATGATATTTAATGGTAGCGTTCAGTCTGCTACTTGCTTAAGGGCCTAATTAGTAAATAATTTTCCTCCTTAATTATTTATGAATTTTGCATCCCTGCTAAGCAAGTAGCATAGTGGGCGCTATTTTAACAATCTGGATAATATTTAGAATTTTGCCTAGGGGTGGCGAAAGTTAAACCTCCCTCCTGGTTTGGCTGGAGCCTTAAATCAGGTTTATTCCCGGGCCTCTAGGTAAAATTGTGAATAGTATTTATTAGGGTTTGCGTTTTTTGTCTGCGGCTAAGTTTTTTTCAATCACGATAATGAATGTCATTGCGAGGAGCTCCGCCAGCAGGCGGAAGCGACGAAGCAATCTCAGGTATGGCAAGTTTAGATAAAAGCTTATCATTCGTGAGATTGCTTTGCTCCCTCCGGTCGCTCGCAATGACATATTTAAGGTATTTCGTAATTCAAAGATAAGTTTATGATTTTTCTTTCTTTAACTATACCATAGTTTAATCAGATTTTGGAGCGTGAAAGCTCTTTAAAAAAATAAATGTCTTACGGTGGAAAATAGTTTATCATGCAAAAATGGTAAATTGTTTTCCATCGTAAGATGGAAATGTTTTTTCTGGCGCGTTTGGTTTTTAAAAGCGCGTCAAGTTCTAACTCTTTTTTGTCTGTGAGGGCGAAAGGAGAAGAAAGTGGAAATTATTAGTTTGCTCCATAATACAATGGAGCACAATGGACAAAAATGGATTGATGTCCTCAAGGAAGTCAAAGAGGACATCGCCGAGTACATCGTTGAGCATGAATTGCTCGGCGAGTGTACTACCTACCCCTGTGTTCAGGGTGGGTTTACCTTAAAAACGGACAAAGGAGTTTTTAAGGTAGGTGTCTACCATGGACGCCGCAAGATAGAGGTTAGCGTGGCGCCGTCCCCGGCGGTGCCCATTTGTGGCTACGACAATTTTGAGTTGAACGACTTTGCAATGAAAGTCGTTCAACTACTGATGTATATTGATGTAGTTTATGAATTCGCAGGATTTGAAGAATCGGATTTTGCGGATTCAAATATAGAATTTAAACAGTTAGAGGAGGGAAAGGGGGTGGAAGTTATAATTTTTTTAAATGATTTAATTGCCTGAAAGCAAGTTCAGGCGTTAGGATTATTTTGATCCGGTTAACCTGCTGCGGGATTTTGTTTGGCTTGTAGCGCCAACACAATTTCTCGTAGGGAATCTATTCCTGGGAATTTTCCTAAAAATAGACGGGCGCGGCCGTGATTTTTTTCCGCGACCAACCCTTTCCCTGCGGAAGGAGGTGATTCTGATGCAGGAAACGCAAGGTTTGCCTCGCGAGGAGCTTATTCGGAAGCTCTTTAGCGAGGCGGCTGACCGGGTCGTTCAGGGCGAGGAGCCGGATCCTTGTACCGCCATCGTCGGAGCATTGCTTCGGCGTGAAGCGGTTGAGGACGCCGAGCTCCAGCTCGTCCTGGACGCTCACTGCGGTGGGCCCTGGCAGGTCAACACCACGGAGAAATTAGAAATTTTCTCCAAGTGGTGTGAGGCCGCCGGGTCGTCTCTTGAGTTCTCCTCGGAAACCGAGGCCGTGAACGGTCAAACGGTTTACCGCGGAGACTACGGGGACTGCTGCTTGGTGGAAGCCTCAAAAGGCAACCGCTGGGCGGTCTGGACCCGCAAGGGACGGCTGCAGATCGGTTTCCGCGAGGAAGCTGACGCCAAAGCATTCCGCTCTGCCGACGCGCGCTTCTCTATGGAGGCGTTAGGCAACAAGCGGATCGCTTTGGTGGTCATCGAGGGAGGCGACACTCCCGAGATGATCAATGCGGCCACCGCCATCCTCAACGGGCTCGCGGCCTGATGAGGAAACGGAGCGCCTGAACTCCGTGCCAGGGATGGCGAAAATTCCAAGCAACGGGTAATAAGGCTACATAAAAATCCGTTGCGAAGAATTAAAAGGTTGGCTGTGGCAGCATGCTCATCGCTGCAATCGCCCCGAACAGTCGTAAAATCAAGGGGTTTTGTTCTTTTAATGTTCAGTCGGCAAAGTCCCGGCCGACAGCGAGGAAATTTCCTTACTTCTTCATTCCACATTCTCACGTGAATTTATTGTTCAATCCGTGGAATGAAGCCGGGTATGCACCTATTGGAATGAAAAGAGAGTATGCGCTTATTATTCTCTTTTCATTCCCTTTCTAAGTTTTTCATTGTTTATAATGGAAAGTTTAGCAAGTATTTTTTACGCAGTTATCTTTTCTTCCTCTTTTACTACCTTCTCAAAATTTATTCTATTTGAAAGCCAATCCACCGTCCTAAAGTCTTTATTATTCATATGGGTTGTAATAAAATTCATGTTTTTTTCATCTATAAGTAATGATAACCAACTTTTTAGTATCGGCTCTATTTCTTCATGTCCTTCAGTACTATAATTTTGTTCGCTGCTAATTTTCCCGACGTCATGGAGAAAGACCCCCAAATTAAGATCATTATTTCCGTAATATATTACAGAAGTTGCCGCGTGCTCTAATAAATTTTCACTATGGTTATGCGGTATAGTATTTCTCATTTTGTCAAAAAGTTCAATAAATTGTTTTGTTAATGGTATCTTGCCAATTGGTTTATATAAAGTCCCGATTAATTCGTTGGGAATAAATTCAACACCGCTTTGTTGGTATCTAAACGTTTTTGGTCCTACGTAAATTACCGCAAACATATTTGTATCATGTATTTCTTTTTTTCCTTCTTTGGTGATCCTGTAGTCTGGTTTACTATAAGTTAATTCCAATCCCCTTTTCGGGGCATTAACTGTCCATACGCCTTTTTCTGTTCCGTACATTCCTGGTTGGGCAGTAAATGGATTTCTAAAGTTTTCTTCAGCGAATAGTTTTGTTTTTGCGCCGCCCTCCAGTTTTTTAAGATTTCCTAAAAAATTTTTTTTATTTTTGTCGTATTCTTCTTCTATCCCTTTTTGTTTTTCTTCAAGAAATTTTTGTAGTTTTATTTCCCAGCTATCGGGATAGTTCGTTTGAAATTCTTTTATCTTTTCTTCAAGTGAAATAACAAGATCGGGATCAGATTTTCTCTCACTGCCAGGAACATAAAATTGATCTCCCCACACGTGAAAGAATGTATCAAATTCAATATCGCCATACTTTTCTTCCTTAAAAGTTTTGATAAGATTTTCACGCGTTTTTTTGTGAATTTGCTGGAGTTTTTCAATAAAATGGACTATTGACTCTTTATTTTTAAGAATTTCCTCCATTGAGAGATTTTTTTTCTCTATTCTTTCTACCTCAATAAATACGTTTTCTATACCCAGCTCCTTTAATAGTTCATTAAAAGGGACAGGGTTAAGACCGGGACGCCAATATTCAAATATATGAGTATATCCCATATTCTTTTTTTCAAGAATTGCCGCAAGGCTTGCTACAAGCCATGTATATTCATTACCTTTTGCTATTAGCCCCTTTTTAATTACATATTCTTTGTTATTTAAGATTATTGCCTCGGCTCCGCTACTCTTTATCACTATAGAGAAGTGTTTTTTGATTAAATTATAAGCGCTTTCTATGTCATGTGAATTTGATTTTATTATTTCACCCTTTGGTTCTTTACCCTCCCGGGAAATAACGTCAACATATTCCGTGCACCATCTAGGAATTTTTTCTTGAGTTTTTTGTTTTATGGATGATTTTTCTTGTTGATTTTCAAAACCCATACTCTTAAGTGGTAATCAGTTACCCGGTAGGACTGGCCTGACTAAATTAATATATGTAATAAATATAAATGGTTTAGGATACCCTGTTTTTATTTGAACTTTAATTCAAGCATTCCGCCAATTATTTTTTCTATTACTTGGTCAATTATATTTTTTTCTTGATTATTAAAATTTTGCAAAACAAATTTATCCGCCCCGCATTTGCCCCGCATTTGCGGGGTTTTGATGCCGATCCTGACGCGCTGAAAATTTTTAGTTTTTAAACTACTAATAATAGATTCAACGCCCCGATGACCGGCGCTTCGGGAATCTACGGAAATTTTATATTTGCCAAGCTCTATATCCAGGTCATCGTGAATAACGGTTAAAATTTTTGACAAGTCGGCGTTAGCGGTTTTAAGCAAGCCTAATTTTTTCGGCAGTAGTTTGTAATACGACAAAACCGCGCTTATGGCTTGGCCGGAATTATTCATATAGTCTTGCGGTTTTATTAAAATCAGGCCGGCGTTAGCCGCGATTTCAGCTTTAAATTTTTTATTAGTTTTCCAGGCCAGGCCGAGCTTATCGGCTAAAGCATTGACCGCCAGAAAACCGAGGTTATGCCGGGTTAGCTTATATTGCTCGCCCGGATTGCCCAGGCCGACGATTATACTCATATATATTCTGTCATTCCGGCCTTGAGCCGGAATCCAGAGTTCAGCGCTCTGAACAAGTTTCTGCCGCGCCCGCAACGCCTTGCTTGCAGGGCGGGTGGGGATTGCGGGTCAAGCCCGCAATGACAATTAAAATTAATTCCTCGCAATGACAAAAAACATTCTTCTACACTCTCATTTTAATCTTTATGCAAACCATGAACATTTTTATTTTTAGCTACATTAACGGACAGAGGCGTGCCTAAAAAGCCGTAGGTTTCGCGCAAACGGTTTTCAATAAAGCGCAGGTAGGAAAAATGCAAGTCTTCTTTAGCGCCGATTTTCATTTCAAATTTTGGCGGATTGGCGCTGGTTTGCCTGAACTCTCTAATTCTCGGGTGCCGCACGCCTTTGCCTTTGGCCGGCCGATGAATTTTAACGATGCGGGAAAGAAATTTACTAAGCTGGGAATCGGTTAATTGCAACTTTCTTGCTTGGGCGATTTGCAAGGCCAGATCCAGAATTTTTTTAGTTTTTTCGCCAGTTTTGGCTGAAGTGAATTGAATCGGCGCGAAGCAGGCGAACGGCAGTTTGCCGTAAAGATAAT
>JACPHD010000009.1 GCA_016188785.1 Parcubacteria group bacterium | reverse complement strand
CGCCTTGCAGATTTAGCATTTTATTGATACATTTTTGCATAGAAGCAGTGTTAATTTTTAGCTCAGAGTTGAAAAACTCCGGTTTCAAGCTAATTTTACCACTGCTTTTTAGTTTTCCACCACACTATTTAGTGTAGAGCCGCAAATTGTTGACTTTTGTAATTTTTTGCTGTATAAAAGAAGTAGGCAACTGCGCCTATTATTTTTTTAAAAAAATATGGCGGATAAGGATTTAAAAGACGACAGCCAGACTGCCTGGTGGCAACCGGCTTTAACCGTGTTTATTAAGCTATCCGGCTGGATCGGCCTGCCCATAATTATCGCTTTGTTTTTAGGTAAATGGCTGGATAAAAAGTATAATAGCGCGCCCTGGCTGTTATTAGCCTGTATCGGACTGGCCTTTATCTTATCAATGGCCGGCTTAATTAGAGAGACGATCAGCGAATACAAAAAAATTGACAAACTTAGCAAGGACAATAAGTTAGACAAGAAAAAATAATTGACCAACATGTTAACAGAAATAAAAACCGAAAATACTTTATTTTCCGAGCCGGTTTTTAAGGCAGCCGGGTTTCCCATTACCAATTCTTTGCTTAATACCTGGCTGGTGGTTTTTATAGTTTTGATTTTCGGCTTGTTTTTTAGGTCAAAAATTAAATTAGTGCCGCGCGGAGCGCAGAATGCGCTAGAAGCGGCCGTGGAAATGCTCCTGGACGTGTTTGACTCGGTTACCGGTTCGCGCGCCAAAACTTTAAAATATTTCCCGTTTGTTGTTAGTTTCCTAGTCTTTATTTTACTGAATAACTGGCTAGGGTTACTACCCGGCGTTGGTTCAATCGGCCAGGTAGTATCTGAACATGGCGAGAATATTTTTATTCCGTTTTTTCGCGGCGGCACGGCTGACTTAAATACAACTTTGGCGTTGGCTATCGTGGGCGTGGTCTTTAGCCATATTTTTTCCGTTCTGGCCATAGGCTTTTGGCAATATTTGAATAAGTTTATAAATATTAAGGCGCTATTAGACATACCAAAAAAAATCTTAAAAGACCCGGCCATTATCGTGGTTAATCCGATTAAAGTTTTTGTGGGCTTAATTGAAGTAGTAGGAGAATTCGCCAAAGTCGCCAGTTTGTCGTTTCGTTTATTTGGCAATATTTTCGCCGGCGAAGTTTTGCTCGCTTCCATGTCGGCTTTACTGGCTTTCGGGCTGCCCATCCCGTTTATGTTTTTAGAAATAATTGTTGGTCTAGTGCAAGCGTTTATTTTTGCGATTTTAATTTTAGCCTACGTAACCATGAATACGGCCGCAGAGCATGAATAATACAAATTAAATAATAATTTAAAATCTATGGACACAGTTATGTTAGCCAAAGCTTTGGCCATCGGCATCGGTTCAATCGCGCCGGCCTTAGGTATCGGCTTGATTGGCGCTAAAGCCATGGAAGCCATCGGCCGCAACCCGGAAGCCGCCGGAAAAATTTTAGTTCCCATGCTGCTCGCTTCCGCTTTCGCCGAAGCCGTAGCCATTTACGCCTTGGTTATTGCCTTTAGTATTAAGTAATAGTCTTACGGATTGCCCCGGAATAATTCGGGGCAGCGGCAAGACTGTTAAAATTAATTTTCAATTTTCAATTTTCAATTTTCAAACAATGATTTAATGTTCTAATTTTTAATTAAAAATTTAGTCATTGGTTCGCCAGCTGGCGAATTGTTTAGAAATTATAAATTGGAAATTATAATTTTGTGGAGAATTTGATAGAAACATTTCATATTGATTGGCGCTTGTTGATCGCGCAGATTTTTAATTTCGCAATTGTCTTCGCGGTTTTATATTGGCTGGCTTTTAAGCCTTTGGCTCGCGTTATGGCCGAGAGAACCGCTAAAATAGAGAAAGGCCTAGATGACGCGAAAAAAGTTGAAGAAAAATTAAGCCAGACGCAAGCGGAATTTGATAAAGCTTTGGCTCTGGCTAAAAAACAAGCTAACGCGATATTAGAAAAGGCCGCGCGCGACGCTGACGCGCGTAAGCAAGAAATGATCGCGCGCGCCAAAGAAGAAATCGGCCAGATTATCAATCAGGAAAAACAGAAAATGCAGGCGGATAAAGCCGCGACTTTGAAAGAGATAAAAACGGAATTGGCCGATCTGATTATTATGGCCGTAGAAAAAGTTTTGGGAGAAAAAATTGACGAAAAAAAAGATAGAGAAATGATTAAGAAGATGATAAAATAATTATTTATTTTGAATTTATGAAGTCGAGCGTTATTTCCTGGGGTAAATTTATCATGCCGCTCTTGCTATTGGCCTGGTTTTTTGTTTTCGGCGTCGCGGCGCGAGCCGCGGCGGGAAATTTCATTCTGTCCGGCGGCCCTAAGCCCACGGACAATTTTTGCGTGGATGATGATATTTATGTTTATTTAAATGGCAATTTAATTTATAGCGATTTTGATTGATGATGATAAGCAAATTGATCAAGAATTTACCGGCCAAATCGCGCCAGCCCAGTCAAGAGATTTTACTATAAATTATTCGGCTCAAGCTGAAAATCCACTAAGCGATTTAACGCCGATTGATACTGCGCCGCCGGTTGTGGTAATCACTAAACCGGCAGAAAGTGAACAATATCTGCATAGCGATAGTTTGGCAATAGATTACACTGCGACCGATGATTTTTCCGGTCTGGCCACTACCACTATAACTATTGACGGCCAGGCAATTACTACCACTACGATTGATTTATTTGATTATTCATTGGGAACGCATAATTTAACTATCACGGCCATTGATAAAGCCGGTAATCAGGCGCAACAGCAAGTTAATTTTGAAATTATTGCTAATATTGACAGTACGATCAGCGATATAAAAGAAATTTATGATCGCGGTTGGCTTAAAGACCAGGTTTATCATGAATTATTGAAAGACGCATTTAAATTAGTAAAAGTAGAAGCTAAATATTTTGACAAAGAGCGGGAGCTAATTGAAAGATTGATTAAGAAGACTGGAGAAGACAGTAAGTTAACTGATAAACAAAAGCAAAAATTGCTTGAACAATATAATAGAGAATTGGCTGAATTAAAACAAAGGCGAGCTAAAGCCATAAATAAAAACTTGGACTTAATAATTAAGCTATTAAATAGGGCTAAAGATAAAAATCTGATCAATCAGGCTGGTTATGATATAATATTAGGGGATGTTGATTATTTAAAAATTAATCTGTAAAATTATGACAAAACAAAACAAAATATTATTATGTGTATTGATAATTATATTAATTATTATTTTTACTCCAATATTTGGCGGTATGTATGAAAAATTTTTTGGTCCAGCATGTACTAGCTTTTTATGCCCCGCTCATCCGGAATATTTTGAGGGATTTTTTGTAAGTTATATGTTTTTCGTATCTTTAATTATAACCCTTTTTGGTGGAATAAAAAAATATAAAATTTTGTTAATATCATTGGGTATATTATTAGCAGTTGATTTATTTTTGGGTGCTTGGGAAGGATTAATAATTAATTTAGGGATAGCGATCGCCGGCTGGCTTTTAGCCCAAGGCGGATTGCTAGTTTATAGAAAATTAAATAAACAGGCGAGGTAAAATACGGTATGAAAAATATTATTTTTAGAAAAGTAATCCCAGGTTCAACCAGCCGACTGGCTATTGTTGACCACGATGAATCATACGGCCGGCATATTTTAGAAAAAATCGTAAAAGATAAAAAATTAGAAAATTGCCTTGATATTGGCTGCGGCCAAGGAGCTGATTTATCTATTGTTTCAAGATTACAGCCTGAATGCAAACTGTTTGGCATTGATTATGGAGCAGGGAATTTTGCCAGGTTAAGAGAAAATAATATTACGCCGTTTTTAGTTAATATTGAAAATGAACCCCTGCCTTTTAAAGATAATTCAATGGATTTTATTATAGCTAACCAAGTTCTTGAGCATGCCAAAGAAATTTTTTGGATCAACCATGAAATTTTCAGAACTTTAAAAGTCGGGGGTTATTTATTTTTTGCCGTACCGAATATTTTGTCTTTGCATAATAGAATATTAATGATGTTTGGCTATCACCCCACTCAATACAAGCTAATTTCAGCGCATGTACGGCCTTTTTCCAAAAAAGATGTTTTTAATTTTTATAAAAGCATAGGCAGTGATTTTTGTGAATTCAAGGGCTTTTGGGGATCGCAATTTTATCCGTTTCCAAAATATATGGCTCGTTTACTTTCACGTTTTTTTCCGAGTTTTTCATTCTCTATTTTTTTTCTGATCAAAAAAACCAATAAATACAGCGACGATTTTATTAAATGGCCAGAAATAGCGCAATTAGAAACCAATTATTTTACCGGGTCAGTTAAAATTTTTAATGTCTAAAATATGAAAATCACTCCGAAACAATCAGCTTTAAGTTTATATGAAGCCTTGGAGGAAAAATCAGCCGGCCAAATTAAGGCCGTCATTAAAAAATTTGTTGAACTTCTGGCGAGAGATAACATGTTGGGCGCGTCTGATAAAATTATCGTTCAATTCGTGAAAATTTGGCATGAAAAACAAGGCTTGGTGGAAGCGGAAGCTATAAGCGCTAACGGACTAAGCCAGGCTAATATTAAACTGCTGGAAAATTATATTATTAAGTTAGCCGGCGCCAAAACAGTTTCTTTGAATGAAAAAATTGATAAAAATATTTTAGGCGGAGTGGTGATAAGGTATGGCGATAAAATTCTAGACGCCAGCCTAAAGACGCAATTAGAGGAGTTAAAAGAGAAAATGGTTAAATAATTAAAATTGTTTTTTGTCATTCCGGCCTTGAGCCGGAATCCAGGTTAAAGCGGTAATAATTCGTTTCTGGATTGCGGGTCGGAGCCCGCAATGACAATTTATATTATGTCTACTAAAGATTTTATTATTGAACAGCTTAAAGAGCAGATCGCTGATTTTAAAATGTCGGCTAAGCAGGAAACCGTCGGCCGGGTGATTGAGATCGGCGACGGCATCGCCCGCATTGAAGGCCTTGATCAGGTGATGATGTCGGAAATGCTGGAATTTAAAACCGCTAAAGGTGCGATTTTCGGCGTGGCGCTTAACCTGGAAGAGGATCGCGTGGGCGCGATTATTTTAGGCGATTATCTTGGCATCAAGCAAGGCGATGAAGTTAAGTGTTTAAACAAAATTTTACAAGTCCCGGCCGGAGACGGGATAATCGGCCGCGTGGTTAATCCGTTAGGCGAGCCGCTTGATGGCAAAGGCGAAATTGCGGCGGCTAAATATTATCCAGTGGAAAAAATCGCGCCCGGCGTGATCGCTCGCGAATCGGTCAAACAGCCGGTGCAGACCGGCATTAAAGTGATTGACGCGATTATCCCGATCGGCCGCGGCCAAAGAGAATTGATTATCGGCGACCGCCAGATCGGTAAAAGCGCTATTGCCATTGATACGATTATCAACCAAAAGGGGCAGAATATGAAGTGTATTTATGTGGCCATCGGGCAGAAAGAATCTAAAGTGGCTGGACTAGTAGCTAAGCTTGAACAAGCCGGCGCGCTGGACTATACAACCGTGGTTTTGGCCGGCGCCTCTGATCCGGCTTCTTTGCTTTATATCGCGCCTTACGCCGGCACGGCCCTGGCCGAGTACTTTTTAGATAAAGGCCAAGACGTTTTAATCGTTTATGATGATTTATCAAAACATGCCGCGGCTTACCGCGAAATTTCTTTACTACTCCGCCGCCCGCCCGGGCGGGAAGCTTATCCGGGCGATGTTTTTTATTTGCATTCCCGATTATTGGAAAGAGCCTGCAAATTAAGCGCCGAATACGGCGGCGGTTCAATTACGGCTTTACCCATTATTGAAACCCAGGCCGGCGACATGAGCGCCTATATTCCCACCAATGTTATTTCCATTACTGACGGCCAAATCTATTTAATGCCAGAACTGTTTTATCAGGGCAGCCGGCCGGCCGTGGACGCTGGCTTGTCGGTTTCCCGCGTTGGTTCCAGCGCGCAGATCAAGGCCATGAAAAAAGTGGCCGGCAAAATGAAGCTGGAAGCGGCCCAATTTAGAGAATTAGCCGCTTTTGCCCAGTTCGGTTCAGAGTTAGATAAAGACACTAAAGCTAAGCTGGAACGCGGCCGCAGATTACAAGAAATATTTAAGCAGGGCCAGTATTCGCCGGTGCCGGTAGCTAACCAAATTTTAATCTTTTTTTCTTTAATTAACGGTTTGGCTGACGATGTGCCGGTTGATAGAATTTCTGATTTTGAATTAGGCTTATATAAATACGCGTCCGCCTCCGGCGCCAAGATTTTAAAAGAAATCGCGGAGAAGAAAGATCTAAGCGAAAAGTTGGAAACGGAGATGAAGGGGCTAATAAATGACTATAAGAACGGTTTAGAATATTTGATAAAATAATTTTCAATTTACAATGACCAATTTTCAATGAATGATTAAATTATTAAATTTTCAATTGAAAATTAGAGCATTGTAAATTGTAAATTGAAAATTAGAGAACTTTTATTTTAATTGAAACTAAAATAGTGAGATTAAGATATGGCATCTTCAAGAGATATAAAAAACAGAATCAAGTCCATCGGCAACACCAAAAAAATTACCCGCGCTATGGAAATGGTGGCGGCCGTGAAAATGCGCAAAGCGGTGGCGGCGGCGTTGAAAACCAGAACTTACGCCAATTTAAGCTGGCTGACGGTTTTGAATTTGTCTCGGGCCGGCAATGGCAATCACCAGATTTTACATCGGCTTTTGACTCCTAGAAAAGAAATCAAGAAAGTTGGCATTATTCTAATTACTTCCAATCGCGGCTTGTGTGGCGGTTTTAATACGGCCATTATCAATAAAGTTTATGAGTCAATTAAAAAATATCAGTCAATGGGCGAGCAAGCGGTCATAGAAGCTGAATTCGTTTTAATCGGTAAAAAGGGCGTGGCTATCCATCAGCGCGGGCATAAAATCATGGCGGATTTTCCTAAGCTGGATTTAGCCAGCGAGGTAAAAGAGGTTGTGCCAGTGGCTAATTTAGTTATCCACGAGTATTTAAACGGCCAATATGATAAAGTCCTGGTGGCTTACACGGATTTTATCAGCTCGGCCAAGCAAATCCCCAGAGTCAAGCAAATTTTACCCATAGAAATTGAGCAAGCTGATGAATATTTAGGCATTGTGGGCCAGGATAGCCGGCTGGGCATAGACAAAGAATTTATTCAAGATAAAGAAGAAAAACATTTGCCTAGCGGAAAATTTAATTATGAATATGTTTTTGAACCCAGTCCGGCCGAAGTTTTAAATGAGCTACTGCCGCGTTTAATTGAAATTCAGCTGTATCAGGCATTGCTTGAATCTAACGCCTCCGAGCATTCGGCGCGCCTGGCCGCTATGCATCAGGCCACGCAAGCGGCCGGAGATATGGTCGGCGAGCTGACTTTGTCCTTTAATAAAGCCAGACAGGCCGGCATTACGGCGGAAATTGCGGAAATTTCGGCCGGAGCGAACGCGCTGTTGTAGCTTATTTGTCATTTAATAATAATTTGTCAATAGTATGAGTGAAAAAATAACTAAACATGGAACAGTAAAACAAGTTATCGGCGCGGTGGTGGACGTTGAGTTTCAAGGCGAATTGCCGGAAATTTATGCGGCTTTAGAAATTAACCGCCAGGGCAATAAGCTGACGTTGGAAACCCAACAGCATTTAGGCGGCCAATTAGTCAGAGCTATCGCCATGGGTTCAACCGATGGTTTAAGGCGCGGCGACGCGGTGGTGAATACTGGAGCCGGTATCAGCGTGCCGGTGGGCGAGGGAACCTTGGGCCGGATTTTTAATGTCTTAGGCCAACCAGTGGACGGCGGCGAAGCGGCTAAAACTGACCAGTATTATCCAATTCATCGGCCGGCGCCTAAATTCGTTGAACAATCCACTAAAACCGAAATTTTAGAAACCGGCATTAAGGTGATTGACCTGATTTGCCCGATTTTAAAAGGCGGTAAAGTCGGCCTGTTCGGCGGCGCCGGCGTAGGTAAAACCGTGGTCATTCAGGAGTTAATAAATAATATTGCTAAAGCGCACGGCGGTGTTTCGGTTTTCGCCGGCGTGGGCGAAAGAACGCGCGAAGGCAATGACCTTTATCATGAAATGAAAGCGGCTAAAGTTTTGGATAAATTAGCCATGGTTTTCGGCCAGATGAACGAGCCGCCGGGCGCGCGCGCTCGCGTGGCTTTGTCCGGTCTGTCTATGGCCGAATATTTCCGCGATGAAAAAAATAAAGACGTTTTACTCTTTATTGATAATATTTTTCGGTTCACCCAGGCCGGTTCGGAAGTCTCGGCCCTGCTGGGCCGCATGCCTAGCGCCGTGGGTTATCAGCCGACTTTAGCCACGGAAATGGGCGAGTTGCAGGAACGGATTACTTCAACCAATAAGGGTTCAATCACTTCTATTCAGGCGGTTTATGTGCCGGCTGACGATTTAACCGATCCGGCGCCGGCCACGACTTTCGGCCATCTTGATTCAACCGTGGTGCTGTCGCGCGGCCTGGCCGAACTGGGTATTTATCCGGCCGTTGATCCATTAGATTCTTCATCCGTTATTTTAGATCCGAAAATCGTGGGCGCCGAGCATTATGAAATCGCCCGAGCCGTGCAAAAAGTCTTGCAAAGATACAAGGACTTGCAGGATATTATCGCTATTTTAGGCCTGGAAGAATTATCCACCGAAGATAAAATCACCGTGGCGCGGGCTAGGAAAATCCAGAGATTTTTGTCCCAGCCGTTCGCCGTGGCTGAAACTTTTACCGGCCATCCTGGAAAATACGTTAAACTCTCCGATACCATCAAAGGTTTTAAGGAAATTTTAGCCGGCCAGCATGATGATAAATCAGAGGGCGAGTTTTATATGAAAGGGGAGATAGGGGAAGTGGGAAAATAAAATAAAATTTTCAAATCCCAATGACCAATTTTCAATGAATTTTCAATTTTAAAATTTTCAATTGAAAATTAATTCATTGATCATTCATTGTAAATTGAAAATTGATAATTGAAAATTATGAGCGATAATTATATAAAATTTGAGATTGTTACTCCCGAGCGTGTTGTGCTTAAGGAAGAGATCTCCCAAATTACGGTTCCGACTAAGATGGGCGAGATTACGGTTTTGCCTAACCATATTCCTTTAGTGTCCAGTTTATTACCGGGCGTGATTCACGCTAAAAAGAAAAACGGGCAAGACGAAATTATGTCAATCTCCGGCGGTTTTTTAGAAGTTTTAAAAGATAAGGTGGTGATTCTGGCGGACACGGCCGAGCGGGCCGAGGAACTTGATTTAGCTAAAGTGGAAGAGGCGCATAGGCGAGCGGCCGAGCTTAAAGAAAAGGCGCGCCGCGGTGAAAATATTGATTTTACCGAAGTCAACGCGGCGATTGAGCGCGAGCTGGCCCGAACTAAGGCTATTAAAAGGTGGCGGAAAATTAAAAATCTGGAATAATCTACTGTCATTCCGGCCTTGAGCCGGAATCCAGAGTTCAGCACTAAAGCCGAGTTTCTGGATTGCGGGTCACCCGCCCGCAACGCTTCGCTTGCGAAACGGGCGGGAGCCCGCAATGACAGATTAAATTTATGAAACTACCATTCAAATTTAAAAACATTCATCATTGCGAAGCCGTGGTTTTAACTTGCATTGATTTTAGGTTTTGGCGCGAAACTCTGGAATATGCGGAAAAAGAACTGGGTATAAAAAATTTTGATTTTCCTTCTCTGCCCGGCGCGGCTAAAGCGCTTAATGATTGTAAAAGCGACCAGGAGATTGCCATGAAATGTATTAGCGTGCCGCGCGACTTGCATCAGGCAAAAAAATTAGTCCTCGTTAATCACCAGGACTGCGGCGCTTACGGCGGCAGCCAAGTTTTTAACGGCGACAGTGAAGCCGAGCAGAAATTTCATGAAGAGGAATTAAAAAAGGCCAAGACAAAAATTTTAGCCAAGTATCCTGACTTGCAGATTATTTTGGTATATGTTAAGTTAGCAGATAACGGCGAAAATATTGAGTTTTTAGAAATTAACTAAAATATATTAGTATAAAAAGCTCGCCACAACGCGGGCTTTTTATTTTGGCTCTTTGGGAAATTTGCAGTTAAGTGATGATTAAAATTAACGAGGAGGAAGAGAGATGAGCGGAATAATTTCCCGCAAAGAAAACGAGTTGATCAGCAATTTCAAAAAGAATGGTACCTTGAAAAAATTTAATCCGGAAGAAGAAATGCAAGGCCTGGCCAAAAACGGCGGGGTGGCGGTAATTTGCGCTGACGGGGATATTGATGCCGAATTGTTTCATCGGCGCATTAGCCATCGTCCGCATGCTATAAGAATTTTCGGCGGTCCTTTGCTATTCTCGCCAAACTTTGGCGGATACGACGAGGGTTTCGCACGAAAGATGATTGAGAACGTAAAGCAGGGTATGGAAGTTAAAAAAACCCGCACTCTTTATCTTTATTTCCACGCACCTTGCGGCCTGGCCACGGCTTTCAATCACGAAATTCCGGAAATTTTGGATTTAGCGCGAAGCGTTAATGGCAGTTTCACCAGTGATAATTTTTTTTTCAGAGTTTTCACGCTCTTTCATGTTAAAAGGATAAATAAAGGAGGAATTATGGAGCAAAATGTTTATTTGTTGCAGGTGTAAGGTTTACCTAACCAGAAAACTGAGAAAGAAGGGGTAAATTGAAATGAATCAAGAATATGATGGACAAGAATATGATGGATTTGATGTATGGTTTAACGCAATAAGTGCTGGTCTAGGCGGTACTACATTGTTAACTGCTATGGCTTGGTTGCCAGGAGCCATAGGATCATTTTTAATTTGTCTGACAGTGGCGATTTATGAACTTTGGAAAATTTCCAAACCAGCCTCAATCGTAATGATGGTTTTAAATATTCTAACCATTTTGGCATGGGACTGGTTTTATTCTATGTCTAAATATGGTGGATTTCTTTGGTTCCTTCACTGATAAGTTTTATTGAAGCAAAGCCTAAAAACTTTGCTTCTTTTTTATTTTTTAATGTGGTTAAGTACTTTTACGCAGAAAAACACCAGAAATTTTTTTAATTTTAGCCAAATTTTAACTACTTGACAATGGTTAATTCTACGGCTAAAATACAATAACAGATTAGCACTCTAGCTATTCAAGTGCTAAATATTTTAATAATTAACAAACTAATATGAAACTAAAACCTTTGCATGATCATGTTATTGTCAAGCCAATAACTGAAAATGAGATGACTAAGTCAGGCATAGTTTTGCCTGATACCATAGATAAAGAAAAGCCGGAAAAAGGCGAAGTTATTGCCGTGGGCGAGGGCAAGCTATTGGATAATGGCCAGAGATCGCCTCTAGGCGTTAAAGTGGGGGACAAAGTTATGTTTAAAAAATATTCGCCGGATGAAATAAAAGTTGACGGCGTGGAATATTTAATCATCAGCGAGGGAGATATATTAGGAATATTGGAATAATAATTAAAATACTTTCTGGATTCCTGCCTGCGCAGGAATGACGGAAAAGAAAATATTATGGCAAAAATTATCATTTACGACGAAAAGGCCAGGGGGGCTTTAAAGCGAGGCGTTGATCAGCTGGCCAACGCGGTTAAGGTGACGCTCGGACCTAAGGGGCGCAATGTAGTTATAGAAAAAAGCTATGGCGGGCCGACCATTACTAAAGACGGCGTAACCGTGGCCAAAGAAATTGAATTGGCGGACAAGTTTGAAAATATCGGCGCCGAGCTGGTTAAAGAAGTGGCTTCAAAAACTAATGACATGGCCGGCGACGGCACGACCACGGCCACGGTTTTAGCCCAGGCCATGATTACCGAGGGCTTAAAAATGGTGTCTAGCGGCCTTAGTCCGATTGAACTGCGCAAAGGCATTGAAGATAAAGTGGCCGCGATTGTTGCCGCTTTAAAAAACATGAGCAAGACCATTAAGACTAAAGAAGAGATTGCCCAGGTGGCTTCAATTTCAGCCAATGATTCGGAAATCGGCAATATTATCGCCGAGGCCATGGAAGCGGTGGGCAAAGACGGCGTGATTACGGTTGAAGAAGGCCAGTCGTTCGGCGTGGTAAAAGAAGTGGTGGAAGGCATGCAGTTTGACAAAGGCTATGTTTCGCCCTATATGATCACCAATTCCGAATCCATGAAAGCCGAATTTAATGAGCCTTATATTTTAATCACGGACAAAAAAATCGCTTCCATTCAGGAAATTTTGCCGCTCCTTGAAAAAATGGCGCAGTCAGGCAAAAAAGATTTAGTTATTATCGCCGATGAAATAGAAGGCGAGGCTTTAGCCACTTTTGTGGTTAATAAACTGCGCGGCACGTTTAATGTTTTAGGCATTAAAGCGCCAGGTTTCGGCGACCGCCGCAAAGCCATGTTAGAAGATATCGCGATTTTAACCGGCGGCAAATTTATTACCGAAGAAGTCGGCTTAAAATTGGAAAAGGCGGAAATCGCGGATTTGGGCGGCGCGCGCAAAGTCGTGGCTTCAAAAGAAGACACGGTCATTGTTGAAGGCAAAGGCGCGGCTGAGACCATTAAAAACCGCGTGGCGCAAATCAGAAAAGAAATGGCCGTAACTGACTCGGATTATGATAAAGAAAAATTGCAGGAACGGCTGGCCAAACTGTCCGGCGGCGTGGCGGTTATAAAAGTGGGCGCGGCCACGGAAACCGAGATGAAAGAAAAGAAAGATCGGATTGAAGACGCTTTGAACGCGACGCGCGCGGCCGTAGCCGAAGGCGTGGTGGCCGGCGGCGGTTTAGCTTTGGCGCAGGCCGGTAATGCCTTTAATGAGCTTACGGACAAAAAAGAAGATACAGCCGGCGCCAGATTAGTGGACACGGCGATTTTAGAGCCAATTAAGCAAATCGCGGCTAACGCCGGCAAAGACGGTTCTTTAATTTTATATAATATCATGAAAGAATATAAAGCCGGCAATAAAAATTTAGGCTATAATGCCATGACGGATAAATTTGAAGACATGTTCACGGCCGGCATTGTTGACCCGACTAAAGTCGTGCGTTCGGCTTTAGAGCACGCGGCCAGCGCGGCCATCATGTTTTTAACTACCGAAGCCGTGATCGCGGACAAACCGGAGAAAAAAGACGAGCATGGCTCGGGCGGTGGTGGCATGCCCGGCGGCCTGGGCGGCCTGGATCCGTCAATGATGGGCATGTAGTTAATTAAGAATTAAAAATTACGAATTACGATTTTTGACACTCGGTGTCCATTGGGGGCACCGAGCGTCTTTTTTGTTTGCTCTAATTTCAGCGATAGTTTATAATAATTATATGGAGTTTAAACAACAGCCAGTCAGAATAAATATTACCAGCGTTACAGTTATTAAAATTATCGCTATTTTAATTTTATTTTATTTTTTATATCTGATTAGTGATATTTTAATTGTTTTTTTTGTTTCCCTGGTATTTTCCAGCGCCTTAGACCCTTGGGTGGATCAGCTTAAGAAAAAGAAAATTCCCCGTTCAGTAAGCGTTTTATTTTTGTATTTTGTATTTTTTACCGTTTTAGGCGCGACTTTATATTTAATAACTCCGCCGATTATTAATGAAATAAACAGCCTGGTAAATAATCTTCCCAGTTATTCCGAAGCTATTTTTTCTAAGTTCAGTCTGCTAAAAAATTATTCTTTAAAATATGGCCTATTAGATAATAATAAAAGTCCCTTCAATATTACCGGCTATTTGCAAAATACGGCGGCCGGAGTTTTTTCTACTTTATTTAATATTTTCGGCGGGCTTTTTTCTTTTGTTTTAATTTTAGTTTTAACTTTTTATATGGTGGTTGAAGAAAGCGCCATAAAAAAATTAGTTTGGTCGCTAGCTCCAAAAAGACATCAAGCTTATATCATGCACTTAATCAATCGCATACAGTTAAAGATGGGCTACTGGCTAAGAGGCCAGCTAATTATAGCTTTGTCTTTAGTGATTTTAGCTTATGCCGGTCTGGCCATACTAGGCGTTAATTATGCTTTAGTGCTGGCGCTGTTAGTCGGTTTTTTTTCTTTCATACCTTATATGGGAGCGATTTTAGGCGCCATACCGGCGGTTTTTATCGCTTTTACCCGGTCGCCAATACTCGCGGTTTTAACCGTCGCGCTATTTTACATAGTTCATTTTATTGAAGGCAATTTTCTGCAGCCGAAGATTATGCAAAAAGCCGTTGGCCTAAATCCGATTATCAGCATTTTAGCCATCTTAGCCGGGTTTAAATTGGCCGGCCTGATCGGCGCTCTGCTGTCCATACCCGCGACCACGGCTTTGTCCGTGTTTATTAAAGATATTTTTAATAGACGCGAAGAGAAGAGAGAAGTAGCGGAAGAAAATTAAATACTACCTCGTTGTCATTCCGGCCTTGAGCCGTCCCGCAAATGCGGGGTGGATTGCGGGTCGGAGCCCGCAATGACAAGTAAAATTGAAAATTAGGCATATGCCAGACAGCATTTCTGTTAAATTGGATAAAATGATTTCTGTTTTGATTAAAGGCACCATTTTTCTCATGCCTTTGTTTTTTTTGCCTTGGACCGGAGAATATTTTGAGTTTAATAAGCAATTTTTGCTTTGGCTGGCTGCTGGCTTGGCTTTATTTTTATGGCTTATCAAGCAGGCCAGAGCGGGCGAAATAAAAATTAAAATTAACCCGTTAAATTGGCCGATAATAATTTTTTTGGCGCTAACCGGCCTGGCCGCTTTTTTTAGTTTGGATATTTTTTCTTCTTTCTTCGGCTCTTACGGCCGTTTTTCCGACGGTTGGCTCGGCTTATTAAGCCTGGCTATTTTTTATTTTTTACTAATTAATACCGGTCTGGCCGATAGCGCGGAAAAAATTTTTATTTTATTAAAACTATTCTTTTACGCCGCTTTAGCCGCGGCGGTTATTTCGCTTTTGGCCATGTTCGGCGCCTTTCAGCCGTTAATGGCTGATTGGTTTAATATTTTAGCCTCGCCCTCCTTTAATCAGGCCGGCGGGTCGCTTTTAAGCTTAGCTGTTTTTTTAGCCGCGCTGTCGGCCGCGGCCGTGGGTTTTTTATTCGCTGGAGCGCTTAAAAAGTTTGACCGCTTTATTTTTAGCGCCGGTTTAATTTTATTTTTGTTAGTTTTAGTTCTGATAAATTTTTATTTAAGCTGGCTAATACTGATTGTTGGCGCTAGTTTATTGATTATTTTGCGCTTTTCACAAGCCGGTTTTAATTTTAAAAAAATATTAAACCCCGTTAGAAAGGCAAAATTATCTGCTTTTTTGCCTAGGCAAACTGGCGCAGGCAGCAGGGGAGGCGATTTAGCCAAGGAATTTTTTTCTAACGGGGTAAATTATTATTTGTTAATTCCGGTCGCGGTTATGCTGGCCGCTAGTTTAATGCTGGCCCTGCCGGTGAATCCGGCTAAAATAATTTTGGGCCGAACCTTACCTAAAGAAGCTTTGCTTGATTATAAAACTTCGGTTCTAATAACTAGGCAGGCGATTTTAGCCAGGCCGATTTTCGGCAGCGGTCCGGCGACTTTTTCTCATGATTTTTCCCTATACCGCCCGGCCGAGTTTAATCAAAATGCTTATTGGCAGATTAGGTTTGATAAAAGTTTTTCGCAATTTTTAGAAATGCTGGCTACTTTAGGTCTGCCGGCCGGACTAAGCTATTTTTTGATTATCAGTTTGGTTATTTATATAAATATTATTTTGCTGATTAAACATTTAAAAAATCGTGAGCCGTTTTTAGCTAGCCAGACTTACAGTCTGATCGCGGTTATTTTTACCGAGTTTATATTATTATTTTTCGTTCAGCTGTTTTTTTCCTTTAATACGGTTTTAAATTTTTCTTTTTGGTTTTTCGCCACGCTGGCCGTGGCTTTTTGGCAAAATCATAATCAAGCCTTATTTAAAGCCAAAATAATAAATCTAAATAAAACTGTTTTATTTTTTAGGGTTTGGCTCTTAAGTTTATTTTTTTTAGCCGCTGCCGGACTAACGCTCGCGGCTTTTGAAATAAAATTTTTCGCGGCTGAACTGGCCGCGGCGGCTAGCTCAAATCGCGAAGCCGGCCTGCTGATGGCGGTTAAACTTAATCCTAATCGGGCCGATTACAATATCAGTTTAGCTAAATTTTATTTAAACCGGGCGCGGCTGGAGGCGGCCAAGCCGGCGGACAAACAGGATAATAATTTTATTCAGTCAAATATTTCCCGGTCAATTCAGGCCGGCCGGCTGGCCGTGGCCGTGGCGCCGGCTTGGGTTAAGGCTCAGGAAACTTTAGGCATGATTTATAGAGATATACATCAGTTGACAGTCGGCTCGGAAATTTGGGCCGAGCAATTTTTCAAGCAGGCCATTGATCTTGAACCGACTAATCCGGTTTTAGCCGCGGAATTGGCTAAGGCTTATCTAAATAATAATGATACGGCTGACGCGGAAAAGTATTTTATCAGAGCTTTAGAGCTGAAGTCTGATTATTATGAAGCTGAATTCGGCTTAGCTAAAGCTTATTTAAAAAATAAAAAAGACAATTTGGCGCTTAAGCTATTAAATGATCTGGCAACGAAAGTTATGGATCAGGAAATTTTTTATGAACTGGGCCGATTTTATTATAATCATGGTGAAATTGATAAAGCTTTAAACAGATTTAAGCTGGCCTTAAGCCTTTCGCCCAAACATTCTAATAGCCTCTATAGCTTAGGCATAGTTTATGAAGCTAAAGGCGATATTAAACAGGCTTTGAAATATTATCAGCAAGTGTTAGAATTAAATCCGGGGAATAGTGAGATAATTACAAAAATTAAAACATTAAAACAATAATATCCCCACAAATCTACAAATCGGCTACAAATACAACGAATAATATTTGTATTATTCGTAGCGGATTTGTAGATTTGTGGGAGTAATCTGGGAGTAATCTTATGTTTAAAAAAATAATGGATTGGTGTTTGGGCAGTCAAGAAAAAAGAAAAACCATACTTTGGGCAGTGGTTATTTTAGTTTCTGGTTTATTGATTTTAACGGTTTTTAACGGGCTTTTTGGCGGCAACGGGAAAAACTTCGGCCGCTTATCGGCTTGGGCTGATTTGGCTAAATATCAGGCCGTATTTTTAGCCAACGGCCAGGTTTATTTCGGCCAGGTAACTGACGCTAATCCGCAGACTTTAATTTTAGAAAATATTTATTATTTGCGCTCGGCCGGCGATTTGCAGACGGCTGACGTTAAAAATTCAAGCGCCACTCCGGCCGCGGATAATTTTTCTTTAGTTAAATTAGGCGGCGAGCTGCACGGGCCGGAAGATAAAATGTCTATCAATTTAAGCCAGGTACTGTTCACGGAAAATTTAAAAGCTGACTCTAAAGTGGTGGAAGCGATTAGGGCGTATGAAATGAAGAAATAATTTTTGTTAATAAAAAAGAGGACATAGCTTCAGGCGGAAGCTATGTCCTTTTGGTTTATCTATCGTTTCACGGATTTAACAACCTCATATAGGCCTCCAATTTGGTTAGAGGTTAATTGAATCTGTCAAAAATTTCATCCACATACTTAAGGCTCAATTCCGGATTAAAGCAATTTTCAATCTCCGAAGCCGAAAGCAGATTGATAATTTCTGGATCAGCATGGACCAGCGCTCTAAAGGTTTGACCTTGGGCGTTGACGAATAAATCTCTTTCCAGCGACTTGGCCAATGCTTCCAGCAAATCGTAAGCCGTATCGCGCGCCATGCCTTTTTCGGTAAGGGCGATCATAATTTGCTGGGCAAAAACTATGCCGCCAGTTTTCCAGAGATTTCTATTCATTTGTTTCGGATAAACCTCCAGTTTTTCCATAATCTGGTTGAAGCGGTTCAGCATAAAGTCTAGCAGAGTAGTGGCATCAGGCAGAAAAATCCGCTCTAAAGCAGAATTATCCAGCGATCGTTCGCCCCAGAGGTTTTCGTTTTCATGGGCCATAATCAGATAGCCGCGCATAGCCTTAGTCAGGCTACAGATATTTTCACTTTTAATCGGATTGCGCAAAAAGCTTTTGCCCGGCATGGCTGACGAGCCTTTGTCGGCAGGTTTTTTAAATTCAGCTACCTCGCCCAAGTCTGTCCCGGCCAGATGGCGAATTTCGGTGGCAAATCTTTCCAGGGAATCAGCGACGCCGACCAGACAGCTGGTATATTCTACCAGCAGGTCGCGGCTCAAGATTTGATTGGAAATTTTTGCCGGTTTAAGCCCTAATACTTCGCAAGCTGTTTTTTCTATTTGCGGCGGCAAGGAATATTTGCCCACGGCGCCGGAAATTTTTCCCACGCGAACGTTTTCTCTGGCCGTTTTCATCCTAATAAGGTGGCGGTCAAGCACATCCACCCAGTTGAGTAATTTTAAGCCGAAGGTAATCGGTTCGGCATGAATGAAGTGCGTCCGGCCAACCATAACCGTTTTTTTGTGTTCAATAGCTCGATTAAATATCGTTATCCGAAGACATTTAATTCCTTCAATTAAGATGTCTATGGCTTCCACCAGGAGCAGGGCCAGAGCCGTGTCTTCAATATCAAATGAAGTTACGCCAGTGTGGTAATAAATCTTGGTCCGATCGTCCAGTAATTCAGATACTGCCAGCACGAAAGCGATTAGATCGTGGTCGCCCAAAACTTCCAATTCATCCGCTCGTCCAAGGATTTCTTCGGTAATAATAATATCCTCGGCATTTTTATAGGCGGTCAAAGGTATGTCTCCATGTTTTGAACGGGCGAACAGGATACTTTTTTCCACTTGATGCCATAAAGTTTTTTTCTTTAAATCATGCCACAGATTTTTCATAAGCGGTCTGGTGTATCTGTCAATCATAACTCCTCCTTTTGAATTTATTTTTCCCGCCTAAGCAGGATTGTTAAATAGCGTTAGCCTCCTGTTAATAGCCATAAATTACCTTAAATTTGGCAAAATTGCAAGGATGGAGACCTCACCCTAACCCTCTCCTTGGTAAGGAGAGGGAATAAATAAAAAAGGGTTTCGGCTTGAGAAAGCGAAACCCTTGGTAAGTCCCGGATTGGGATGATTATTTTATACTCCTTAATTTTTCCAGATGTCGCCGCATTGTTTCTCTATTTTTTCCATCAGCGCGGCGATTTTGCCGATGTCTGTTCGGTAGTCAACCGCGCCGGTAATATTATCGGCCGCTCGATCAGCGATTATTTCTGCCTCGTATAAGTCAGGCGATACTCCCAGAACGGCCAGAGCGCGGGAAGAGGTAAGGTGAAGTCCGGTCTTATCACTATAGACTCCAGCATAGTAGAGTTTAGCTTGGCCGATGTCGTCGATTCTGATGATGTCTGACTTTACGGCATGATGCTGATCCTCTGGTAAGCCGTAGTTGACCGGCACCACGTATTTCACTACCGTGGCCAAAGACTTGAATTTGACGTCTAATTGATCAAGCTGGTCATCAACAATCGCCTGACAAACGGTCAGGAAATCCGTTTCCATGATTGGTAAAACGTTCATGGCCTCTGGATCAGCGAAACGGGCGTTAAATTCAATCAGTTTGATGCCATCAGCTGTAACCATGAAATTGCCGTAGATTACGCCTTTATATCTTTGGCCGGTTTCTAAAGTTAGGGCTTTTACGGTTAGCCGCATAATCTCGGTAGCCTGTGCCAACCCATTTGGCGTCAGAAAAGGCAGTAAATGATTGGCGCAAGAATAAGAACCCATGCCGCCGGTATTTGGCCCTTGATCGTACATGAAACGGCGCTTATGATCTTGTACCGGAGGCATAGTTTTAACGTCCATGCCACTGACAAAGCACTGCAAGGAAAATTCCTCGCCCAGGAGTTTTTTTTCTACAACCACGGCCCGGTGCTCTTTGAGAATTTCTCGACAGATTTTCAAGGCCTCGGCAATGGTGTCAAAATGCTCGCCTTGAACCATAACGCCTTTGCCGCCGGTCAATCCATCAGGTTTTAAAACCACCGGCATATTTTCGTTAAGATATTTTTCTAGGCCGTTCATGGTTTTAAATATTTTAAATTTTGGACTGCCGGGAATGTGGTATTTTTTCATCAGTTCCCTGGTAAAAGACTTGGAGGTTTCTAGCTGGGCCGGTTTTTGCCTTGGTCCGACCGTGCGAATACCTGCATCTTCCATGGCATCGGCTACGCCATGAAAAAGCGGTTCTTCCGGGCCGATAATGGCCAGGTTAACGCTAGATTTTTTGGCAAAATCTAAAATACCCAGAGGGTTATAGTTGTTGCTAACCGTGATTCTGTCCACTAAAGCCGCGATGCCCGGGTTGCGCGTCTTTTTCATCCAGGCAAAAATATTTGGCGTTGGCCTTGATCTGGCCAAAGCTTCGGCTATGACATGTTCCCTGGCTCCATTGCCGACTAATAATACGTTCATACTCATCTTTTTGTCTCCTCTTTGTTTTATGAAACGAACAAAAAGCCAAGTTCTTAAAGACTTGACCCCCTATAGTTGCTTTAATATTAAAACAAATTAAGAAAAAAGCAAGGCGTCAAAATCTCGGCAACTTTAAAAACAGCGGCCGATACATATCATCCTGAATGTCAATCCGTAATTCCTGGCTATGAATTTTATCGCAAAATTTAAGTGGCGCTTTTTTAATAATGGCCAAAGGTTGTTGTTCGTTGCCTTCGCCCATAACCAAAACCGCGGCCGCGGCTAAACTGTCGGCAATATCAGTGCGGGAAACTTTAAATTTTCTGCCGAAAATATCCGGCTGGCCGCGGTAATCTTTTATGCCGCGAAAACCAGCATAGCCTAAAGCCACGCCGGTTACGCCGGCGCGAAGCGGTATGGTGCGGCTGTCGGTGATTAGTACGCCGAGATGTTTCACGTCATATTTTTGCCGTAATTTATTACGCAAAAGGCGAGCGGTTTTGAAACTGTCTTTTGGTAAAAGTATGAGCTTGCCGTTAGCATTGGACTCGTCAATTCCGGCCGCCGGCATAACCAGACCGTTTTTAATTGTTAGCCAAGTATATTTGGTGGGCATGGCAAACTGGCTTTCCGCGCGAATCAGCTTTTCTTTGGCCTGAACATTCTCGGCTATAGCCGTTCGTCCTTCGGCCAGAGCAACGATTTTAGAAGTAACCACCATTACGGATTTTTCTGGAATTTTCTTAAAATAATCCGTGATAAAAGTAAATAAATCCTCGCCCTCTTGGAAAATGCGGGTTTTTATTGGTTGGATAATCATGATTGTTGATGGTTAATCTGATAATGAAGTAAAACCGCGCCAGCGCGGTTTTTTTGGTGCCTCGGGAGAGAATCGAACTCTCATGAAATTGCTTTCACACGAGTTTGAGTCGTGCGCGTCTGCCAGTTCCGCCACCGAGGCCTTAAAAAATAAGGCCAGCTTAAATCGCCAGCGATTTTATTATAAATTAACTTGAGTAAATTGTCAAAACAATTTAATTGGGGTATAATATAGAATGTTAAACTCAAAAATTAAAATAATAGTTAAAAATGTAAAATTGTTTTTAATGTCAAATTTCCAATGACATTTGTCATTGGATATTTGTCATTGGTCATTATATTTTTACAATGGGTAAAATTATTTCCATAGTCAATCAAAAAGGCGGGGTGGGCAAGACCACTACGGCTTTAAATTTGGGCGCTTATTTAGCCTATTTAGGCAAGCAGGTTTTGCTCGTGGATATTGATCCGCAGGCCAACGCCACCTCGGGATTAGGCGTTGACCATAAAAGCCTGGAACATGGGATTTATGAGGCTCTAATCGGGCAAAAGCCGATTTTTGAAATTATAAAATATACTTTGCAAGACGGCTATAAAATCGCTCCGGCCACGATTGCTTTAGCCGGCGCCGGCATTGAGTTAGTTAATATGGAAGACCGGGAATTCAGGCTGTCGCGAATTTTGAATTTAGTAAAAGACGAATATGATTATATTATTATAGACGGGCCGCCCTCGCTCGGACTTTTAACCGTTAATAGTTTGGCCGCGGCTGACGAAGTTTTAATTCCAATTCAAAGCGAATATTTCGCCTTGGAGGGCTTAAGTCAGTTATTGGAAACTATCAGTTTAGTGCAGAATAATTTAAAGCCGGAATTGGGTATTATAGGCGCGGTCATTACCATGTTTGACAAGCGTAATCGCTTATCCGGTTCGGTTATGAACGAGCTTTACCAATATTTTCCCAATCGGGTTTTTAGAAGCATTATTCCGCGCAGCGTTAAATTAGCCGAAGCGCCCAGTTTCGGCCGTTCTATTTTGTATTATGATCCGGCCTCTAAAGGCGGTCGGGCTTATGAAAAATTGGCCAGGGAAGTGATTGACTTAGAGCGGCGGTATTAGTAATTTTCAATTTTCAATGACCAATTTTCAATCAAGCTCCAATGAATAAATTTTCAAACAATTAAAATTGAAAATTTACTCATTGAAAATTCATTGAAAATTGAAAATTGATGCTTGAAAATTTTTGTAAAATAACTTTTAATAAACTAAATAAAGTAATTTATAATAATATGTCTAACAACAGTCTTGGCCGAGGATTATCCTCGCTGATTCCGCAGAAAGTTAATAAAGCCGCCGCCACTTTGGCTGGCGAGGCCGTGATTGAGGTGGCCAGCGTTGCTGATAAGAGCAGAGTCTTGCAATTGAAACCAGAACAGATTGCTTTTAATCCCATGCAGCCGCGCAAAAATTTTAATGAGCATCAGCTAAATGAATTAGTTGAGTCAATCAAGCAGTATGGCATGATCCAGCCGCTGATTGTTACGCAAAATCCGCCGGCCGACGCAGGCAAGTTTGAGCTGATTGCCGGCGAAAGACGTCTAAGGGCGGCTAAAATTTTAGGATTAGCCGTGGTGCCGGCCATAGTCAGAGAAGCCGATGAACAGCAAAAGCTGGAGCTGGCTTTAGTGGAAAATTTGCAAAGAGAAGATTTAAACTCTATAGAAACGGCCCTGGCTTATCGCAAATTGATTGACGAATTTAATTTAAGCCAGGACCAATTAGCGGCTAAAGTGAGCCGGTCGCGGCCGGTTATAACCAATACTTTAAGGTTATTAAATCTGCCGGAAGAAATTCAGCGAGCTTTGATTCAAGGCAAAATAACCGAAGGCCATGCTAAAATAATTGTTGGTTTGGAAACTGAAGCCCAGCAAATGGCGCTATATAAAAAAGTGCTTTTAAATAAAATGACGGTTAACGATTCCTTGAAAGAAACCAGAGTTATGGGCGGCACCAAACAGGCCAGAATTAAGATAAATTACGCGGACAAAGATAAGGAATTCGCTTTCCGGCAGTTTTTCGGTACTAAAGCCGAAGTCAAGCGCAAGGGACGGGGCGGACAAGTTATTATTTATTTTTTTAGCGACGAGGAATTAGGAGAAATGGTTAATAAAATTAAGAATTAAGGCCGTTGCCAGTGTCTGGCGGTTATGTTATTATCAATTATATGTCTACTATACATAAATAAATTTATGCCATTAACCCCTGAACAATTTAATAAATTGGTTACCAAAGAAGAATTTAATGAATTAAAGAAAGATTTTAAAAAGATGGATGGTAAAATAGATCAGATTCTTACTGTCGTTGACGGCATCGCGACTAAACATAAGGATTTTCAAACTGAAATGGCTTCTAACCAGGGCGCGCATGACAGAATGCAAAAAACCGCGGCTAACCATGAAATAATAATCAAGAAGTTAGAGAAGTTAGAAGTGAAAACAGTCTAGTGATAAACAAAAGAACAGGAAAAATAACGCCTGTTTTTTTGTTGGCATTTTTTTTATAAAATGCTATATTGAAAATATGAAATTTACTCATCTCCATGTCCATAGCCACTACTCTTTGCTGGACGGACTAACTAAAATTGACGAGTTAATCCAGAAAGCCAGTGATGAAGGCTGTACCAGCCTGGCCTTAACCGATCATGGCGTGATGTATGGGACCATAGAATTTTATCAAAAATGCAAAAAGGCCGGCTTAAAGCCGATTATCGGTCTGGAAGCCTATATTGCGCCTGGTTCTCGCTTTGATAAAAACGGCAAAGAGGAAAAAAATTATCATTTAGTGCTGTTAGCCAAAGATAAAACCGGTTATGGCAATTTAATTAAATTAACTTCTTTGGCGCACTTAGAAGGTTTTTACTATAAACCACGGATTGACTGGGAAATTTTAGTTAAGCATAAAGACGGCTTGATTGCCCTGACTTCTTGTCTGGTCGGCGAGATTCCCCGGCTGGCGGTGGCCGATAAATTAGACAAGGCGCGAAAAAGAATTTTAGAATACGCGGAACTTTTCGGCCCGGATAATTTTTATTTAGAACTGCAAAGCCACCCGGATTTGCCCAACCAGGGAAAAGCCAACCGAGCTTTGCTCAACTTTTCGCGCGAACTGAATCTGCCGGTGGTGGCGACTAATGACGTTCATTATTTGAACAAAGAAGACGATGAAGCGCAGGATGTTCTGCTTTGTCTTCAGACCAAGAAAAAAAAAGAAGACCGGGACCGGCTGATAATGTTAGGCGGCGATTATTCTTTTCGCGGCGCCAAAGAAATGGTTGAGGCATTTAAAGAAGTACCCGAGGCGATCGTTAATACGGAAAAAATCGCCGCGGCTTGCAACCTGGAAATTGAACTGGGGAAAATCCAGTTGCCGCATTTCAACGTGCCCATAGGTCAGCAGGTTGATGATTACCTTGATAATTTATGCCGCCAGGGCCTGATTAAGCGCTATGGCTTAAGCTATGAAAAAATTGAACCGGCCATAAAAGACCGAATGGACTATGAGCTGTCGGTTATTAAAAAAATGGGCTGGCCTTCATATTTTTTAATTGTGGCTGATTTTGTTAATTGGGCCAAAGATAATAAAATCGTGGTCGGGCCGGGCCGCGGTTCGGCTCCAGGATCTTTAGTTTCCTATTTATTAAATATTACTAACATTGATCCGCTTAAATACGATTTGCTGTTTGAACGTTTTTTAAATCCGGACCGGATTTCCATGCCTGATATTGATTTGGATTTTGCCGATATTAGGCGGGATGAAGTTTTAAACTATGTTGAAGAAAAATACGGCAAAGATCATGTTTCGCAGATTATTACTTTTGGCACTATGGCGGCCCGAGCCGCGATTCGCGATGTCGGCCGGGTGCTTGGTTATGCTTATGAATTATGCGATAGATTGGCCAAAATGATCCCTATGTTTTCTAAAATTAAGCAGGCAGTAGAAGAGGTAAGCGAATTAAAAGAGCTGTATAAAAATGATGCTAGCGCCCGGCGGATAATTGATTATGCCAAAAGGCTGGAAGGCGTGGCGCGCCATGCTTCAACCCATGCCTGTGCCGTTATTATTACTAAAGACACTTTGACCGAATATGTGCCTTTGCAATACGCTTCCTCATCGGATCGCACAATTGTCTCGCAGTTTTCCATGCACCCGGTAGAGGATCTTGGTTTATTAAAAATTGATTTTTTAGGCTTAAAAAATTTAACTATTATTGAATCAGCCATTAAAATTATAAAAAATACCCGGGGACTGCTTATGGACATTGATAAAATTCCTTTAGATGACGATTTGACATTTAAATTATTTCAGGATGGGGAAACTACTGGCGTGTTTCAATTTGAATCCAGCGGCATGAAAAGATATTTGCGCGAGCTTAAGCCGACTGAATTTGAAGACATTATCGCCATGGTGGCTTTATACCGCCCCGGCCCCATGGAATGGATTCCGGATTACATTAACGGCAAACATGGCAAGAAGAAACCGAATTATTTGCAGCCAAAATTAAAACCGATTTTAGAAAAAACTCATGGCGTGGCGATTTATCAGGAGCAGGTCATGCAAATCGCCCGCGATTTAGCCGGTTTTACTATGGCCGAAGCCGATGTTTTAAGAAAAGCCATGGGTAAGAAAATCGTAAAACTCTTGGCTGAACAAAAAGAAAAGTTTATTGACGGCTGCGTTAAAAACAGCATCGCGAGCCAGCTGGCCGAGAAGATTTTTTCTTTTATTGAACCGTTCGCCGGTTATGGCTTTAATCGCTCTCACGCCGCCTGCTACGCCCTGATCGGTTATCAAACCGCTTATTTAAAAGCGCATTGGCCGACCGAATTCATGGCCGCGCTGTTAACCGCGGATCAGCAAAATACCGACCGTATTGCCATTGAAATTGACGAGTGCCGGCATATGGGCCTAAAAGTTATGGCGCCGGATATCAACGAATCATTTGAATCTTTTACCGTGGTGACCTCGGGCACGGAAAAAAATCTGGCGGTTCGGACCGGCGAGGCGCCAGCTACCATCCGTTTCGGCCTTAAAGCCGTAAAAAATATCGGCGGCCATATTGCCGAAGAAATAATAAAAGAGCGCAAAAAGAACGGCCCTTACGAGGATATTACTGATTTACTCGTCCGTGTCTGCGATAAAGATTTGAATAAAAAATCTCTGGAAAGCTTAATTAAATCAGGCGCGCTGGATAAATTCGGCGAACGCGGAGAGCTGCTGGGCAGTATGGATAATATTTTAGAATTTAACCGCGAAACCGCCAAAACAAAAACCAACGGCCAGGTTAGTTTATTTGCCGATGCGCCAGGCTTAAACTTCAGCCATAAGCTTAAACTGCTAGCCGCGCCGGCCGCTTTGCCTCGCGAGAAATTAGCCTGGGAGAAAGAACTTTTAGGTCTCTATATCAGCGAACATCCTTTTTCCGAGTTTAAGAAATTTTTAAATCAGGCGGTTTTACCGGTGGCGCGTTTAGCCGAACATAAATCCGACCAGCAGATTTATGTCGGCGGTGTTATTACTAAAATTAAAAAAATTATAACCCGTTCTAATGAACCTATGTTGTTTGTTAAAATTGAAGATACGAGCGGCGGTTTGGAAATATTGGTTTTTCCCAGTTTGCTCAAAGATAATGATTTGTTGTGGCAGGAAGGCAAAGCGGTATTATGCCAGGGCAAGTTATCTGACAAAGATCAGGAGCTTAAGCTGCTTGGTAATAAAGCGGTTGAGTTGAACCTTGAAACCGCCGGCGAGGTAATAAAAAAATTTACGGCTTCGGGCAATGGCAAAAATAACCGTGAGCCAGGAAGATTTTTTGGTTATCCATCGCCAAAAGATTCTCCGCTCGTGTCAAAACATTTAATTTTTAAAGACGGCAATTTGTACATAAATTTAAACGGCAACGCCAGCGCTTTAGCTCTGGACAAATTAAAACAAGCGCTGTTAACCAATAGCGGCGGCCAAAAGGTATTTTTTAAATTATTAACCGGCGCCAAAGTTAGTCTGGTGGAGACCGATTTTAAAGTTGACTATAATAAATTTTTAATTGAAGCCATAAATAATATTTTAGGCTAGGCGGGCGGTTTTGCTGTTCCGCTTGTGAATCGATTTTATTATTATGCAACTAAACATTAAAGCCACTAATTTAGAACTGACGGACAACTTGCGCGCTTACGCGCAGCAGAAAATGGATATGCTGGATAAATATTTGGGCAAGCTCAAGGTTATTAACGCCCACTTAGAAATCAGTAAAACCACCAATCATCACCTAAAAGGCGAAATTTACTGCGCGGAAGTCAATCTGGATTTACCCGGTGATTTTTTACGGGTAGAAAAGACTGAAAAAAGCTTATTCAAAGCCATTGATAAAGTCAAAGACCATCTGGAAGTGGTGATAAAAAAGTATAAAGAGAAAAAGATAGACAGAAAAAAGCATAAACAGAAATTAAGCGCGCTATAGGATTTAGGGCAGTTTTAACAGATAATTTATCCAGCACCTTTTATGTCCGCGGCAGAGTTGGTAGATATTTTGGAAGGCGCTGAATAATCTGCGTGATAAGCTGATCAGCGAAAGTGAAAAGCTAAGCCAGCTGCGCCAGGCCATTAGCATAGAAACAAAACGGTTGGAAGAAGCGCGCAACATAAAATTAGCCGATGACACTTTGCAAACTTTAATGGCTGATTAAGTCAAATGAAGAAAAAGATGACAGGCAGGCGGATTAATTCTTGTTTTTTGAAAAATTATTTAAAAGCCTCTAACGGCGCCGTCAGAGGCTTTTAATTTTGGGAAAAAGCCGGCAGTTGCCATGAATTTTTTTTGTGCTATAATTTATTTATGAGAATGAAAAAATATTTTATAATAATTTTCATATTTTTAACCGGCGTTAGCGTGGCCTTATGGGCTGATAATTATAAATCTAATATTGCTAAAGTTATCGCAGATAATTTGCGCCTGGACGATCAGGAAGCGACTGTTCGGGCCATTAAAAAAGTCATGCCGGCCGTGGTTAATATTATTGTCATGGACAAGCAAACTACTACTATTATAAATTTAGATACGGGCGAACAAACGGAAAAAACCGAGACGGTTAAAAAAGGCTCGGGCACGGGGTTCTTAATTTCGGCTGACGGCTTAATTTTAACCAACCGGCATGTGGTAAGCGCCGGCAATGAAAAGACCGCTGAATTTAAAATTATTTTGCCTACTGGCAAGCAGTATTACGCTCAGCTAATCGGCAAAGATCCGCTTAATGATTTAGCCGTGCTGAAAATTTTTGACAAAAATTTGCCTTTCGTAGAATTGGGCGATAGCGATAAATTGCCAATCGGCTCCACGGTCGTAGCAATCGGCAATACTTTAGGCCGTTACCAGAATAGCGCCACCAAAGGCATAGTCAGCGGCCTGGGGCGCAGTCTTGAAGCCTCGGACCAGAGCGGAGCTAATGCCGAGGTTTTAGATAATGTGATTCAGACTGACGCGGAAATAAACCCGGGTAATTCGGGCGGACCGCTGGTAGATTTAAACGGCAATATTATCGGGATTAACGTGGCAATTGATCAGGCCGGCTCGTCCATTGGTTTTGCCATTCCGGTTAACGATGCCAAGCCGGTGATAAAAAGCGCGCGCGAAATCGGCCGGATTGTCCGCGTCAGGCTGGGCATCAGATATGTCATGCTGACGGCGCAAACCGCCGCGGAAAATAAATTGCCTAGAAATTCCGGCGCCTGGATAATGCCTAGCGCTGACGGCATACCAACCGTATTGCCGGATTCACCGGCCGCTAAAGCCGGACTTAAACCAGGCGATATTATCACGGAAATTAACGCTATTAAATTGCAAGAGCGGACCACTTTGCTGTCAGTGGTGCAAAAATACAAGCCTGGCGATAAAATAGGCTTAAAGGTTTTTCGCGGCAATAAATTTTTAATTTTAACCGCTACTTTGGATGAGTTTAGATAGAATACGAATTACGAATCCTTTACAAATTTACGAATAATAAGGATACTAATTACAAATCTGTTACAAATTTACGAATAAATATAATTCTAATATTGTTGCCGATATTAAATATTTTATTTTAATAATTTGTAAATTCGTATTGGATTTGTAATTTGTATTACTTTTTATGATAGAAATAAAAAATCTAACCAAAAAATTCGGTCAAGTTTTAGTTTTAGATAATATTAGTTTTTCCGTGGCTAAAGGGGAAATTTTAGGTTTTTTAGGCCCGAACGGCGCCGGTAAAACTACGACCATGAAAATTATTACTTCTTTTTGGACGCCGACTTCCGGCCAGGTATTGGTCGGCGGTCTGGACGCGGACGAAAATTCGCTCGCCACCAGAAAAGTTATCGGTTATTTGCCGGAAACCGTGCCGCTTTACGAGGAGATGAGAGTTTTTGAGTATTTAAAATTTATCGCCGAGATACGCGGTTTAAATAAGCAAGAAATTAAAGACCGAATTAAGCAAGTTATTTTAATTTGCGGTTTAAAGAAAGTCTTGCGCCAGCCGATTGAAGAATTGTCAAAAGGTTATCGCCAGCGCGTCGGGCTGGCTCAGGCCATAATGCACGAGCCGGATATATTGATATTGGATGAGCCCACTACCGGACTGGACCCGAATCAAATAGTGGAAATCCGCGACTTGATAAAAACCATCGGCCGGGAAAAAACGGTTATTTTTTCCACGCATATTTTAAGCGAGGTAAGCGCTACTTGCGATCGGGTCATTATCATTAACAACGGCAAGATCGTGGGGCAGGGCGTGCCAGCCGAGCTGATAGAAAAATATGGCGGTCTTGAGCAGGCGTTTAGGGAACTGACAAAATGAAATTCTCAATTTTCAATGACCAATTTTCAATGAATGATTAAATTATTAAATTTTCAATTGAAAATTATAGCATTGAAAATTGTTTGAAAATTGAGAATTGATAATTGAAAATTAAATCTTTTTATGAAGAAAGATTATTTAAAAATTATATTTATTCTATTTAAGAAGGAGTTAATGTCTTACTTTAATTCCCCGATTGCTTATGTTTTTATCGGTGTTTTTTTAGTGGTTGGCAACTGGCTGTTTTTTAATACATTTTTTCTGGCGGCCCAGGCTTCCATGAGAAATTATTTCGCTTTTCTGCCCTGGATTTTTTTATTTTTATCGCCGGCCATTACTATGCGCCTGTGGGCCGAAGAAAAGAAAAGTGGTACGATTGAGTTGCTTTTAACTTTGCCGCTAACTGATTGGCAGGTAATTTTAGCTAAATTTTTTAGCGCTTTAGCCTTTTTGTCTATCAGCCTGCTCTTTTCTTTAACCATACCGGTGAGCCTGGCTTTTTTAGGCAACTTAGATTTAGGGCCGGTCTTCGGCGGTTATTTAGGCGCGCTGTTTTTAGGCGGTTCTTATTTAGCTTTAGGCTTATTTATTTCCAGCCTGACCAAAAATCAAATTATTGCTTTTATTTTAGGCCTGGCCGCCTGCTTCGCCGCTTTTATTATCGGCGCGGATTTTGTTTTAGCCGGCTCGCCCCAGGACTTAATTCCGCTTATGAAGTTTATCGGCTTGGGCAACCATTTTAATAATATTGCCCGAGGCGTGATTGATACTAAAGACATAGTTTATTATTTATCGTTTATATTTTTATTTCTCTGGTTGAATGTCAGGGTGGTAGAGAGAAGAGGGTGGAAATAAAATTTTCAATTTTCAATTACCAATTTTCAATTGAAAATTAAAACATTGAAAATTGTTTGAAAATTGAGATTTGAAAATTGAAAATTAATTATGAAAATAAATACTTCAAATTTAAGTTTAACCATTATAATTGTAATAGGAATTATTGCCGTGCTTAATTTTTTTTCTTATAATATTTTTTACCGGTTTGATTTAACGCAAAATAAAGATTATTCCCTGGCTAAAGCCAGTAAAGAGGCGGCGGCCGGTTTAAAAGATATTGTAACCGTTAAAGCTTATTTTTCCGCTGATTTGCCGGCGCAATTTTTGAATTTACGCCAGGAAGTGGGCGACATTTTGGATGAATACGCGGCTTATTCCGGTGGCAAGATTAAAGCAGAGTTTATTAACCCTAAAAATGACGAGGCTAGCCAGCGAGAGTTATATCTGGCCGGCATACCCCAGTTGCAGTTTAATGCTTTGGAAAAAGATAAATATCAGGTTGTCAACGGCTATTTAGGCATGCTGATTAAATACGGAGAAAAATCCCAGGCCATTCCGGTAATTCAGCAGACTAAAGACCTGGAATACCAGATTACTTCGGCCATTAAAAAATTAACCAGTTCTAAAATTCCTAATATCGGTTTTTGGCAAGGCAATGGCGCGGCGAGCACGGCCGAAGAAACCGGCGCGGCCTATAAAAAATTAGGCGAGATTTATAATGTTGCTTTGGTTAATTATGTCAAAGATAAAAAAATTACTAGTGACCTGGATACTTTAATAATTATCGGTCCCAAAGAAAAATTTAATGATAATGAGCTTAAAGCCCTGGACGGTTTCTTAATGAGCGGCGGTTCATTAGTTATTTTAGCTGATGGCGTAAGGGTTGAACAGGGCTTATTGGCTAATAAAAATGATCTTGGCTTAAATAAAATTTTACAGTCTTATGGTCTTAAACTGAATGAAAATTTGGCCTTAGACGTAAATAATGGTCTAGCGTCATTCAATCAGGGTTTTGTTAGCTTTACCACGAATTATCCGTATTGGCCTAAAGTTATTAAGCCAGGTTTTGATCAAAATAATCCGGCCGTAGCCAGATTAGAAGGTCTGATTTTACCTTGGGCGTCTACTATTGACGTAGATTCTAGTAAAGTTAAAAGTCTGGCAGTTTCTTATTTAGCCGTAACTTCGGGTCAGGCCCTGGTCCTGGCTGATAATTTTAAATTAGAGCCACAGGCGCCAATCAATGGCGGAACCAGAGGAAAATTTAATTTAGCCATGGCTTTAACCGGTAAATTTACCAGTCCGTTTAATCAGGTTAGTTCTAAGCCCGGTCATTTAATCTTGGTCGGCGACAGTGATTTTATCAGGGATAATTTTTTAAGAAATTATCCTGACAACCTGGTGTTTTTTCAAAACATTATTGATGGCTTAAGTTTAGGCAATGATTTGATTTCCATTCGCGCTAAAGGAGTAACCGAGCGGCCGCTTAAGGAAATAAGTGAAGCGGTCAAAACAGCCATTAGGTACAGCAATATTTTTGGGTTAACGGTTATAGTTTTGCTGTTCGGCTTAGTTAGATATTTTTTAAGAAGAAAAATAAAATTTGAAGATCAGATATAAAAATAATTTTCAATTAAAAATTTAGTCGTTGAAATTTAGAAATTTTATAGTTTAAATTATGCCTAAAAAAACTTTAATACTGGCAATTGCTTTAGTTATTTTAATTGCTTTGGCCTACGTTTATCAGGGTCCTTTAAAAAACTGGCAAAACAATTTAGGCAAGCCGAAAAATATTTTAGCCAAGATTAAACTTGAGGCGGTTGATAAAATTGAAATTATTTACCCCGTTAGAAATAGCGAGGGCTCGCAGCGTAATATTTCTAATGGGGTAGAAGAGGGGAAAACTTTAACTCTGACTAAGCAAAATCAAAAATGGCAATATGATAATAGTAAAGATTTCTACGCGGATCCGGCCGTTATGGAGCGCGTCTTTAGTGAATTAAAAACAGCCGCTTTGTCTGAGCTTGAATTAGTTAGTAATAATCGGGAAAGAAAAAGCCAATTTAAAACTGACAGTTCCGGCCAGGAAATAAAACTTTATCAGGCCGATAAACTAGCCGTGGATTTTATTATCGGTAGTCAGGCCGGCGATTATGTTAGTTCTTATATTTCTTCGCCCGAGTCGGCCGCCACTTACGCGGTTAAAGCCGATTTAGCCGGCGCTTTTAGTCTGGCGGATTGGCGCGACTTTACTATTTTTTCCGCGCCTAAAGAGAAAATCAATAAAATAAGATTTCAATATCCGAATCGGGAATTTACGGTTGAGCTTAAGAATGGCCGCTGGAGTGGTATTTTACCGGATAAATTCGTGGTCAAGCCGGAAAAAATTCAGCCGGTTTTAGAGGTTATGTCAAATTTAAAAGCCGCGGAAATTCCGGCGCAAGTTTTCGCCGGCACTGGTTTAGATCAGCATCTTATAATTATACAGGCTACGGGCGAGGGCGTGGATAATGTTTTAATGGTTGGCTCGGCCAAAGACGGCTTGTATTACGCCAAGAAAGGCGACAGCGATAATATTTATCTTATTGCTAAGAGCCAAAGAGACGAATTAGACAAAAATATTTCGCAATTAAAGTAAGGCTATTGTATTAAAAATTTATACAGTCCGGCCGCGTTGCCGATTTTTCCCGGAAAGTAAACAATATCATCGCTGGTTAAAATAAACTGGCCGATAGAATCAAATTTTATCAGTTCAGTGATATTTCTTTTTTCCCTTTCATCAAGTTCAATGGCGTTAATGGTTTGGTTGGTTGAATAAATAATATAGTCCTTGCTGGGGTGCAAAATAGCCTGGTTAATAACATCAGAAATCCTGGTTAAGAGGATTTTATTTTTTGTCTCTAAATTATAGAGCCAGATTTCAAAGTCATTAGTATAGAGTAAATCGCTGGCATTGGCCCAGTAAGCGGTTTTTACATTATTAATTATTTCCCGGAGCGGCTCATAAGCGGCTAAAGGATCAATCAAGTAAAGGATTTTATGGCCGCGATCGTAAAGATTAAGCAAATTTTGTTCCGCGTTAATAAAAAGATATTGAGCGGCCGGCAAGTTTATATTTTTCAGGCTCTGGCCGGTGGCCGCGTTTATAACTTCAAGATTAACCGCCGATCCGGACTTAACTAGCAAGTATAAATAGCCGCCTTTAACTAAATAATCATTAAAAATTTTATTGCTAATAATTTTTTCAGGTAAGCCCGAATCGGCCAGCCGGTAAATTGAGTTCTTATCCTGATAATATAAAACGTTGCCGTTCCATTTATAATTAGCTGAATTCGCGGTCAGTTTTTTTAGATCCTTGGCCGAGCTGAAATCAGCCGAATTATACAGCTGATTATCAATTATTATTCTAGTCTGATCTTCTGACCAAAAAATATTTTTTCCAGCCAGGCTATTTCTCTTAATTGATTTTTCCGATTCGTCGGCTAAATTAAAAAAAGTTATCAGATCAGCGGATAAAATTACGGCTTGATTTTTTCCCGGCGATAAGCGAATTGATTTAATATCGGCCGGCGCGATCTGCGCCGGCAGGTCGTTTTTAAATAAATAAATGTTCTCGGCAAAAGTTGAAGCCCCGGGATAAACGGCTAATTTTTTTTGCCAGCTAAAATAACCGTCATGCTCAAGTTTTAAATTATATTCTCCGGGCAATAAGTTTTTTATTTTGGCCGGCGTGGTCACAAAGTTTTTTTTGTTAAAAAGTAGGTTGGACCAGGCGGCTGCGGGCCGGCCGTCGATAAATATTTTAGCTCCTTTGGGCCTGGAGTCAATAATAAACATGCCGGTTTTTTGGATATTCAAGCCGTTTTTAGCCAGCCGGTAGCCGGCCGCGTAAAGCATAATGGCTGGGGTTATGGTTAAAAATAAAATAATAAATATTAAACTTAATATTCTTCTCACTTTTAGAGTCATAAATAATACGAATTACAAATTTTATACGAATTTACAAATAAACAATAAATGTTTATTTATTATTCGTAAATTTGTAACAGATTCGTAATTTGTATAGCTTTAATCAACTCTCTGGATGTCAGCGCCGAGTTTATTTAACCGTTCGCAGATATTTTCATAGCCGCGGTCAATTTGATAAATATTGTCAATTTCCGTCTCGCCCCGGGCAACGAGTGCCGCGATAATCATGGCGATGCCGGCGCGCAAATCAGGACTGGTTAGTTTTTTGCCGCATAAACCGGTTGGTCCGGAAACCACCAGGCGGTGCGGATCGCACATGATGATGTTAGCGTTCATTTGGGTTAGCATATCGGCGTAGAGCAAGCGCCGATCATAAATGGTTTCGTGAATCATAGAAGTGCCGTTGGCCTGGGTCATCAAGACGGCGAAAGACGCCTGTAAGTCGGTCGGAAAGCCCGGGTATTCGTGAGTTTTAATGTTATAGCTTTTAAATTTGTTGGCTGGTTTTATTTTTAGCCAATCCGGTCCGGTTTCGTAGCTAATGCCAATCTTTTTAAAGATAGCCAAGAGAGATTCAATGTGGGCCGGTTGGCACTTGGTAATGGTTAGGGGGGCGCGCGCGGCCGCGGCCAAGATGGCGAAAGTGCCGGTTTCAATGCGGTCCGGCATGATAGTGAATTGGCCGCCGCTTAATTTACTCACGCCTTCAATAATAATGGTCGGCGAATTAGCGCCTTTTATTTTGGCGCCGCAACCGTTGAGATAATCGGCTAAAGCGGAGATTTCCGGTTCCAGGGCGCAGTTTTTTAAAACCGTTTTACCTTGAGCCAAACAGGCCGCCATGATCATGGCCTCGGTGCCGGTGACGGTCACGGTAGTAAAAAAATATTCCGCTCCTTTCAGCCGCCGCGCTTTAAGATGATAAAAGCGGCCGTCAACTTTAATCTCCGCGCCTAAGGCAGCGAAGCCTTCCATAAACAGATCAATCGGCCGTTCACCCACGCCGATAATACAGCCGCCCGGATGGGAGCCAGCTCTTCCTTAAGCTCAAATTTTTTAATATTTTTGGCTTTTATCAGGCAAGAGTTCGGACTGGTTTGGTTAACTTGCGCGCCTAACCCAGCAAGTAGTTCAATTGAGCGGCGCACGTCTTCAATATCCGGTAAGTTGGAAATTGATACTACTTCTTCGGTCAAAAGCGCGGCCGGCAAAATTTTAAGAGCCGAATTTTTCGCGCCTTTAACTTCTATCTGGCCGGATAAAGATTTACCGCCGGTAATTATGAATTTAGACATAAAAAAAATTTTGTCATTGCGAGCGACTGCCTTTCTTCGTCATTCCGGCTCCGCCGACTGGCGGATAGCCGGAATCCAGGACGATGGTAATATTTACCAACGTGGTTTTTCTGGATTCCTGCCTGCGCAGGAATGACGAAAGGAATTTGTTCCTCAATGAAATAATATTTATGACTATATCATAGCTTAAGTTGGTTATTTTTTCAAGGATTTGTCAAAACTAACTAAGCTGTGATAATATACTTTTATGGACCCCGTTAGAAATTCAGACTAGGTTTTCTGCCGGGGATTTAATTATAACAATAACATGAAAATTTCTAACGGGGTGGATAATCTTAAATCACCGGCCG
>JACPHD010000005.1 GCA_016188785.1 Parcubacteria group bacterium | reverse complement strand
TGTCATCGTTGAATGCGATATTGAAAAGAGCAAATTGAATATCTTTTCAGAATACCAGAAAAATATCAAACAAATTCACCAAGTCAAATTCAAAATTAATTTATAGGGGGGTGTGCGGTTTTATACCAAACCCAGCCGTTAGCCTTTAAAGCATCTCCGTAAGCATTGGCGCGGACTACCGGCTGATCACTTGATAAATATTCTTCGGCCACCGACGGTTGGATAAAAAACGGCAGTGATACTTTAATTATAGCTGAACCGGTGCCGGCGTAAATATTATCACTGATAGCTTGCGCCGTAACCGACCAGGCCGTAACGCTGTCCGGCAGCTTAAATTTTACCTGGGCTCGACCGTTAATATCGGTTTTAACCGATTGAAATAAAGCCAGATCCGGAAAGTCGGCGCGCGCCTCGCCCCCACCGCCGCCTTTTTCCGCGCCGCCGTTGGCTGAAGGAAAATTGTGAGAATAAAAGCTATACCAAAAACCGCTATCCACCGGCGATAAAACATTAAGCGGGCTGGCGTCAGAACCGCCGCCAAGCTGTAAAAAGGCCTGATCAACGATATTAAGATTAACTTCCGAACTTACGCCCAGGCCGGCTGGATCGGTTACTTTTATGTCTATAATCGCCTGATCGGCCGGCGCGTATTTGGTTTTATCGGTTTTTAAATCTATTTTAAGCTCACGAGTTTCCGATTTAATCATGGCATTAAAACCACCGCTTTCATGGTAAGTTTTGCCGTCAAACCAAACCGCGTAGACGTTGATATTGGGAATCTGCTTGTCCTCAAAAACGAAATCATAATCGCCGCTATTTTTAACTTGATAATCCCATAAGCCTAATTGCTGTCTGGTAAAAAGCGTTTGCCCGCCGATAACCGCTTGTTTATTTTTTACTAATTCCAGATTGATGGTTTCGCCTATTTTATAGTAGCTGTCATGGCCGTCCTTGGCTTGCAAAAAATAATTTTCATATCTTGGGTCATTGTTATAGCCGCGGCTATTATAGATATAGTCGGGAGTAGCGATAACCTTGCCTGATGTGTCCGGCGCGTAAAAAATAATTTCATAAGCCTTGTCCGGATCAATTTTAAATTGGCCTCGCGCCGCCCCGGCCGCGTTGGTAATTATAATTACATCTGGCAAGACGGTTTTTTTAGGCGTATAATTATAAATCGGATAGGACACTTTGTTAATAAAATCATAATAAGCGCCGTTGGCTTTGGCTAAATATTCTATTTGCTTAATTTTAACCGTAATTTTTATATTAGCCGCCGGACCGCCATTATAATTATCAGGCTCATTATTAATATCCACGGTTTTTACTTCCGCGCTAACTTCGGCTGTCTCGGGATTTACGGCTTTGGCTTCAGTTTTATTATATTTAATTTTTGGTCCAATTACGGTAAGGTTTGCCTGGCCGTTTATTTCCCCGAATTCACCTCTTACCGGCGAAACTGACAAATTATCATTTTTTAAAAAATAACAATCTTCTTGGCAATCCGGCCAGATCGTCGGGAACGATAGATTAGCTTGACCCAGTTGGTTGGTTTTAATAACCGCTTGCTCGCTACTGCCATCGGGTTTTTCATGGGAATAACGCAGTTCAATATTAGGCGCCGGCGTGCCTTCAAAAAAAGCGGTTTTTATATCGTAGACGGCCGGCTCGCCGGAAAATAAAACCGCCTGTTTCGGCGTAACTATAATTTTATAAGCCGGCTTCACGTAAGCCATGACTTGCAAATAACGATTCTCCAGGCTTAATTTTTCTCCGGCCAGATTCACCGTCAGATTATAACTAGCCGGCGTTAAATTAGCGAATTTAATCTGTCCGGTAAAAAATCCATTATCGCTCAAATTAACTTTCTGCTCCGCGGCTACGATCGGCTGATCATAATAATCATTATAACCGCTTTTTTCCAGCCTGATTATAGCCTCTTTAGGCTTAGCCAAAGTTGTTTGGCGCGGCTTAATAAATCCCCAAAAATTAACCGTATCGGTCGGTTTGTACAAAGCGCGATCAGGATAAAAATAATTCCAATAGCGGTTATTCGGCTGATCATAATCCGGATCAGCTAAATAAACCGGCATGACCAAGGTTTGTCCGTCCGAGGAAATCGCGTAATAATTTATCTGATATTCAGCCGAGCTGGAATTATTTAATAAAACAGCGCCGTTCTGATTGGTGGCGATGCTGGCGTTGGTTTTTAAATCAACAACTGAAGCACCGGCAATCGGTTCGGCTGAGCCTAGGCGATTAACCCAAAGCAAAATTTTATTTTTATTAACCTGGGTGTAAGCCGAGATGTCGGTTATTTGCAACCTGACAAAACTAGTAGTTTCACCAAGTTTAGCTTCAAGCAAATAGAAGCCGGCCGGCAAAGTTTGCGGTAAAGCCAGTATATTGTCGTAATTATTTTCCGCGATAACTAAATCATAAGAGGCGGTTTTAACTAGATCGGCGGTGTCAGCCTGCTTGCTTAATTGATTGCGATAGTTTGACCAGGCCGGCAGATCGTAGATTTTTTTTAATTCATCAACGAATTTTTGCCGGGTCGGATAATTATATAAATTAACCCGGACCCGACGATTAGCGTAATTATTATTTATAAAAACGCTGAAAGCCGGTATTTGTTTAAGGCCGAACTCATATTTATCACTCATAAAACTTATGTAAGCTGAAGGTTGGGGCAGTCGCGCAAAAGCGGTTTCAAACTGAAAACTATATAAAGAGGCTAATTTTTCGCTGGAGCCTTCAATTCCCACCGCCGGCATTATTTTAACCGTATAAATTTTACCGGCAGACAGCGGTTTTAGAGGCATAAACACAGCCGTGCGGCCGTGTTTTTCAAAACGCCCCTCAACTTTAGGCTCAATCACGAATGAATTTTCAAAATTTATAAAATTATCATGAGAAAAAGTAATTTCAATGCCGCTGTTAACCGGCGCTTCGGTCGCTTTATCCGCCGGTAAAGTATGCAGAATTTTAAATTGGTCTTTTACCTGAAAGGCCCAGGAAAAATTTCGGTCCGCTTCCAAGCCGTTGTTATTGACATAGCTTGAAGCAATCAGCAAACGATAAACTTGGCGGCCGGCCAAACCGGTTTTCGGCAATAGCCTGAATTCATGGCTGGTAACTTTTTTTAAATCAAATTCAACTTCCGGAATTATCTTAAGATTACTTTTTAGCCAGCCAGCGTCGTCAATAGCTTGCTGGCTTTTGATAATAAAAGCCGTGGCGCTGTCTATACCGGCGGCGTCGCTGGCCGTGGCCGTAACCGCGAAATTATTTTGCGCGTAAGCCGAATCGATAATCAGGCGGGAAAACTTGCGTCCGGATCTGGGCCAGAAATTAACCGCAACCGCGATAATAATGAAGATTAAAACCAATAAGGCCGCCGCGACTAATAATCGCTTAAAGCGCGATAAAAATTGAATAATTTCTTCTTTCATGGCTTTATTTCCTTAAATTTATCTCATAGTTTATCTGTTCAATCTTGCGTGCGTTGCCTCGGGCCTGGTCATACTTAGTTCTTAAATAGCCGGCCAAATCAAACTCCACTAATTCGGCCATAATCTGATCAATCAGTTCCTTAATTTTTTTTACCTCCTCCAATTTTCTGGCCGCGGCCTGATTAACGGCTTGGCGCACCAGCTCGCCGGTTAAATCGCAGATACCGGCTAAATAACTTTCGGCATTGATAGTTAAGCCTTTAATCAGATCAACTTTTTCTCCGCTCATTAATTTATTAAGCATTTTAGCTTCAACGTACTCTTCCGCCCCGGCCTTATAAGCGCCTTCCTGAGCTAATCGGCCGTAACCGAATTTTTTTTCTAAACTGATTAAAATCTTCTCAATTTCCGCCAAAGAATCATTGGCCTTGTTAATGTCCAAGCGGTGCAAAGCAAAAATAACCCGTTTGGAATCATGCAAAACAATATTGGCCAAACCAATAATCTGGCGGCGCTCGCTTTCATGAGCGTCGTGCTCTTTTTTTAATTGCTGGACAAATTTTTTGTTAATCATAGATTATTTGCCTCCTTTAATGGGACTGTCGCCAAATGCTCTTTCGAGCATAAATTTTCACAATTTCGTGGAAATTTAGGCTGAATACGGCATTCGGCGACAGTCCCTTAATAAAGGAGGGTAAAGGGATTTAACAAGTTATATTATTTATCTACTCATTAATAATTATAACAAAATTAAATAAAATAAAAAAATATGATAGAATTAAACTATGAAAGCAAGAAATCTCAAAATAATATTAATCATGGCCATGTTCTACGCGAGCGCTTTACCAACGACCGCGCAAATCAGCTTACCGCAAAAACTTTCCGGCAGAATCCTCCTGCAAGTCCAATCGGCCGGCCAGGCCTGGTACGTCAATCCGGCTGACGGCAAAAAATATTATCTGGGCCGGCCGGCCGACGCTTTTAAAATTATGCGGCAACTTGGTCTGGGTATAAGCCAGGCTGATTTTAGTAAACTGTCAACTGACAAGAATTTAATTTCCAGAACTAAAGGCCGAATAATTTTGCAAGTCCAGTCTCGCGGCCAGGCCTGGTACGTCAATCCGGCTGACGGCAAAAAATATTATCTGGGCCGGCCGGCCGACGCTTTTAAAATTATAAAAAATCTGGCCATGGGCATTAGCGACACCGACCTGGCGCAAATACCGGTCGGACAGCTTACGCCCAAAAAAACCGAGCTTCCTGTAATTCCGCCACTCAGCCAACAATCCCTGCTGGCTCAAGCGGCCGAAAGTATTAGAAATAATGACTCGCTAAAAGCTGAATCGTTTTTTATTCCGGAAATGAGAAAAGCCATTGCCTATACTATGACTGCCCTAGGTCCGGAAAGCAAATTACTTTTAGCTAATATTTTAGCCGGAGCGAAATTAGACAGCCAAACCGACACGGAAAAAATTTATTCAGCCACGGCTTATTTTTCCCTAGGCGGCTATAATGTGCCGCTTAAATTTCACGTAAAAAAACAATCTGACGGCATCTGGCTGATCGCGAATTTATAACATTTAGGATTTGCACGATTTATTAGCAGTCGGCTGAAATTAGTAATTTTTGAAGTGAGGACTGTTTGACCCCTCACCTTTTTGCCAGCTGGCAAAAGGTGAGGGGGAGTTCCGCAACGAAAAAATTGCTGATTTCAGCCGACTGCTCTCGCGAATACTTTTTAGTACTTTTATTTAATTACAATATTAACCAGCTTGCCTTTAACAAATATAATTTTAACCGCTTCTTTGCCTACCAGCCATTTTTTAATCTTTTCGCTGGCTAAAGCTAATTTTTTCGCTTCTGCTTCACTAATATCAGCCGAAACTTTAATCATGTCGCGCGTCTTGCCATTGATCTGAATAACTAAATTTATAGTTTCATTTTTAACCATATTTTTATCATACTCCGGCCATTTTTCTTTAAAAATACTATGACTACCCCCTTTAGCAAAGGGGGGCAGGGGGGATTTTATATTTGCCCAAAGCTCCTCGGCCAAATGCGGCGCGAACGGCGCCAGCAAAATTAAAAATTTTTCCGCGGCCGCTTGCGGCATCGTTTCAGCTTTACTGGCAAAATTTATGAAAATCATCAACTGCGCAATCGCGGTATTAAAACGCAAGGCTTCAATGTCTTCCGTAATTTTTTTAATGGTTTTGTGAAGCAGGCGCGGCATGCCTTCGGGCACGTTTTCACAAGGCTTATTTGCGCCGCCGCCGCAATCGGTTAATTTCACTTTATGATAAAATTGCCAAATTTTTTCCAAAAACCTAACCTGGCCGATAATACCCCTGGTATTCCAGGGCTTCATATCTTCCAGCGGCCCCATGAACATTTCAAATAGCCGTAAAGCATCGGCGCCGTATTGTTTGACTACTTCATCAGGATTAACCACATTGCCTAAAGACTTACTCATCTTGCGTCCGTCTTCGGCTAAAATAATTCCCTGATGCCGCAATTTTAAAAACGGCTCGTCAAAATCAATGTAGCCCAGATTATGTAAAACTTTGGTAAAAAACCGCGCGTACAAAAGATGCAGAACCGTGTGCTCGGCCCCGCCAACATATAAATCTACGGGCAGCCATTTTTTTATCATCTCTTTGCCGGCAAATTCTTTTTTGTTTTGAACATCAGCATATCTAAAATAATACCAGGACGAGCAGACAAAAGTGTCCATAGTATCCGATTCGCGCCTAGCCTTAGAGCCGCAAACCGGGCATTTAACTTTATGAAAACTTTCTGAATTAACTAACGGCGACTGGCCGGTGGGCATAAAATCCACATCCGTCGGCAGTTTAACTGGCAAATCTTTTTCCGGCACTGGTATCATTGCATATTCTTCGCCATCAAAAATAGTTGTCTGAAATTTTATATTTTTTGGATTTGGAATTTGTTTGGAAATTGGAAATTGGTTATTGGAAATTTCCGAACATTTACGACAGTAAATGATCGGTATAGGCGCGCCCCAATATCTTTGCCGCGACACTAACCAATCGCGAATTTTATAATTTATTTTTCTCCTGCCAACTTTTTCTTTTTCCAGCCACTCGGTCATTTTTTCCCGCGCTTCGGCTGAAGTTAAACCGTTATACTCACCCGAATTTACCAAAACGCCATCATCCACGTAACATATCCATCCTTGATAAAACAGATTGGCTTCCAACATCTCCCATAAACTTTTATAATGTTTCACTAATGGTTCAAATTTTTGGCAAATATTTAAAATCTTTTTATCATTAAAAGAGAAGTTTTTAATAACTCTGTCTTTAAAAATAAAAATGTTTTCACTGCCAATTATTTCCACCCATGAATCCGGTTTTAAATAAGTCTGCGCTAATTTTATATATATCTCAATTTGCTTTTTACCCAGAATAACCCTGATATGCTCCCTTTTATTTTTGCTCAAACCGACTTCAAATTTTATACCATTTCTTTTAAGCTCCTCTTTAAATCTCTCTTCAACCGTGATACCCACAACTACTGATCTTAGGACGTCTTTTGGTTTAACTACTTGCTTTATTGGTAAATTATACTTTTTTGCGAATTCAAAATCCCTTTGGTCATGCGCCGGCACGGCCATAATCGCGCCCGTGCCGTAATGAGCCAAAACATAATCAGCCACAAACAACGGCAACTCTTGGCCGTTAAACGGGTTAACCGCTTTTATACCTTTAAGCTCTACTCCGGTCTTTTCTTTAGATTCCATTCTCTCTAAATCGGTTTTCTTATTCGACTGCTCAAGATATTTTTCCACTTCCGGCCAATTTTTTATTCTTAGTTTGAGTTCATTTAAAATTTTATGTTCCGGTGCCACTACTAAATAAGTACAGCCAAAAATAGTATCAACCCTAGTAGTAAAAACCTCAAAATATTTTTGGCCATTTGGTTTTTGGGATTTATTTGAAAATTGAAAATTGAAAATTGAAAATTTTATTATCGCTCCTTCACTCTTCCCGATCCAATTTTTCTGCGCCGCTTTGGTACTTTCCGGCCAATCAACTTTATTTAAGCCGTCCAACAAACCAGAAGTGATGCGTTCCTTGGCCTCCGTAGCTTTAGCGAAGGATGGCTCAATAAAATCCGTAATCTTAAAAAACCACTGTTCCATGTCTTTTTGCGTTACCGGATGGCCGCAACGTTCGCAAACCCCGCCTTCGGCCTGCTCATTAGCTAAAACGGTCTGGCACGAAGCGCACCAATTGACTTTAGCCTTTTTTTTATAAGCCAATCCGTTTTTATATAAGAGCAGAAAAAACCACTGCGTCCATTTATAATAATCCGGCTCGGAAGAATTAAGCTCGCGCGACCAGTCATAAGAAAAGCCCATCATCTTCATCTGCTGTTTAAAAGTAGCCACAGCCTGGCGCGTAGTTATGGCCGGCTGGATTTTAGTTTTTATGGCATAATTTTCCGCCGGCAAACCAAAAGCGTCCCAGCCTTGCGGATGCAAAACATTTTTACCCTTAAGGCGCAGATAGCGGGACATTATATCCGTGGCCGTATAGCTTTCAACGTGGCCGGCATGCAACCCGTTGCCGGACGGATAAGGAAACATGTCCAGAATATACTGCTTGTCTTTACCGCTTTCATCAGCCGCAGTATAAAGCTCCGGCTGTTCACTCCAATATTTCTGCCACTTGGCTTCTATGTTTTTATGATTGTATTTTTCCATAATATTCTTAATATTATCCTAAAATTGGCTAAAAGGCAAATTAAAAGGGCTCTACACTAAATAGTGTGGTGGAAAACTAAAAAGCAGTGGTAAAATTAGCTTGAAACCGGAGTTTTTCAACTCTGAGCTAAAAATTAACACTGCTTCTATGCAAAAATGTATCAATAAAATGCTAAATCTGCAAGG
>JACPHD010000043.1 GCA_016188785.1 Parcubacteria group bacterium | reverse complement strand
TTTCTTGCTTATGCCGGCCGTGTCAATCAATAATAGCGGCTGGCCTTGATAAATTATTTTGGTGTGCCGGGGCTCGCGCGTGGTATGGGGTTCGGGGCTGACAATCACCCGTTCATAACCTAAAATAGAATTTAGCAGGCTGGATTTTCCCACATTAGGCTGGCCGATAATGCAGATTTTAATTAAATTTTCTTCAGCTTTTTCAGCTTCGCCAGTCTTGGCCGTAAATTTTAATTTTTCAACTATAACATCAAGCAAGTCGCCGGCGCCGGAACCGTTGGCCGCGGAAACCGGGCAAGGGTCGCCCAGCGATAATTTGTAGAATTCAGAAATTTTTAAGCGGTCATTCGGGCCGTCCACTTTATTAACCGTTAAGAGAACTTTAGCCGGGTCAACGTTTTTTTTGATTAAAAGCGCCATCTTTTTGTCTTGGGGCAGAAGGCCGGTTTTATTATCAACTAAAAATACAACTAAATCCGCCTGTTTTAAATATTGGCTGGCTTGTTTTTGCACTTGGCTGGCAATATCGTCCTTGGGCGCAGTTTTTTTAAATAAATATTTTAAGTCAATAATACCGCCAGTATCTACCAGCTCAAAACCGCGATCGCGCCAATTAACCTGGCCTAAATTACTGTCCCGGGTAGTGCCGGCTATAGCGGAAACCAGGGCCTGCCTTTTTTCGGTTAAGCAATTAAATAGAGTTGATTTGCCCACGTTGGCCCGGCCGAAAATAACGACCAGGGGGAGGAGTCTGTTCTCTTTTTCTTTTAGATTTGCCATAAAAAAATGATTTGTCATTGCGAGCGACCGAAGGGAGCGAAGCAATCTCACGCACTATTTATTAAAATTATAGATTGTTTCTGTCATGAAGGTTAATTCTGTATAATTGTTCGTGAGATTGCTTCGTCGCTAACGCTCCTCGCAATGACAAAGGCATAATTGTATTATTTATTGCTGTTCCGTATTGGCCGTTCCGGACCTTGTTTCGTCCGCGTCTTGGCCCAGAATTAAAATAAAATCAGGCTGGATCAGTTTGGTTTGGCCCGAGATTTCTTTAGCCAGGTCATCTATCAGCCATTGTGGCAGACCCAGGGCGACGTTGGCGCCGGTTTTATTTTTTAAAATCGTTAAAGCCTGGATTTTGGCGCCATAGGTTAAATCATAGATAACCGATTTTTCAAAGTTCTGCTGGCTGGAGTTGCCGACGCGCACAATATTAAAACCGTATTTTTCCAAATCTAAAGCTACTTTATTGGCTAATCCGTTTATCCAGGTGCCGTTTCTGACTTCAATGGCGGCTTTATCATCTTTTACTTTTTCTTTATCGGTCGCGGGCGCTTCGTCAAAAATATTGTTAATCAAATATTTTATTTCCGAAAAGTCGCCGCTACGGGGCGATAAAAGATAAGCGCCGTCTAATCCGACCGTATCAACTAATAGGCCGCTCGGGCCATTATCAAGTACGCGGCTGGAGATGTTTTCATTGGTTATATCTTTAGCCAGTCCCCATAGTTTAACCATTTCCCAAATTTTTAAGTTGGTGCTGTAGTTTTCGTTAATCGCAGAAATTATTTTCGCGATCAGGCTGGGTTTAAATAAAATGTTCAGCGACATAACTTTGTCTTTGACCGCTTCTAAGACTTTTTGCTGGCGGCGCGAGCGCGAGAAATCAGAGCCTTCCGCGCCTGAGGCATGCCGCGAGCGGACATATTTTAAAGCCAGCCGTCCGTCCATAGTTTGCTCGCCCCGCTCAATATGCAAATGTTCCCATCTCTCTTCCCAGGCGGCGTCTTCATTGCCCAGCGCCGGGTAGCGGTAATCGTCAAAAGTATTTTCCACATTAATTTTGATGCCGCTTAGCTCGTCAATAATTTTTTCAAAGCCGGTAAAATCCACGGTTAAATAATAGTCAATCGGGATTTTAAAAATATTGCTGATAGTTTGGCTGATGGCCAGCCCGCCCGAGCCCGGCGTTTTCATTTCGGCAAAAGCATTAACGCTGTTAATTTTTCGCCAGCCCATATTTTCTATGGGCACGGCCAGGTCGCGCGGGATGGACAGCAAAGACAATTTTTTTTCGCTTGGCTTCAGGCTGGCTAAAATTATGGTATCGGTTAAGAGGCCGCCGTCGTGGTTTTTTCCGCCGATGCCTAAGAGCAGGATGTTTATCCGATCATCGCTTTCGCCTTTTAATTTAGTTTCCGCGCTTTCCACCAAATGCTTAATTTGTCCTATGATTGGCAGGTTATAAAACCAGGAAGATGATTTTTCATCAGTCGTTTTGTTAAAAGCAAAAATCAGATAAACCGCTAGCAAGAAAATTAAAACAAACCCCAGGGTTTTAGATTTTTTAGCGCCGCGGCTTTTATTCGCTTGGGCAGTTGTTTCTGAATTTAATAAATCAATTTTTTTATCCATCATATTGATAATTATATAGTTGTTTGCTGATTTTGACAATTGCTATACAAATTTTAAAGTAAAAAGAAGAAAGGGTTATCCATGTTTAGTGAATAACCCCAGTGTTAGCTTAATGGTTATGCGCTATTGGGTAAAAACCCGATAGCATAAGTAGAGCCTCCGATGCCAAAGATCTTCGGCATCACGTCAAACCCCACTCTGTTGTAGAAATAGTCTCTTTCAAAACGGAAAAAAGGCGTGTAGTTAAATTCGCCATTTCCGTCGGGAGAGGATTCGCACCCAGCGCAGTTTATCCAAAAATCATCGCGCAAGTAATCTGGTTCCACTGGATGGGTAAGAGACATAATCCCTACGGAAAATGGGTCAAGACAGAACTCATTTTCATCCATTGATTCTTGTACATTATAGGCATTGCCCCATCCGCCATAACCCAAGCCAAACGGCACCAAGAGAATATCAAATCCTTCTTGACTCTCGTTGATTTTTTGGAACATCAGCGCTGTCAGCGGAATTTGCCGCAGATACTGCGGACCAAGTTTTTCCAGGGATAAATTAGCAAGTTCCAATTTGCGTTCGGCTGAAATGAGCATGAGAACTTTTCCCATGGCTTTACCATATGTCGGCGCAATCTTTTCATACCGTGGAAGCGCGAGCAGTCCCATAGCATCCGACGGGAGTTTGCGTTCGGCTATTTTTACATTGGCAAAACCTAATCCCGGAAAGGTTAAACGCAAAAAATCTACTTGCTCGGCGACGGTTTTAATTCGGTGTTTTGAAGAGAAATATGATTTCCTTAACATTTTATATTCACCCCACGCGAGCGTTTTCATTAGACTTCCTCCTTGTTAATGTTTTTTGCGCTATGGTGTTTGTGACAATTTCAGCAGACAACGCGCTATATAGCACGTTGTCTGCCCCAACGTAGCAAGAAATTAACTTATTGTCAACTATTTGCACTTGTCCATAAATAACAACAAATGTTAAAATGAAAATGTAAAAATTAAAATATTAGTATGGCTTATATATTTTTAGATGAAAGCGGCGATTTAGGATTCAATTTTGATAAAGAAAAAACGTCAAAATATTTTATTATTACTTTTTTATTTGTAACTAACAAGAGAGTTATAGAAAAAATTGTAAGCAAGACTCATGGAGAGTTAAAAAAGAAATATAAAAAACGAGGCGGCCTACTCCATAGTTTTCGCGAAAAACCGATTGTCAGACAAAGGTTATTAAAAAGATTGGCCGGTAAAGACTGCCTGATTATGGCTATATTTTTAAATAAAAACAAGGTTTATACAAAATTACAAAATGAGAAAGATGTTTTATATAATTATGTTACCAATATTCTTCTGGATAGAATTTTTACCAAGAAAATGATTAACATTAAAGAGCCGATTATTTTAATAGCCTCAAGAAAGGAAACAAATAAATTTTTGAATGAAAATTTTAAGAATTATCTGCGCCAATTCATTAAAAATAATCATAAAATAAATTTGACGATTGAAATTAAAACGCCTTACGAGGAAAAATCTTTGCAGGCGGTTGATTTTGTAAGTTGGGCGATATTCAGAAAATATCAATGGGGCGATGAAAGTTACTATAATCTAATTAAACAAAAAATAGCGGAAGAAAATCCGCTATTCACCTGAAAAGACAGAACCCTATACGCTATTTACGAGCAACCATTCCGGAAGCCCACGTATAGGGAAATTACCTATCTGTTTATAGTATATACTTTTTAAAAAAAAAGTCAATGTCATATTAAAGTTTATTTTTTGTTGAAGATTAGCTAAAATAATAAAAGAAAATAAAAAATAAAAAAAGTTTGTAGATAAAATGCGCGCTTTTTGCCTTTTACACGGCAAGCTGTTATAATAAGTAGACAAATTGTGAATAATATTATAAGCTCTTAAATAAGCAATTTTTATGGTAAAAAATTTTTTTAGTTTTGTTTTTGAATTGATTAAAGTAGTGGCGGTTTCTTTAGCTATTATTATTCCGGTAAGATATTACTTAATCCAGCCGTTTTATGTTAAGGGCGCTTCCATGGAGCCTAATTTTTATGATAAAGAATATTTAATCATTGATGAAATCAGCTATCGGTTTCATGCGCCGGCGCGGGGCGATATAATCGTTTTCCGTTATCCCAGAAATCAGGAAGAATATTTTATCAAGCGGGTGATTGCTTTGCCCGGAGAAAAAGTGCGAATTAAAGACGGGTTTGTTTATATCTATAATCAAGCCGATCCGCAAGGCGTTAAGATAGAGGAAACATATTTGCCGGCCGGCGATAAAACTTACGGCTTAAATGAAGAAATTATAACCTTAAGCGCCAGCCAGTATTATGTTTTAGGCGACAATCGGAATTCGTCAAAAGATTCCAGGAGTTTCGGCCCGGTGGATAAAAAATTAATAACCGGCCGGGTTTTGCTTCGGGGCTGGCCGTTTGACCGGATCAATGTTTTTTCCGCACCGCAATATAGTTATTAGTAAAAATTTTCAAATATCAATTATCAATTTTTCAATGAATTTTCAATGATAAAATTTTCAAACAATAATTGAAAATTAAAAAATTAATTAATTGATTGAAAATTGAAAATTTGTAAATTGAAAATTATTTTTATTTATGTCAAAATTTTTTAAGAAAAAAGACAATCAGGAGGCTGAAGAAAAAGCTTTTAAAGCCAGAAAAGTCAGATTAATTTCGCGCTTGCGAGGCGTTAAAGACATTTTGCCGGATGAACATAAATATTGGAGTTTAGTGGTTAAAAAAGCCGCGGAACTTTCCCGAGCTTATGGTTTTAAGCGAATGGACACGCCGGTTTTAGAAAGTTTGGAGTTGTATGAACGTTCCAGCGGCCGCGCTTCGGATATTGTCACTAAAGAGATGTTTTCCTTTGTTGATAAAAACGGAGAGAAAATCGCTTTGCGGCCGGAAGCCACGCCCGGCATAGTCAGATCATATATTGAGCACGGCCTGTTTAATTTGCCTCAGCCGGTGAAATTATTCTGGCTCGGGCCGGTCTTTAGGCATGATAAGCCGCAAGCCGGCCGTTTTCGCCAGTTCAGCCAGTTTGATCTGGAAAACATCGGCGAAGCCAGTCCGGTGGCCGATGCCGAACTGATGGCCATCGCTTATTATTTTTTTAGTGAATTGCAGCTTGAAGTTATTATTCAAATAAACAGCGTTGGCTGCGCCGTCTGCCGCAAGGAATATTTAGTTAAATTGGAAAATTTCTATAAAGAGCGCGGACGCCGGACTAAATTATGCCAGACTTGCAAAAAGAGATTGGTGAAAAATCCTTTGCGCTTGCTTGATTGCAAAGAAAAGCGGTGCCAGGAAATGGCCATCGGCGCGCCGCAATTAGTTGACAGTTTATGCGAAGACTGCCGCAATCATTTTATAAAGGTGCTGGAGTATTTGGACGAGTTGAATATTCCTTATAATTTAAACCCAACTTTAGTCAGGGGCTTGGATTATTATAACCGCACGGTTTTTGAGATTTGGCCCGCCTTCGCCGACCCGCCCGACCGTTCCGTTCGGGAACGGGCGGGGGATTCGGCGGGCAAGCCGGTTGAAGAGCAATCACGGCAGAACGCCTTGGGCGGCGGCGGACGCTACGACGGCCTGGTGGAGTACCTGGGCGGACGGCCGACCCCGGCTTGCGGTTTCGGCATTGGCGTTGAACGGGTGATTTTAAAAATAAAAGAAAAAAACATTCCTTTGCGCGATGAAGAAAAAGGCGATCTTTTTTTAGCCCATTTAGGCGACCAGGCCAGAAGAAAAATAATGGTTTTGTTTGAAGAATTAAGGAAAAACGGCTTTAAAGTCCGCCAGGCTTTTGCTAAAGACAGTTTAAAAAGCCAGCTGGAAATGGCCAACCAGGCCGGAGTAAAATATACTTTGATTTTAGGCCAGAAAGAAATTATGGACGGCACTATTTTAATTCGCGATATGGAGTCGGGCCTTCAGGAAGTGGTGGATTATAAAAAAGTGTCGGCGGAAATAGAAAAGCGATTAGGCAGTCCGTCTAACAAATTATAAACTAGAGAGGCAGGTGGACCAATGGCAGAGTTTAAAAGAAAAAAAGGAGAAAGCTTTGAAAGTTTCTTAAGAAGGTTTAATAAGAAATTACAGCAGAGCGGCAAATTATATTTAGCCCGCCAGGTTCAACATGTTCAGCCGAAAATAAATAAAACCCAGCAGAAAAAACGCGCGCTGGTCGGCATGAAATTAAAATCTAAAAGAGAATATTTAAAGAAAATCGGCAAATTTAAAGAGGAGCCGAAAAAGCGATGGTAGATCAAGGTTGTCATTGCGAGCCCCGTACTCGGGGCGAAGCAATCTCACGAATAAAAAGTTTAAATTAAAGTGAAAAGTTTTATCGCAATTCTTTGTCCGTGAGATTGCTTCGCTTCCTTCGGTCGCTCGCAATGACAAGATAAAATAATATGTCAAAGTTATTAGAGCAAATTAATCAGGATTTAGTTAAGGCCATGAAAGCTAAAAATGCTGAAGAGTTGTCTGTTTTAAGAATGCTGATCGCGGCTTTAAGAAATAAAGAAATAACTTTAAGAAAAGACGGCCAAGCGGTTCAACTGTCTGATGAGCAGGCGCAGGAAGTCGCGGCTAATGAAATAAAAAAACGCCGTGACTCGGCGGAAGCCTATACTGCCGGCGGCCGGCCGGAGCTAGCCGGCAAAGAAAACGCGGAAATTAAAATATTGGAAAAATATTTGCCCGAGCAGATGACTGACGATGAGCTTAAAAAAATTGTTCAGGCAGTAATCGCTTCCGGCCAGGCAGGTTTTGGCAAAGTTATGAGACAAACAATGGCGCGGGTTAAAGGCAAGGCCGACGGCGTAAAAGTCGGGGAGATAGTGAAAAAATTATTAGTTAAATAAATTGAGAGATATAAAAAACAGCTCCGTTTTGGCGGAGCTGTTTTTTATGGTCTTGGAGGAGGCAACAAATTATGTTACAATTACAGCATAATAATTTTATTCGCTACTCTATGCA